>PMBV01000391.1 GCA_003153055.1 Myxococcales bacterium
AAGGCCTTCCTCGAGTCGCTCACCGGGGAGTCGACGTTCAAGAAGGCGCCGAAGTTGCCCTAGCGACGGCCAGCGTCGGTGCGTCAGGAGGCCCTTAGCATTCCCGTCGCGACGGCGGCCATCAGCGCCTCGAAGTCTGCGTGACCGAAAGCCGAGCCGCTGGTCAACCAGTCATGGTGGCGGAGCTCCGCGCCATTGGCGGGTCGGTCGTCTCGATAGTGCCCGAGCACGTCGAGGTGATCTCCGAGCCCTGCCCAGATGAGCGTCCCCCAGAGCTGGGAACGAATGGGGACGATGCCGTCGTTGGCGTGCAGATCGGGCGCCTCGCCGAGCAGCCGCGTCAGCAGGGCCTCCGTGTCCACGCCGGCGAACGCGACGCCCTTGTCGGCGTCCTCGGACATCGCGGCGCAGGGGTAGCGCTTGCCGAAGCGCGACGTGATGGTGTGGAGCGTGGTGAACAGCGTGAGCGAGGTCGTTCGCCAGGGGGAGCGGAGCGTGCCGAGCCACTTCTTGGCCGAGGGCGTCGGCGCCATCGAGGCGGTGGACTGGTACGCGACACCCGGCTGGTCGGCGATGCCAGCCACCATGAGGTCCATCGCCTCGGGGCTGGCCTGCAGCACGGCTCCCTGGTCGTCTTTGATGGCGTCGAGGAAGGCGCGCACCTCCGGGCTGCGTGCCTCGTCGAGCATGCCCAGCAAGGAGTCGACCAGCTTGTCCATGAGGTGGAGCTCAAGGCCGAGGGCGTGGTCGCCGCGCCCCACCATCGCGATGAGCATGCTCGCGACCGCGAGCGGACGCCTGCCGAGCGAGAGGCCGATGATGGTGAAGGCAGAGAGGGCGTAGAGCGCTCGCTGCCCCTTCGACGTCGCGAAGAAGCTCGCGAGCGGCGTGCCGAAGTGCGGCGTGTTCATCATCGTGATGCTGCGTAGCCGCGGGAGCCAACGCGGGGGCTCTCCTGAGTTCGAGAGCCGCACGCCCGGCGATGCCACAAGGCGCGCATCGAGCCCGCCCGTGGAGTGTCCCAGGAGGTGAATCGGGCCGTCGTCTCCGGCGGTGCGCTCGACGACCTCGGCCAGCCTCGCCGCGCGCCGGCAGACCGACGCCGTGGGGGCCACGTCAACCACGTGGACCTCCACGCCTTGGCCGGCATCCCCGAACCGCCTCTCCAGCTCGTGCTTGACGTGCACGAAGTAGTCGAACGAGGCAAGGCGGGCGAAGCCGAACATCCCGGGGGTCAAGTAGACACGATGGAGCACCATCCACACCTCCGCCAGCGCGTCACTGCTGCGTTGCGACTCGAAGAGCGCGATGAGCCACGGCCACCATGCTCCGCGACCCACGCTGGCGCAACGAAATCGCCGCCTTCTGTCGATCGCACCATTTTGATGGGCCGCTCCCTCGGCCTGATGGGGTCTGCCAGCCGATTCCCCGCATTTCGTTCAGCCCGGGCGCTGGGCCGACGATTGCATTTACCTGGGGCGAGAACGGCCCATGAGGGAGATGAAGATGCTGATTCAGGTGAACACCGACGGCAACGTATTGGGCGGCGAGGCGCTGAGCGGCGAGGTCCAGCGCGTGGTGACCCACGCGTTGGCCCACCTCAGCGAGCGGATCAGCCGGGTGGAGGTGCACCTCAGCGACGAGGATGGCCCCGGGCGAGCGCAGGACGACCAGCGCTGCCTGATGGAGGCCCGTGTCGAGGGCCTGCAGCCCATCGCGGTCACCCATCACGCCTCGGGCCGACACGAAGCCATTGACGGCGCAGCCGAGAAGCTGAAGCGGCTCCTCGAGCATACGCTGGGCAAGCACAAAGACCACCGCCACCCGGTGACTCCCTGACGCCGCTTCGACGCTCGGCTCGAATGGGCTCACTCGAGGAGTTCGCCTCGCCTGCGGTGTCGTCCTCCTCGCCTGGGGCGCGGCCTGGGCGGGGTCCTTGCCCAACGCCTTCGGACCTGGCGAGCAGACGACGTACAGCGTGCGGTTCCTCGGCGTGACCGTCGGTGAGGCGCAGGTGACGGTGGGCTGGCCGACGCAACGCTACGGTCGGATGGTATGGCCCTTGGTCTGCGTGGGGCGCACGACCGGAATAGCGACGGTGTACCCAGTGAGCGATCGCTTCGTGTCCTACTGGAACCCTCTGACCGGGGACGCCCTCGGCTCGGACCTGCTCGCCGACGAGAACCGGAAGCGCCGGATCGAGCGATACCGGTACGACCTCGTGGCGCTGGAGGCCGTCACCACCAAGCAGCACGCGGGTCTGGCCCCCAGTGGGGGCCGGTACCCCATCGTGGCTCGAACGGTGGACCTCGCCAGCGCGGCCTTCCGGCTTCGGACGTCGCGCCTCGAGGTGGGGCAGGTGCACGAGCTCCCCGTCTTCACGGGCAGCGCCGTGTACCAGATGAAGGCCACCGTGGTCGGCGTCGAGCGGCTGGCGACGGCGCTCGGCGAGCTCGACGTGCTGCGGGTGACAGTGAATGGAGACTTCAGCGGGAAGCTCGCCACCCGTGGCCTGATGACCATCTTCTTCACCGCCGACGACAAGCAGCTTCCGGTGCGAGGAGAGGCCGAGTTCGCCATTGGCGGCGTCGTCCTCGAGGTCGTGCGCCACGAGCCGGGGAGGACGGCGAGCGCCGACTCCCAAGGGCGAGGCGGACCGCAGGCGCCCCAGCTGCTTGGAGCCCAGTAGCATCCGGCGAGCTCACAACTGGGCGACACTAGGCCTCAGCCGAGGGCGAAGAATTGTTTGATGCGCCCGAGCAGGTTGTGGGCCTCGCTCGCCTCCCTCGCCTTGGCCGCCTCGGCGTCGAGGCCCTCTCTCACGGCGTCGAGCTCGACTTGACGGCGGGCGAGGAGGCCGGCGAGCTCCTGGGCCAGGGCCGGCCGCGCCTCGAGCAGCCGCTGCACGGCCGACTTCTCGAGCCGGAAGCACTCCACGTCAGACGTGGCGATGACGGTGGCCGAGCGCGGCGCGCCGGTGAGCAGCGACATCTCGCCGAAGATGGTGGGCCCGCGGATGGTGGCGACCTGGCGATCGAGCCCCCCCTCGGACACCCGCACGACGGCCTCGCCGTCTTCCACCAAGTAGAGCCAGTGGGCAGCCGCCCCCTGCTTCGTCATCACGTCGCCCCGCGCGAACGGCGAGTACTTGAGGTGCGCCGAGAGATCGACGCGCTCGTCCTCCGAGAGCACCCCGAAGAGGTCGATCTTGGCGAACAGGTTGAGCCGCCGCTGGATCTGCCGCCTGGTCTTGTTGGCCTGGCGATCGGCGCTCTCCTCGGTGACGAAGATGGCGTGGGCGGGGATCGCCTGCGGCATCTCGGCCCGCTGCAGCGCGAAGTACACACAGGTGCGGACCTCCGAGTCGGTGCCGTCGTCGGCCGAGAGATCGCTGAGCCAGTACCGCACGGCGTACTTCCCGAAGGTGTCGCTCATGTCCATCAGGACGCAGTTCGGCGGCGGCTCCTTGGCCACCCGGGCGAGCTCGGCGGACCGCACCGCTGTCTCGACGACCGCGACGACGTCGCTCGGCTGGTAGCGCCAGTCGACGTTGAAGTACACCCAGCGGCGCAGGAGCCTGGCCTGCCCCTGTCGCCGCGCGAGGAGCGTGACCTGCGAGCGCATCAGCACCGCGTTGGGGATGAGCACGGTCTCCCAGTTGCGCGTCTCGATGGCGGTGTGCCGCCACCGCACCTCGACCACCCGGCCGGTGACGTCACCCACCTTCACCCAATCACCTGCCTCGAGCGCGCTGTCCATCTGGAGCGCCAGGCCTCCGGCGATGTTCCCGATGACGTCCTGCAGTGAGAAGCCGAGCACCGCCGTCAGGACGGCGCTGGTGGCGATGAGCCCAGAGAGGTTGACGTTGGCTCGGCTCGCCACCATCACCGCGACCACCACCGAGGCGACCGCCACCAGCACGTCTTGCAAGATGGGAGGCGTCGGCAGTCTCAGTCGGGGCAACAGCACGCTGAAGACGACGATGCCTCCCGTGCCGACGAAGGCGACCGAGCCCAGCACCCAGGCCGGCGTGCGGAAGGCGTCGGCGTGGGGCGACCCCAGCGCGCTCAAGGCCGCGGCCGTCACCACGAGGGTCAGGTGGATGGCGCTGAAGAAGAAGACGGCCTTGAAGCGAGGGTGAACGACGGCGGCCAGCCTGGCGAGCAGCCACGATGCGCCGACGAGCAGCAAGAGCCACGGCGTCCACGCCTGGCTCGCCTCGAGCACGAGTGCGTCGAAGAAGCTCACGCGAAGGTTCATAGCCGGCTCGACGGCCCGAGCGTGTCTTGTTTCTTCTCTCAAAGGAGGCTGGTGTTAAACGCCGACCGAGCCCGAACGCCGATCCGCTTCGCCGGGCATCGTCAGAGGCCCTTGAAATACCGACAAGTNNTCGGCGTTTGACACCAGCCTCCTAGGGCGAACGAACCCGGGCCGGGCTAACGTCGCCCGCGGATTGCTCGCGATCGAGAGGGGAAACGGAATGAGGATGAATGCCAGGCGGTGGTTTGTCCCGGTCGTGCTCGCCGCCCTGGTGGGGTGCGCGGAGCACGCCGCCGAGGACCGGGGCACCGACGTCTTCGGCCGGGCGCCCGTCATCCCGTCGCCCCTGGAGTCGCGGTGCGCGAGGTTCAAGAAGGGCGGCGGCGCCGGGCGCGCGTGCGAGGACGCCCAGGTGCTCGGGCAGAGCTACGTTCGCCGCCTCTCCTCGGGTGACGCCGTCTGCATCGAGGGCGGGTTTGGAGACCTGCCGGGTCGCAACTGCCAGGCGCGCGGCCGGGTGGCCGACGTGGGCACCAATCGCGTGCTCATCGATGTCCGCGAAGCGCGGCCGGACTCGAAGTGGTTCGGCCGCGAGGCCCGGCCGGTGTGGTTCGAGGAGGGGGCCTTGGTCGACCTGTTCCTGGCCGAACGGGGATTCTAACCAGCTCGCCGGGCAACGAGAGTCGCGCCCTGCTCGCCTCGAGTGTACATCTCGAATCACCTCGAGCGAAGGAGCACCCATGGAAGCAGGCACCGCGACGGCCCCCCACAAGCCCGTCCAGGAGGTGTCGTCTGTCACCATTCGCTTCGTGGGTGACTCGGGCGACGGGATGCAGCTCACCGGCATCGAGTTCACCCGGGCGACCGCGGTCGCGGGCAACGACCTTCAGACCTTCCCCGACTATCCAGCCGAGATCCGCGCGCCCGCTGGCACGGTGCTCGGCGTCTCGGGTTTTCAGATCCACTTCTCGTCGGATCCGGTGTTCACCCCGGGAGATCAGCCCGACGTGCTGGTGGCGATGAACC
>PMBV01000498.1 GCA_003153055.1 Myxococcales bacterium
GAGGTGATCCCCGTGAACGGTTACCTTGCCGAGAGCTGGCCGCGGCTTGATCCTTTGATCATGGATTTCACGTATGAGTTCTTCATACTTGGACTCGTATGCCCGATCATCCCGAAAGTCCACGTAGACCTTCCCGTCGAGGAAGGTCGGAACGGGAGGCCTGCCGTCGTTGTCTCGGATGACCGGGATGATTCGCTCCGACAGCACGTTCTGCATGAGTTGCGCAGTGAGGATCATCTTCTCATAGCCAACGCCCCCGAGACTCGCGTTCGCCTTGCCTACGTAGGTCTTCGTGCAAACGGCGATCACTCGATTTGCGCCCACGAGCCCCGTTTCCATGAAATGTGGCAGGTTACTTCCGAGATTTAGGTCCCACTGATCGAGAATCACATCGACACCGTTGGCCATGAGTCGTGTTGCGAGCTCCAAGACCCAATTCTTGTGCAGTTCGCTGTCGTGCGAATAGGAGACGAATACCTTCGGTGGGGGAATGCCCATGAGTCCTCCAGAACGGAGTGATGTCCAGTGATGTCTAACGGTTGCGCGTTCAGACCGATAGCCGATAACCGATAGGCGAAACAACCCGGGAATTCTGGGCAGGCCCCGGGTGCCCAGGACCTGAACATCGCCGACGGGCTGGAAGCGGGAGTGCGTCAGGCGCTGTGGGAGTCAGCCCGCGGGGCCGCCAGGGGAGCGCGAGGGCCAGCTGCGGCGGCCCGGTGGCGCGAAGCCGCGGCGCGGCACTCGTGTCCCGGGGGCGAAGGCCGAGCGCCTTGCGGGCCACCTCCTCTGAGGTGATGAAGGCGACGATGCTCCGCCGCCCGCCGCACGCGCACGTGAAGAGGTCGATGCCCAGGGTGCGCCGCAGCAGGTCCGCGAAGTTGAGGTACGGCCTCCCTGGCTGATTCGCCGGCGCGGCCTGCTCCGCTGGCTCCACTCCACCTTGACGGCCTCGGCCGCCGGTGCTGGCGCGCGCCGCTGGGCCACCACCTCGGCCCTGGCGTTGGGGGCGAAGACTCCGAAGTACTTCGTGAGGTGGACTCGCGGCTGCACCACCAGCGCGCAGACGCGCTTGGGGAGCTGCACCGGCGTCAGCACCAGCGTGGTGGCCGCTGCGCGCTACGGCTTCTTGAGGCGGTACTCCAGCTTCCCGTCCTCCCTGCGGCAGAGCCCCTCCAGCGCCAGCGGCCCCCGCGCGCCATAGCGACAGAGCCGCTCGAGGCTCTCCCTGTCATTCTCGTGCACCGCGGTATTCGCGTGGAAAGAAGAGGAGAATCAAAGCGGCGAACCGGAACACCGACCTTGAGCCAGGGAGCGGGTAACGCAGGGCGGAGAGCTCGCGAACGGCCTGAGGGGATGCCCAGAGCGCACGGGAGCTCGAGCCCTGCATCGAGAGCGCGGTGGTCACATCCACCGGGCGAACTCGTCGGCCGGCTGGGTCCTGAGCTTCGTCCGCGCCTCGGCGGCGTCGGAGGCCCGCCCCTCCCTCACCTCAACCGCGCCAGCACCTCGTCGCTGCTGTTCCGATGGATCGCGGGACCGAACGAAGCCGCCAAACGCGGCTGTATCGATCGCGTCTTGCCGCTCCCTCGCATCGCCCCGAGGTCCTGCGCGCCTCGTCGTGACCTCAGGCCACCTCGTCAGAAGTGAACGGCGAAGCCCATGCCTCCGGCCATTGGAGCGAGGGTGAGGCGCACGGTCGTGGGCCCTTCAGCCCCCACGGGCCTGCCCCGCCCCAGCCCTCCCTCCCGCTGTGACGCCACTCCCATGCGCCGAGGCTCCGACAGCCGAGGCCACCTGCGCCCGAAGGCCAATGAAGCCGTTCCCCAAACCCCCGACGCGCCACCTCGCCGTTGCGCCTCACCGGGCCGACCGCTACTGCCACGTCACTTCGGTTCGCCGGTTCCCTTTTCCTCATCTTCGTGGCCTGGGAGCAGCTGCTGTCCCGACCAGCCGAGCACCGCGACGCCGCGTTCTTGGAGACCCCCGGCATATCGACTACCTTCGACTCGCTCTGGGGGGACGCGATGCAGATTCGAAGGCTGACGATCAAGAACTTCCGAAACTTCCAAAACCTCGCGGTCGATCTTGACGACCACGCTGTCTTCGTGGGCCCGAACGGCGTTGGCAAGAGCAACCTCCTCCACGCACTCCGCCTTGTTCTCGACCCGTCCCTCCCAGACTCTTCTCGCCAGCTTGGTCAGGAGGACTTCTGGGATGGGGTCCCGCGACCACTTACCGCGGATGCGCGCATTGAGGTCAGTCTCGAATTGACGGACTTCGAGAAGAACGATGACCAGCTTGCCAGCCTGGCCGAGCACCTCGTCGAGACCACGCCAATGGTGGCACGCCTCACGTACATCTTTCGCGCGAAGGCTACGGCGAAACCGCCCCTCACGGCCGACGACTTCGAGTTCTTCGTCTACGGCGGCGATCGTGAAGACAACCGCATCGGCTACGAGGTCCGGCGTCGCCTACCAGCGGAGGTGTTCCATGCCCTACGTGACGCCGAAAGCGACCTCGCAACCTGGCGGCGCTCGCCTCTGAGACCTCTCCTCGAACGAGCCTGGTCTCAGGTTTCGAAGGCGGACAAGACTGCGTTGGCAAAGGGAATCGAGGACGCATCGAAGCAGCTCACAAAGACGCAGCCCCTTGAGTCGCTTGGCAAAGCAATCACGGAGGCGCTCGCGAAGCGCGCCGATGGAGGCGAGGCGACGGACGTCCAACTCGGGATCTCCGCCAAGGAGGCCGACGCGCTTATTCGAGTCGTCCGTCTGCTTCTGGACAAGGGGCGTCGCGGAATCGGAGAGACAAGCCTTGGGCTTGCCAATCTCCTTTTCTTCACGCTGAAGCTCCTTGAGCTTGGTCATCTCGCGAAGGAGCACGAGCGCGACCACACCTTCGTAGCGATCGAGGAGCCCGAGGCACACCTCCATCCCCATCTCCAACGTCAGATGTTTCGCGGCTTCCTGCGGCTGAAGCCCCACCTCGGCGGCGCTTCGGAGGATTCGCTCGACGTGCTGCCGACGACAATCTTGGTCACCACCCATTCGCCCCACCTCGCCAGCATCGCTCCCCTGCGGAGCCTCGTCTTGCTTCGGCGAGCCGTGGTCGAAGTCTCGCCTCCCGGAGCGCATAAGGAGAAGCAAATCACGAAGGTCTTGGCTACGGCAGCCGCGTCGATGGCCGTCGCGAAGTTCGCCCCCGAAGAAGAGAAGGACCTCGAGCGGTACATCGAGGTGACCAGGGCGGAGCTGCTCTTCGCTCGCGGTGTGATCCTGGTCGAAGGAGACACAGAACAATACCTCGTGCCGAAGATCGCCGCGCTCCAGGGAAAGCCGCTGGATTCCATCGGGATCTCTGTGTGCTCGGTAGGCGGGACGTATTTCAAGAGCTACGTCCGTCTGCTCGCGCATCTCAAGATTCCGTTCGTGGTGCTCACGGACGGGGATCCCGACACTCCCTGGCCAGGCGAGGCGCGCGCTCTCAGTCTGCTCGAAGCGCTTCTCGGGAAGACGGCGTTCGACAAGATCGCCAAGGCCGATCGGCTCGACGAGGCTCGTCGCCAGGGACTCTTTGTAGGCGAATCGACCTTCGAGATCGACCTCTTGAGGGCGGGCCGTAGCCGATCGATCCCCACAGCCTTGAAGGACCTCGCTCCTACGGACGCCGCGTCGAGCCGTGCCGACGGTTGGCTCATGGATGCAAAGACGATAGTTGAGGCGCAGGTGCTCAAAGACATCGCTGCGATCGGAAAGGGCCGCTTTGCACAACGTCTGGCAACGATCCTTGGCGCACGAACACAGGGGAACGGGCCGAAGTACGTGCTCGAAGGCATCGACTTCATCGCGGCAGCCGTTGCGCGATGAGTCTCTACCTGCGAGCCGCCGAGGACCTTCGGGCAAACAAGCCACAGTGGGACGCCTACGAGGCCGCCGGGCACTGCGTTGTCCTAGCCGGTCCTGGAAGCGGCAAGACCAAACTCTTGACGGTGAAGATGGCCCGCATCGTAGCCGAAGACACTCGCCCGCCACGTGGCGTGGCCTGCGTGACGTACAGCACCGAGTGCGTTAGGGAGTTGCGCCGCAGACTAGGAAAGCTGGGGCTCGACGAATCGCGTTCACTCTCCGTCGGCACGCTTCACGGGTTCTGCCTGAAGCATGTGTTGCTGCCGTACGCCCATCTGGCCAGCTTCGCGTTGCCCTCCCGGCTGCATGTCGCCGGCATCAAGCAGCAGGCGCAGATCTTCGGCAAGGCCCTGCGATCGCTGAACATTGGCGCTGCGCGAGGGTTCAGAACCGACTTCGACAAATTCCGACGGGACCATCTCGACACTAAAGATTGGGATACCGCCGACGAAATGGCTCGACTGGCGATCGCGTACGAGAAGGCGCTCAGCGCTCAAGGCCTGATCGACTTCGAGGTGATGGCACGAGAGGCGGTCATGCTGGTCGAGCAACACCCTTGGGTGCGCAAGTGCTTGCGGGCCCGCTTTCCAGTGCTCGTTGTCGATGAATATCAGGATCTCGGCACGGCCCTTCACCGCCTCGTTCTCGCCCTATGCTTCGAGGCGGGCGTTCGGCTCCTCGCCGTCGGGGATCCCGACCAGTCAATCTACGGCTTCACGGGAGCACACCCCGAGCACCTCCAGTCGCTCGCGGCACGCCCCGATGTGAAGCGGTTTCGTCTCGCCCTCAACTACCGGAGCGGCACACGCATCGTCGCGGCAGCGAAGGCGACGCTGCCTGCAGAGGTGGACTTCGAGGCCGAGACTGACGAGCCGGGCATCGTCGAGTATCCAGGCTGTGACGGTGGCATCGAAGGGGAAGCTGCCCATCTCGTCGACGTACTCCTTCCCGCGCTCCTCGCTCGCTGGGAGCCCGGCGATGTCTTGATCGCCTTTCGGTCGAAGATCGAAGGCGGACCCGTCGAGGCAGCCTTGAAGGCGAAGAACCACGAGTACGTCAAGGTTGGGTCCTCCGCTGCTTACCCGAGAAGTCCGCTCACGCGCTTCGTCGAGGAGGTCGCGCGCTGGTGCGCAGGTGGGTGGCAGACCGGCGACCCGAAGCTCTCACGCGTCCTCGGGCAATGGACCACATATCAGAACTTGACCGATCCCGAGTTGATTCGAGCCGAGCGCCTCAAGCTGGTTCGTTTCATGTTCGACCATCGCAGGCGCGATGCCGCGGCAGATGACTGGCTGCAGGCCCTGGAGAGCGGGGTGATGCTGGTCGGCGATACGCGCGCGCGACTCCTCGCAGGTGGCGACGTGGATGCGTTCGACGATCTCCGAGAGGTCGTGCGACCCGGGAACGCGCTGGAGGGATTCACGGTTCGGAACCTCGCGGGCCAGGCTGGATCTCGCGAGCACCTGAACCTGATCACCTTGCACTCGTCGAAGGGCACGGAGTTCCCCGTCGTCGTTCTCGTCGGCGCCGACGAGGGCTCCTTCCCCTGGTCGAACGTGATCGCGGGCTCACCTCAAGAGGAGGAGGACCGACGCCTCTTCTACGTCGGTGTTTCACGCGCGCGGAACGAGCTTCACATCCTGTGGTCGAAGCACGTTCCGGGAGACCGCAGCCGCCAAGGACCATCCCGCTTCCTCCGTGAGATGCACGAGAAGCTGAAGGCAGGGACACCGGCGGGCACCGGCACGTCGCCCTGACCCTGACCCGGTTTTGTGGACGAAGGAGAAAGGAAGAACAAAGCGGCGAACCTGAGTACCCTGCCGGAGCCGGCCAGAGGGCAGCGCGCGACGCAGCAGTCGCGAAGCTCCTGGGGGGAGGGCGCTGATGGCCCGAATTCCGCGTTGGTGACACACGTCCCCGTGGCTGTCGAAGCGCGCGTCCCACTGCGTGGCGTCACAAGGGGAGGGAGAGCTGAGGAGGGGCGGGGCCGAGGAAGGGAGGGAGCAGCTTTCGTTGCTGGAGGAGACCGCGGGCCGAGGCATCCGTCGGCGATATGACTCGTGTCGCTGGCGCGTTCGAGCGTTGCATCTGTCCTCGCGGTCCGCCCGCCCGGGGCACAGTGGTGGAGGTCCCTGCTCCGTGTTGCAGGGCGCCAGGGCACGCTGGGAGGCCGCTCTGATGGGCAGGCGGTCGGTCTTCGGCGGGCGGGCCCGACATGGGACTTTCGGTTGCTTGCGGAGGGCGGTCGTCAGGTTCCCTCGTC
>PMBV01000336.1 GCA_003153055.1 Myxococcales bacterium
CTCCGACAGCATGGTGCGCACCTGCTGCTGCTGATCGGTCGGGAAGGCGTCGATGACCCGATCGATGGTCTTGGCGGCGTTGTTGGTATGCAGCGTCCCGAACACCAAGACGCCCATCTCGGCGGCGGTGATCGCCAGGGAAATCGTCTCCATGTCTCGGAGCTCGCCCACCAAGATGACGCCTGGGTCCTGACGGATCGCCGCCCTCAGCGCGTTGGAGAAGCTCAACGTGTCAGTCCCCACCTCACGCTGCGAGATGGTGCACCGCTTGTTCTGGTGCACGAACTCCACCGGGTCTTCGATGGTGATGATGTGCTTGGCGTGCGTGGTGTTGACCAGATCGATGATCGCCGCCAACGTGGTCGACTTGCCTGAGCCCGTGGGGCCCGTCACCAGCACCAGGCCTTGCTCGAGGTCGGCCAGCGCCGAGAGCGCCGCGGGAGCCTTCAGGTCCTCCAGCGAGCGGATCCGCTCGGGGATGATGCGAAACACCGCGCCCGCCCCGCGCTCCTGGTTGAAGAAGTTGACCCGGAACCGGGCGACTCCGGCCAGCGCGTACGCGAAGTCGAGATCGAGGTTGGCCTCGAAGGCCCGCCACTGGGCCTCGGTGGACAGCTCCTTCAGGTGAGCCCGGAGCGACTCGTCAGTGAACGGCTCCCAGCTGGCCACCGGCTGCATGGCTCCATGCTGACGAATATGCGGCTGCATCCCCGCGGCGAGGTGGAGGTCAGAGCCCCCCTGCTCCTTCAGGTGCCGGAACAGCGCGTCGAGTCGAGCCATGGCGTCCTTCTCAGGCGAAGCGCTTGGGATCCTCGGCGTGGCGCCGGGCCACGTCTTTGGCCACCTGGCCGCTCTTCACCAGTTCGAACAGCGAGTCGTCGAGCAGCGTCATGCCCTCCGCCCGGCCGACCTGCATCACCGAGCGAATCTGAAACGTCTTCTCTTCTCGAATGAGGTTCGACACCGCCGGCTTGACGAAGAGGAGCTCGAGCGCCGGGAGCCGTCGCGCCCCGTCAATGGCTGGCACCAGGCGCTGAGAGACGATGGCGCGGAGCGACTCCGACACCATGGAGCGAATCTGCGACTGCTGCTTGGGCGGGAACACGTCGAGCACCCGGTTGATGGTGCGAATGGCGTTGTTGGTGTGCAGCGTGCCCAGCACCAGGTGACCCGTCTCGGCGGCGGTGATGGCGAGCTGAATGGTCTCGAGGTCGCGCAGCTCTCCGATGACGATGATGTCGGGGTCTTCTCTCAGTGCCGCCCGGAGCGCGTTGGCGAAGGAGCGGGTGTGGCGCCCGGCCTGCCGCTGGTTCACCACGCAGCCCTTGGGCGTGTGAATGAACTCGATGGGGTCCTCGACGGTGATGATGTGATCCGTCCTCGTCTCGTTGAGCAGCGACACCAGCGCGGCGAGCGTCGACGACTTGCCCGAGCCCGCCGGCCCCGTCACCAGCACCAGCCCCTGATGAAAGTCGGTCACCCGCTTCAAGACCGGAGACAGGTTGAGCTGCTCGAGCGACGGCGGCTCGGCCGAGATGGGGCGGAACACGGCGTCCCACCCGCGCTGCTGGCGGTAGAAGCTGGCCCGAAAGCGCCCGACCCGCGGCAGCACGAGCGCGGTGTCGAAGTCGAGATTCTCGTTGAGGAGCCGCCGGTCAGCCTCGGAGAGCGCGTCTTTCAAGATGAACTCAACCGAGGCCGCGTCGAGCACGCCCGTCTTGAGCTCGCGGAGCATACCGGCCAGGCGCATCGTCAACGGCGCTCCGGCGTGAATGTGCACGTCACTGGCCTTGGCCTCCACGGCCTTGGAGAGGATCTGCGCCAGCGTGGGCAACCTCGAGCGCATCGACTGGGCCGTCGCGCCGCTGAAGTCGCTCATGCCCTGGCTCTTCGCCACCGCGAAGCCGCCGCTCGGCCCTTCGCTCCCCGCAGCCGGCAAGGCCGCGCCCGGGTTGGCACTGGCGCGCGGAGCGGGGGCGCTCGGTCGAGGGTTCCGATCCGCTGCCGACGCGCGGGCAGCCGGGGCAGGCTCGGGCGCCGCCTGTCGCGCCAGGTACTGCTTCTGAGCGTCGAGGAGCCACTGGTGCTGCTCGCGAGTGACGACCCCGAGCTCGAGCAACGCCTGGCCCAGGCCGACGCCTTGCACCTGTCGCTGGGCGGCCTGGGTCAACTGCTCCTGGGAGACGAGCTTGTAGTGAAGCGCGATGCGTCCGAGGAGGGCGTCGTCCTGGTGCATGGAGATCCAAATGTAGCCACGAGCATGTGGGGCGGCGCGCTTTCTGCCTCGGTCGACTCCGAAAGAGCGATGTGCGACCGCTGGGCTGTGATTAGGGTGGCCGGGTGGCGAAAGAGAACGACGCGAACAAGCCCAAGGTCCCCCTCAAGACAACCCTCAAGCGCCTCTACTCCCTGGCATGGCCCGAGCGCGGGCCGCTGGCGCTGGCGACCCTCTTCCTCCTCGCCTCGGGTGTGGGGAACCTGGCCTTCCCCAAGGCAGCGGGCACGCTGTTCGACGAGGCGCTGCTCCACGCGGCACCCGGCCAGGTCGACCTCGGGCGGGTCGATCAGCTGGCCCTGGCCCTGGTGGCCATCTTCGCCGCCACCGCGGTGGCCTCGGCGCTGCGCTTCGTCCTCTTCAGCCGGGCGGGCGAGCGCATCGTCGCCAAGCTGAGGGGAGACCTCTACCAGGCGCTGCTCCACCAGGAGATCGCCTTCTTCGACACCCAGAAGACCGGCGAGCTGTCGAGCCGGCTGTCGTCCGACGCCACCGTCTTGCAGACGACCGTGACCTCCAATGTCAGCATGGTGCTGCGCAACGCGATGCAGGCCTTCGGGGCCTTGGCCATGCTCCTCGTCACCTCGGGCAAGCTGACCACCCTGATGCTCGGCGTGGTGCCGCCGGTGGCGTTGTCGGCGGTGTGGTACGGGCGGCGAGTTCGACGCTTGTCCAAGGAGTCACAGGACGCGCTGGCCAAGGCGAGCGAGGTGGCCGTGGAGTCGCTGGGGGGCATTCGCACGGTGCGCTCCTTCGCCGCCGAAGCGATGGAGGTCGAGCGCTACCAGTCGGCCATCGGCACCTCGCTCTCGCTGGCCTTCCGCCGCATTCGCCTGGCGGGCACGTTCTTCGGCATCGCCTTCTTCGCCGCCTTCTCGGCCGCGGCGATGGTCTTCTGGTACGGGGCCCGCATGGTGGCCGAGGGCAGCCTCACCGCCGGGAGCCTCATCTCGTTTCTGTTCTACACGATGCAGATGGCCGCCGGGCTCTCGGCCCTGGCCGAGCTGTGGACCGACGTGCAGCGGGCAGCCGGGGCGGCCGAGCGGGTCTTCGAGCTGCTCCACCGAACCCCCGCGATTCCCCCCCATGAAGGGAAGAAGCTCGAGCGCGTCGAGGGCGAGGTTCGCTTCGAGGGCGTCGACTTCGCGTACCCGTCGCGACCCGACGTGAAGGTGCTCGACGACTTCCACTTCACCCTCGACGCGGGGAAGATCGTCGCCATCGTCGGACCGTCGGGCGCCGGCAAGTCCACCATCGCCTCGCTCCTCTACCGCCTGTACGATCCTTCGAAGGGCTCCATCACCCTCGACGGCCACCGGTACACCGAGCTCGACGCCCAGTGGCTCCGCCAGCAGGTGGGCGTGGTGGCGCAGGAGCCGCTGCTCTTCTCGACCACCATCGCCGACAACATTCGCTACGGCCGCCCCCACGCCACCCAGGCCGAGGTCGAAGCGGCGGCGCGCATGGCCAACGCGCACCAATTCATCACCGCCTTCCCCGAGGGCTACCAGACGCTGGTGGGCGAGCGCGGCGTGCAGCTCTCGGGGGGCCAGAAGCAACGGGTGGCCATCGCCCGGGCGGTGCTGAAGGACCCTCGCATTCTCATTCTCGACGAGGCCACCAGCGCGCTCGATGCCGAGAACGAGCACCTGGTCAAAGAGGCCCTCGAGCGGCTGATGCAGGGTCGCACCACCCTCGTCATCGCCCATCGGCTCTCGACGGTGAAAGACGCCCACCGGGTGGCGGTGCTCGACCACGGGCGAGTGGCACAGACCGGCACTCACGCCTCGCTGGTATCCGAGGATGGCCTGTACCGGCGCCTGGTGGAGAAGCAGTTCGCCGCCTGAGGATCGATCAGGCGGCGTGAGCGACCGCGAGAACCTCCATCAGCCGAGCCATCTCGTGCTCGAGCACCTGGTAGGCCGCCGCGAACTTGGCCGGGGTTCCGGTTCCCTCAGAGCCCAGGCGTTCGAGCTCGCGGGCAGCGGCCACCGACGGAGCCGCGCCGAGGCTCACCAACGCCCCCTTGAGCCGGTGAGCCGTCTTCTTCACGGCGATGCTCTCATTCGACGCCACCGCCGTGCGAACGTCTCCCAAGAGCCCGGCGCTCTCCTTTCGAAACAGCTCCAGCACCTCGTTCACGAGGTCGTCATCTCCGGCGCAGTTCTCCTTCAGCGCGTTCCAGTCGAGCGGTTCCATTGGTCCTCCAAGAAGTCTACTTCGCCCCACCCCGTCGAAGGCGACCCTCCCCCTTCCCCTTGTACGTCTCTTCGTCTGACATCACTGTGCAAACGTCGATCCTGCTCGTTGCGCGCCCCCAGAGGGTGTGCGAGGGGTGAGGTGCGATGCCAGCCGACACGACGCTTTTGGCACGAGTGCCTCTGTTCGAGCGCTTCGACGACGAGGAGCGAGCGCTGCTGGCGGCGCAGCTCGAGGAGGTCGTCTTCGCGACTGGCGCCTTGGTCTTCCGCCGGGGCGATCCAGGCGATTCGATCTTCATCGTGGCCTCTGGCGAGGTGGAGATCTTCCTCGAGGACTCGCTGGGTGAGCGCATCGTCTTCGAGACGGTGAAGGCGGGAGACTTCTTCGGAGAGCTCTCGCTGCTCGACGGCGATCCACGGAGCGCCTCGGCCATGGCGCTCGCCGAAACCAAGGTGCTGAAGGTCGACCGGGCCGATCTCGCCTTGCTCTTTTCCCGGCACCCGACGGCGGCGATGGACGTCTTGGCCATCATCGGCCGGCGCCTGCGAGAGGCCGATCGACTCCTCGGAGTGCGGGCCAATCGCTCGTCTCCCAACCAGGTGGTCGAGGCGCGAGTGACGCCGGTGCAGCGAGTGGCCGACGCGGCGGCGGAGTTCTCGGGCACGTTTAAGTTCCTCTTGGTTCACGCCTTCTGGTTCGCGGCGTGGATCCTGGCGAACCTCGGGCTGGTCCCATGGCTGCCCTCGTTCGACCCCTACCCCTTCGGGCTTCTGACGATGGTGGTCTCGCTGGAGGCCATCTTCCTCTCGTGCATGGTGCTCATCAGCCAGAACCGGCAAGGCGTGAAAGATCGCATCCGCAGCGACGCCGAGTTCGAGGCCAACATTCGCGCGTCGCTCGAGGTGACGCAGCTCCACGTCAAGCTCGACACGGTCTTCGAGCAGTTGGCGCAGCGCGTCGCCAAGATGGAGCGAGGCCTGGGTCATCGGTCGTCGCCGCCCGCCGGCTGACCCACCTCGCGCGGTGGTGCGGGTGACCGCATCGACGTTTCCAGCCTTTGCGAGACGCGGAGATGGCGCGGGGGACCCGCTCACCCGGGTTTTCCAGAACCCGGCGACGAACGAGTGGCAACAACCGATAATCGCCATGACGTTTCGCGCAGGGCAACACAACACTCGAGCAAGGTTGCGACACATGAAGCAGGGTCCTCTGTTCCGCCGTCAGTTCTTCATTCAGAAACCCACACCGGGCGCTCCAGAAACTGGAGGTGACGTCTATTACCTCCGGCTTCACGGCCATGCCGCCAACCCGGCGCAGGTGCTCAACGAGCAGCGGATCTTCCTGGGAGCCGGCGGCACGCTCGACGTGGTGAGCGATAGCCACGGCGGCGTGGGTATCGGGCGCGTGGCGTACACGCCAGGCCTCCGCGCGGCGATCAAGCGCAACGACGAGCAGATCACCTACCGCTTCGTGGTGCCTCAGGCGACCACCGCTGGCACCACTTTCCAGGTGACCGCCCACGGCCACGACCAGGTCCCCTCGTTTCAATTCGTCATCGAGGTCGGCCGCCAGCAGTAGGCGTGCTGTCGGGCGAGCGCCCACAGGTGCGCCGCACCGGATCTTGCAGACCTCCTCGAGGGAGCGACGGGAACCTGTCGCGACGCCTTAGGAGGCTTCGGTCATGCGCACCATCGGGATGTCCATTCTGACCGTCATGGCGATGACGGGGTGTGGTGGGCCGACGGGCACGGCGACCTTGTCGTTCGCCAGCGACGTCTCGGTCTTCGATGGCCGTACGGAGCATGCGGTGTTGACGCTTCGCGCGGTGGCGGCCAATGGCCAGCCGGGCACTGGGGTGGTGACGCTGGTGGCGACGGTGGGCTCCTTCGTCGGCGGCCCCCAGGCGACGCTGGTCGACGGCCTGGCGACGGCCACGTACGTGTGCAACCCCGTGGAGGACCCGGCGTGCAACGGCCAGCTCCAACTCGGTGCGAGCTGGGGCGGGCTAAACGAGCGTCTCGGGGTGCGAGTGACGCCGTCGGAGGTGGTGGGCCAGGTGCGGTGGAAGGCAGTGCCGACGCTGACGCTGTCTGAGCTGAATGCGATGGCCGTGGGGGCCGGCGGCAGGCTGTGGGCGGTGGGGAACTCGGGGGCGGCGGTCGCGCTGAGCGGCTCGCTCTGGAGCCAGGTGTTGACCGGCACGTTCGCGGACCTGTTGGCGGTGAGCTTCACCAGCGCGGGCGAGGGAGTGATCGTCGGGCGGCAAGGCACCTTCCTCATCGAGCGTGCCGGGGTGCTGGAGCCGGTGGAGACGCACCTGGAGGTGGACTTCACCGCGGTGCTCGCCTCGTCGGTGACAGACGTGGTGATCGGCGCGAGAGACGGAACGCTCTACCAGTTCGACGGAGCCACGCTGACCAAGGCCTCGTCATTGGGCGTTTCGGTGGTGTCGCTGACCGCGAACGGGGCCCGAGTCTGGGCCGGTGGTGAGGGGGCGCTCGCGGTTCGTGACAGTGGAACGTGGGGGGCGGCGACGCTCCCGGTGGAGACCCGACTCAATATCGCCGCGTCGAGCCCGGAGGGCCTGTGGCTGGGCGGCCCTCGGCTGACCGCGTCGGGGAGCGTGCTGATGCTCGGTCCCAGCGATTGGAGGACCTTCGACCTGGCCGAGCCAATGACTGGGCTGGCCGTGGTGCCCGACAGCTCGGAGCGTTTCGTCATCAGCCTCGGCTCGGTCTGGCGGCAGGTGGGGGTCGGCACCCCGTTCGCGCAGATCGACGCCCCCATGGGCGGAAACGCGGTGGCGAGCCGAGGGGTGGGGGATTTGGTGGTGGTGGGCCCTCCAGGGCTCTCGATCATTCGGTACTGAGGCCCGGCTGGCCCTTCGACGGGTCCGCTGGTACCCTTCTGGCGCGACGCGGCTCCAACGCCGTTGATGACACACACCGAGTCGCGCCCGGAGTCACGTTTGCCGAATGCCGCAAGTGGGAAGGTCTACCTGGTCGGAGGCGGGCCTGGAGATCCCGAATTGCTCACGCTGAAGGCGGTGCGGGTGATCTCCGAGGCCGACGCGATCCTCTATGATCAACTGTTGAACCCCGAGGTGCTGCGGCATTCACGAGCGGACGCCGAGCTCTTCTTCGTGGGGAAGAAGAAGGGTGACCACACCTTCAAGCAATCGGAGATCAACGAGTTGTTGTACGAGCTGTCGCAGCGGCACCGGGTGGTGGCCCGGCTCAAGGGGGGCGACCCGCTCACCTTCGGCCGAGGCGGCGAGGAGTACGAGCACCTGGCCCGGCGCGGGGTGGAGTGCGAGATCATCCCCGGCATCACCTCGGCGGTGGCCTCGTCGGCGTCCTTCGGGCTGCCGCTGACCCACCGAGAGTTCGCTTCGTCGGTGACCTTCGCCACGGGGCACGCGAGCGCGAATGGCACGCCGGAGAGCTTCGCCGGGTTCGAGCTCAAGGGCCGCACGCTGGTGGTGTACATGGGGTTGTCGGCGGTCGACCGGATCATGGGCGAGCTGCGGTGCGTGCCCGCGAACCAGGGGACTCCGGCGGCGGTGGTGGAGAAGGCCTCGAGGCCGAGGCAGCGGATTCTCTTCGGGACGATTGAGACGTTGCCGGAGATCGTTCGCCAGTCGAAGGTGGAGTCGCCCGCGCTGATCGTGGTGGGCGACGCGGTGCGCTTCGCCGAGAACGTGGCCGAGCTCAGGGCACGAATGGTGGCGCCGGTCAAAACGGAGGTCTGAGCTCCGCGGCCAAGCCCAGGCCGCTCCCTTCCAGGGAAACCACAGGCTGCACGGACACGGCGGGCCGTCAGCCCCATCGGGCAAGAAGACCTCAACTCGAGTGAGGCGTACCTCCGTTCGGAAGGGGTGGATGGCGTAGGGGTCGCGCGCACGAGGGCGAGCACGCCCGTCGAGCGCCCCCCGGGAAGTGTGCTGTCTATGCAACCACCGGCGGTGACCTTGCGACGCAAGGGCGAGGCGCTCCAATTGCAGCCAAGGGGCAGCGCTTTTCAACATCGAACTGGCGCCCTTCAATGCCATTGCTGTGCGTGCCAGTCCCCACGTGGTCGTGCATGGAGATTGCCTGACTGTCTCATCAGATGCCGAACGACCGCGTTCGCACTGACTGAGGGAGGCAGTCCATACTTCACATCATCCAAGCACGGGCACTTTGCGAAGGGTGCCAACCCATGCTGTAGACACGCGAACCATGCCGTCGACCGTCTTCGCGGGCCACGAGACAACCGCGCGCACCATGACGTTCGCCTGGTACGCTGGCGACGAACCCGAAGGTGACCGAGCGCCTGCACGAGGAGCTCGATCGAGTGCTCGGAGGGCGCACACCGACCGTAGATGAGCTGAAGCAGCTCCCGTACACGACAGGCGATCAAGGAGGTCCTGCGGCTCTCAGCTCGGTCCGCTTGCACCAGCGCCCACCGGCCCCGAGGCCCCCCGGCCCTCGAGACCCCCCACACCC
>PMBV01000219.1 GCA_003153055.1 Myxococcales bacterium
GGTGAGCATGCCGCCCAGCCAGCGATAGTCCACGTAGGGCGCGCCGGCGCGCTGGGCTTCTTCCTTCACGATCTCGCGCGCCTGGCGCTTGGTGCCGACGAACAGGATCTGCCCCTTGTTCGCGGTGAGCTGGCGCACGTACTTGAGCGCGTCCTGGTACATCGGAAGCGATTTCTCAAGGTTGATGATGTGGATCTTGTTGCGGGCCCCGAAGATGTACGGAGCCATCTTGGGATTCCAGCGGCGCGTCTGGTGGCCGAAGTGAACGCCGGCCTCCAGCATCTGTCGCATGGTGATACCGGTGGGGCCCTGCATTCCGCTCTGCTCGCTCTGATTGTCGCTCATGTCACGTCTTCCAGTTTTGGTTGGTCCGCCACGAATGCTTGTCGTTCGAGACGACACCAGCCCCCACCCCCGACACCCGTCGGAGGCACCTGGGAGCTGGCACACACGTGTGAGAAGTGGTGCTGCGTATCGCCGACGGAGGAAAACGGCACTCCTCCGCAGACGAACTGGCCTCTAACAGAGGGCTCCAACGGCGCGCAAGCGCAGAGATCCCGCGTAGTTCTAGAAGGTTGTCGCCCATTCATGGCGGAGGCCTCCCCAGGAAGGCTAAGGGCCTCACATCGCCAAGCCCATGAATTCCCGAGCTTGCCCTCAGACTGCCTCGGCCGTCAGTGCAGGCCCTGCGAGCGGAGGTACCGCCCGGCTGCTCGATCGGACCCACGAATGTGGCCGTTGAGCCAGCTGCGGAGGAACATGAAGAGCTCGGTCCCCACCGTGGCCCGGCCGGCCTTCCAGTCTTCCATGAAGGACAGCACGCGAGCGACGAGCTTCTCGTGGGCGTCCTTGTGGCCTTTGAGCTCGGGGTAGCTGTACTTGGTGAACAGCCCCTCTTCGAAGGCGAAGTGCTCGACGGTGTACTTGGCCAGCCCTTCGAGGACCGTGCGCACCGTGTCATCACCCTTGCCCGAGGTGGAGGAGTGATGCACCTGGTTGAGCAGCTCGAGCAACCGGTGGTGCTGAGCGTCGATGTCGCCGATGCCCACGCTGAGCGAGTCGTCCCACACCATCAGCGCCATCGAGCTGCGCGCCTCGTCGATCATCTTCCGCACCGCCACCGAGCGCATGCGAGCCATGAGGCGAGGGTTGAAGCCGAGCTGGGTGACGCCGGTGATGATGGCGTGCTCGTAGGACTCGATCATCAAGGCCTGGGCGACGCCGAACACCCGCTTGAAGGCGCAGCCGACCTCGATGGCCTTGGGCGGCGGGAGCGCCCGCGCGCAGTTGAGCAAGAGCAGCGAGTCGAGGCGGCTCATGAACGCCAGCACGGCATCGTTCGAGACACCGGCGGCTGCGTGGTAGAAGCCGATGAGCGCCGTCTCGGCCCAGAAGTTCGACCCGGGGAAGCCAGAGGCGATGCGCTCGAACCAGGTGGCGATGGCCTGTTCGCGATCTTCCCGGCTGTACTTCTCCATGCTGGCGGCGAAGTCGGGCGAGCCGTAGATCGACTCGCCGAAGAGGTGGCCGATCGACGGGCCCCACGGCTGCGTCACGGTGCGAACCGACGCGAGGATCGCCCAGTCGTTTTCCACGTGCCCGTTGAGCCTCGACGTCTTCTCGACGAGCTGCTGCGCATACGCCGCCAGTTCCTTCATGGTGTCTCCGCGGAGTTCCCGGCCCCCAGTGTCAGCAAGACAAAGCCGCTCGTCCCCGCGACGGGCCGGGCCTCGATCGAGATGCCGTGCGCGTCGGTGAGCGTCGCGTAGCCGAATTCGTGCATCGGGAAGAACCGGCTCGCCCGCGCGCTGACGCCGAGGAGCAGCGAGGTGAAGGCGGCCAGCTCGTCGGTGTGGGGGCCCACGCCAGCGGCCGTGAGGCCCAGCTCATCAGCGATGGCCACCGACTCGTACTTCCCCTGGCTCTGCACCCGGTGCACCAGGTCTTCGAGGGCGCCACCCGAGGAGCCACTGCCCTTGAGCGAGATGTCCACCGTCTTGAGCGGCTTGGCGCCCGAGGCGTTGGCGGCGAACATGGCTGCCTTGAGCTGCTTGACCTCTTTCTCGAGCGCGAGCCGGGCGGCGTTCGCTTGCTCGGCGCGAGTCCGGTCGAGGCGCAGACCGGCGATCTCGTCGCACGCCTTCTCGAGCTCACCGCGCACCCGCGTGAGATCCTTCTGAACCTTCTGCAGCTCGGAGTCGCGACCCGACAGGTTGTTGCCCGCCACCTCGAGGCCCTTGCGCAGGGTGGTGAGATCGCTGGAGAGCTGCTTCTCGCGCTGCTCGGCCGCGGCCACCCGCGCCTCGGCCTTGAGCACCTGGGCCCGCGCCGCCGCGTCGTCGCTCCCGGCCACGGTGATCTCCGCCGTCGCTGGCACCTTCGCGGTCTCGGCCTTGGCCGCCCGGGCAGACGCCAGCTCGGTCTGGAGCCGGCCCACCTCAGCCTGCAGCCGGCTCGCCTCGGCCTGGAGCTTGGCCGACGTCTGGGCACACCGCGCGAGCTCGGTCGTCTTGTCAGAGACCGCTTGCTCCGCCTCGGCGAGCCTCTGGCGCAGCTCCTCGTTCTGCTGCTCGAGCTGCGGGTCGCCGACTGGCAGCTCATAGGACTGTGGCTGAGTGGCCGGCGCCAACTCTCCTGCGCGGGCCCTCGCCAAGAGGAAACCCGCCGCCGCGAAGAGCGCTGCGCCAACCACCGCCATGAGAAGAACCACCACTGTGAGACTCATCGGCTACTCCGCTCGAGGAAGAGCTCGACCCGCCGGTTCCGCTCGTAGGCCGCCGCTGTGCGCCCCGAAACGAGGGGGCGGGTCGACCCGTAACTATTGGTGGAAATTCGTGCTGGAGCGATGCCCATGCGGACCAGCTCGCGTGCCACGGCCTTGGCTCGCTCGCGGCTGAAGTACCGATTGCCTTCTTCGCGCCCACTCGAGTCGGCGTGCCCCTCGACCCGGAACCGATCGGCCGGGTGCGCCATGGCCACGAGCCCACCCAGCTGCCCGTGCACCTCGGCTCCGAGATCGGTCTTCTCGAGATCGAACCTCACGATGATGGAGTCTGCCTTCAGTGGCGGCTCCGAGCTCGGCGGGTTGGAGCTCTTGCCAGTGAGCTCCAAAACCATCTCGAGATCCTCCGCTTTGGGAGGCACCTTGGGCTCGGCCACCTTCGGCGGGTCCACGTCGCTGGGCTCAGGCTTGGTGGGCCCCGCCGCTGCTGGCTCGATCTTCGCCGGCTCGACCGTCGGCGGCTCGGCCTTGACGGCCTGGGGAGCATCACCAGATGGCCGCTCGACGGCCGCCACGACAGTGGGAGCCGAGGGTTTGGCCTTCTTCGGTGCGTCGACAATCGGGTCGGGCCCCAGCCATCGGGGAACGACCACGATCGACAACACCCCCAAGTCAGCAGCGCCAAGGGTCGCGCAGACCACGGAACCCGCGACAAGCGTTGCTGGGCGCATGACCACTCCTATAGACAGTTCGCTAGTTCGGCGATCGCGCGCTTGAGCTCGAGGAAAATGAGCCCGAGCTTGGCGTCCTTTGTCACCAGCACCACCAGCGAGGCGCTGGCATTGATGGCGTTCAAGAGGATGTAGCCCTTCGGGGATCGAACGAACACTTGATCCATCTGGGAGCGCATCAGGTCGGCGGAGATTCGTTCTCCGACGCCGAGCAGCGACGCAGCCATGCCGCCGATCAGGTCCTCATCGGTGTCATTCGGCAACACCGAAGCGATGATGAAGCCCTCGGCGCTGACTACCGCTGCGCCAATGACTTCGGGGGAGGTTGCACGCAGCGTTCGTAGAATATCGGCGAGTTGTTCTGTTCTTGTGCTCATGGAGTCCGGCGGTCCCGCGGTTGAATTCGGTTGTGGCGAAATCTTCCTCTAGTGTGTCCCAACCTCGACAATGATGCCCACAAATCTGACCGAAGCGTGAAAAACTTTGACCAATGTCAACCGACCCACCCTGTTCTGATGGGTGCTTGACACCTTGCACAATGACTAACCGCCGAACGAGTCGATCACGATAATGTCGTCGCGGAGCAGTTCGGGCGTCAGCAACGTCTTCTCTTCGCCGGCCATGTCGAGGCGAATCCACTCCAGAGCCTCCCTCACGCGGGCCACGAAAGCCTGGGCATCGGCGGGGGGATCCATCTGGGCGAGCTCGCTGAGCTTCTCTCGCTGATCCTGATGCTCCCGGTCGAGGGACTCCACGCGCTGACGGGCCCACGCGTCGACCTGCGCCAGCACCGGCCGGAGCAGCTCCTCCTCGTGGGCGATGTGCTTCAGGAACTCGACCAGAAAACCCTTGAGCGCCACGGGGAAGGCCGACGACGAGCCGGCGCGCCCGTCGAGGGACGTCTCGAGCTGCTTCATCCGGTCGCGGAGCCGCTCGTGCTCCTCGAGGATGGTGGTGCGAATCTGGCTGTGCTTGAGCTCCACCACGGCCCCCTTCCTTCATGACCTCAGGGACGATGCATGAACGCCGACGCGGCATGGCTCGCCTCGTCCACCAATGGAGCGGGCCACAGCCCCAGTCCTACCACCGCCACCAGGCAGACCGCGATGGCCGTACCCACCGCCCAGCCGGCCTGCACTGGCTCGGGCCTGGTCCCCTCTGACATGAAGGTCGAGCGGGCCACCGACAGGTAGTAGAACAGCCCCAGCACGGCCAGCACCACGCCCACCATCACCAGCCCCGTCATACCCGCACGCCAGGCGGCGAGGAAGACGAAGAGCTTGGCCCAGAAGCCCACCACGAAGGGAATGCCGGCCAGCGACAGCAAGAAGACGAGCAGCGCCGCGCCCATCCACGGCGAGCGCCGGGAGAGGCCGGCCAGCGACACCATCGAGTGGCCACCCGACGCCTCGCCAGCCACGTGCACCACGAGGAAGGCACCGAGGTTGGTGAACACGTAGGTCGCGATGAAGAACAGGGCCATGCCCAGCGCCTGCTCGGTAGCCGCGCACAGGGCGATGAGCGCGTAGCCCATCTGCGCCACGCCGGAGAACCCCAGGAGCCGCCGGGCGTCGGTCTGGGGAATGGCGAACAGGTTCCCCACCACCATCGAGGCCACCGAGACCGCCCCGAGCACCGGGCCCCACGAAGAGCGATAGCCGCCGAAGGCCACCAGCACCACCACTGAGAACGCCGCCAGGCCCGCCGCCTTGGGCGCCACCGAGAGGAACGCCACGAAGGGCGTCGGAGCCCCCTCATAGGTGTCGGGCACCCACATGTGGAATGGAGCCGCGCCCACCTTGAAGCCGAACCCCGAGACCAGCAACACGATGCCCAGGAGCGCCAAGGGTGTCATCACCGGGCCGAAGGGGACGATGGCCGTCGTGCCGGTCAGGCCCACCACCAGACCCAGCCCAAAGAGCGTCAGCGCCGATGACAGGGCGCTGGTGACGAAGAGCTTGAGGCCAGCCTCAGCGGCGGTCTTCGGCTCGCCGGGGGGGCCGTCGTTCTTCGCCCAGGCCGACAGCACGGCCAGCGGAATGCCCATGAGCTCGAACAGCACCACCAGGAGCACCCAGTCGCGAGCCCCTGGCAGCAGCATCATGCCGCTCAGGCTGAACAGCAGCACCACGTAGTACTCGGCTTGCCGGCGGGGGGTGCGCCGCTCGAGCCAGGCCATCGACCCCAGCACGCCCAGGGCGCCGCTGACGAGGAACAGCCGCTTGAAGAACAGCACCCACCCGTCGGACACGTAGACGCCGTGAGGGGCCAGGCCGTCGAGCGGCAAGAAGAAGGAGGCACCGAACAACAACAAGAGCCCCCCAGTGACCAGCACGCCGAGGCCCGCGACCGGCTTCTTGGCGAAGGCGTCGATGAGCAGCACCGCCGCTCCCAGGCCCATCACCGCGAAGTCCAAGGTGAAGATGAACGGCCAGCTCGTCATGGCGACACCACCTGGGCCAACATGGGCAACTGCTTGAGCCACGCGGTGCTCGTGAGATCGATGAAGTCGAGCAACAGCCGCGGCCAGAAGCCAAACACCACCAACGCGGCACCGAGGACCAACGGAGCCACCCACTCGGTGCGCTTGGCGTCTTCGAGGTGCGCGAACTCACCTTTGGGCGGAGGGCCCCAGAAGATCGACTTGGTGGCCCGCAGCACATACACCGCCGTGACGAAGGCCCCCAGCACGCCGGGCACCACCCACCACACCGACTTGCCTTGCGCCGCGCCGAGGAAGACGAGGAACTCGGCCACGAAGCCCGCCGTCCCCGGGAGCCCCAGCGACGAGAGGCCCGCCAAGGTGAAGAAGGCCGCGACTGCCGGCATGGTGTGGGCGAAGCCTCCCATGCGAGCGATGGCCCGGGTGTGGGCCCGCTCGTAGACCAGGCCGACGAGGGCGAAGAAGAGGCCCGTCATGATGCCGTGCGCCACCATCTGGTAGACGGCGCCGTTCCACCCGCCCACGTTCAGCGTCGCCGCCCCCAGCATCACCACGCCCATGTGGCTCACCGAGGAGTAGGCGATGATGTACTTGAGGTCGTCTTGGCTGGCGGCCGACATGGCGCCGTAGAGCACGTTCACCACCGCGACGGCTCCGACGATGGGAGCCCACGCGGCGGCCGCATCGGGGGCCAGCACCATGCCGATGCGCATGACGCCGAAGGCGCCCAGCTTCATCAACACGCCGGCGTGGAGCATCGAGACGGCCGTGGGCGCGGAGGCGTGGCCGTCGGGCGACCAGGTGTGAAAGGGGAAGACGCCGGCCAGCGTGCCGAAGCCCAGCCACACCAGGGGAAAGACAATCATCTGCAGGTCACGGGGGAGCCGCGCCTGCTCGAGCACCTGGAGGTCGAAGGTGCGCGCGCCCGAGCCGTTCCAGAAGAGGAACATCGCCACCATGATGGCCGCCGAGCCAACCAGGAGCATGAGGGTCAGCTTCATGGCGGCGTATTCTCGGCCACCCACCTGGAAGCGCTTCCACACGAAGGCGAACGGCCCCTTGGCCTCGACGTCGTGGCTCGCGCCCCAGATGCCGATGAGAAGGTACATCGGCAGCACGGCGATCTCGTAGAACAGGAAGAAGACGAACAGGTCCTGCGAGACGAAGACGCCGAACACGCCCGACACCAGCACCAAGAGGAGGATGAAGAACTCCTTGTCGCGCCGGGCCACCGTCCAGCTCGCCATCACGCCGGTGACGATGATGATGCCGGTGAGCAGGAGCAGCGCCACGCCCCAGCCGTCGACCGCCAGCTTGAGGTTGATGCCGAGGTGAGGCACCAGCGGGTACACCTCGAGCATCTGGAGACCGCCCAGGGCCCGGTCGTACCGCGTTGCCACCATCAGCGCCCCGACGAGCGACACCACCGCGCCGAGGAGCGAGACGAAGCGCACGGTGAGCCGCTGGCGATTGGAGATGCCCAACAGGAGGGCCGCCGCCACCGCCGGCGACGCCACGATGATCGAGAGCAGGCTCATTTCCAGGTTCCCCACAGCGCGAGCAACACCACCCCGAGCGCGACGGCGAAGGCGTAGTCGCGAACCAGCCCCGACTGCAGCTTGCGCACCCCGACTCCCAGCTCGATGGAGACGTAGCCCGTCAGGTTGATGAGTCCGTCGACCACGTAGCGGTCGAACCAGCCGATGACCTTCGCGAGCTTCAACATCACCTCGCGGTACAAGAACTCCCAGGTGCGATCGACCATCCCTGCGCGATCGAGCCGCTCGATGGTGCCAACGAAGGGCGCCACCCCGCCCCGGCCGAACACCAGCACCGCGGCGACGAGGCCCGAGAGCCCCATGGTCGTCGCCACCACCGGGGTCAGCGAGAGCAGATGCACGTGGTACTCGACGCGCATGCCCTCGGCCAGCGAATGCCCGAGGAAGCCCGCCAGCACCGCCGGCACCATCAGCACCACCAGAGGGCCCCACAGCGCCACCCCGCCCTCGTGGGCGTGGGAGGCCTTGGCCGAAGGCTCACCGAAGAAGGCCTTGAGCAGCACCCGGCCCATGTAGAACGCGGTGAGGAACGCCGACGCCATCAGCATCGCCCACGGCACCCAGGCCATCTTGCCCTCGAGCGTGTGGAGCACCAGGTCTTTCGAGAAGAAGCCGGCGAACGGCGGAATGCCAGCCAGCGAGAGCGCCCCGATGCCGAAGGCCGCGGTGGTGAGCGGCATGGTCTTCTTGAGGCCGCCCATCTCGCGAATGTCGTTGGTGTGCACCGCGTGAATGACGCTCCCCGCGGCGAGGAACAACAGGGCCTTGAAGAAGGCGTGGGTCCCCAGGTGGAAGAAGCCCGCGAAGGCGCTGCCCGCCCCCAAGGCCGTCACCATGTACCCGAGCTGGGAGCAGGTGGAGAAGGCCAGCACCTTCTTGAGATCGCTCTGCACCAGCGCCAGGAGCGCCGCGAACACGGCGGTGGTCGCTCCCACCCACACCATCACGTCTCGAGTCATCGGGGCCGCGGCGAACAGCGGGTCGGCCCGCACCACCAGGAAGACGCCCGCGGCCACCATCGTCGCGGCGTGGAGCAGCGCGCTCACCGGCGTCGGGCCCTCCATCGCGTCGGGGAGCCACACGTGCAGGGGGAACTGGGCCGACTTGCCCACCACCGCGAAGAAGAGCAGCGCGCTCACCGCGGTGGCCGTGCCCACCGAGGCCGACGCCGTCCAGTCGAAGGTCCCCGTGGCGACGTACAGCCACAACAGCCCGAACAAGAAGCCCATGTCGCCCAGCTTCGTCATCCAGAAGGCCTTCACCGCGGCCTTGGCGGCCGAGGGCTTCTCGAACCAGAACCCGATGAGGAGGTAGCTGGCCAGGCCGACCAGTTCCCACCCGGCGAACAACTGGAGCAGGTTGGGCGCCACCACCAAGAGGTTCATGGCGAACAAGAAGAGGGCGTGGAGCGCGAAGTACCGCCCGTAGGACCGGGGCTTCTCGTCGTGCATGTACGAGAGCGAGAAGATTTGGACACACAGCGCAACCACCGTGACGATGACCAGCATCGGGGCCGACACGTCGTCGATGTGCACACCGACCTCGGCCATCGGCCTGCCCTGGGCCAGCACCCAGGGAACCACGGCGTGCACGTCTCCCTGCCTCTTCAGCGCCAGCATCAGCGCCGCCCCGAAGGACGCCACCGAGCCGGCCACCGTCACCAGCGCCGCCGGCAGGCCCTTGAAGCGGACCCAGGGGAAGAGGACCAGGAACAGCGCCGCGGCGGCGGGCGCGAACAGCGCGAGGAGCGCCAAGTTGACGTCGGGGCTCAAGATACCACCCTCCCCGAGGCGAGCGACGGACCACGACTCGTCTTCATTCCTTGGTCTCCTGCGCGAGGTCGATGTCGGTGTCACCGTGGCGCCGAGCGAGCAACATGATGAGGGCCAGGCCCACGGCGACCTCGGCGACGGTGATGGCGAGCGAGAACAGCACCAGCGGCTGCCCGGGAGAGCCCCGGAAGTAGCCGAATGCAACGAAGACGATGTTGGCCGAGTTGGCCATCAGCTCGAGTGAGAGCAGCGTGGCGATGGCCTGCTTCCTCGACAGCATGCCGTACAGCCCGATGCAGAACATGGCCGAGGCGAGGAGCAACGCGTGGGTGAGCGTCATGAGTGGCCCTCCCCGACCTGGGCCGTGGGAACCGGGCTCTTGGCAGCGAGCGGCTCTTCAAAGCCCTGCCCCAAAAGCCGGACACCCGCGGGGAGCGCCCCGGGGCCGTGCGCGAGCCGCGAGGCCACCGCGTCGTTCCTGCGGGCGAGCACCACGGCCCCCACGATGGCGGCGAGGAGCAACACCGACGCCGCCTCGAAGGCGAGCAGGTAGTCGTCGACCAGCGAGCGGGCCAAGGCCTGAATGCTCACGTGCGTCGAGCGCACCGCGAGGGTGTCGAGGTCGCTCGAGATGATCGCCGAGGCCATGGCGGCGAAGGCCCCCACCGCCACCAAGGCAGCGCGAAACTGGCTGGCGCCCGGAGAGGGAATCGCCCCGCCATCGTGCCGGCGGGTCACCATCACGCCGAAGATCATCAGGGTGACGACGCCGCCCACGTAGGTCAGCACCTGCACCCCGGCGAGGAAGCCGGCGTCGAGCATGGCGTACAGCACGGCCGTGGCGAGCAGGGCCAGGGCGAGCCAGTACACGGCCCGCACCAGGTTCTCCGTCACCACCACGCACAGCGCCGAGATGATGAGGACTGCGCTGATGGCCGCGAAGGCGAAGGCGGTCACGTCGTTCCTCCTGGGGTCGAGGTGGGGGCCGCGGGTGCGGGGGCGGCCGGCTTGGGCGGCTTGGGTGGCGTCTGCATTCCCATCAGCTTGGTGCCGTCACCCCACGCGCGGTGCTTGGTCTTCTCGTTCGAGTAGAGCCGCTCCATGGTCAGCACCAGGCCCTCGCGCCCGAAGGCCGGCTCCTCCGGCTCCCTCGTCATCACGATGGCGTCGGTGGGGCAGACCTGTACGCACAGCTCACAGAAGATGCAGGCGGTCAGGTCGAGGGTGAAGTCGTCGGCGTAGCCCCGCTTCTGGCCCGTCACCTTCGATTCCCGCTTTCCCGCCGGCTTGATGGAGATGACCTGCGAGGGGCAGATGCGTTCGCACTGGAGGCAGCCGATGCACGCCTCGTCGCCCTTCTCGTCGTGGAGCAGCGCGAAGCTGGCCCGGTACCGCTCGGCCCGCGGGCGAATCACCTTGGGAAACTCGACGGTGACAAAGGGCCGGAACACATTCCTCATGCTCCCGGCGAGGGCTCGAAGACTGTCGAACAGGTAGCTCATGGACCCTAGCGCGCCCCCGGCACGGCGTTCACATAGACGGCCGCCGCGGCGACCAAGAGGACTCCCACCGGCACCAGTACCTGCCAGCACAGCCGAAGCAGCTGGTCGGAGCGGAACCGCAGCAACGACCACCTGAGCCAGTAGATGAAGAGAAAGAGCGCCAGGCTCTTGAGGATCATCCAGTGGGCACCGGGCACGAACGGCCCACTCCAGCCGCCGAGGAACAGGGCCGCGGCCACCGTCGAGGCCACGATGGTGTGAATGTACTCGGCCATGTAGAAAAAGCCGAAGTACATGCCCGAGTACTCGGTGGTGATGCCCGCCACCAGCTCACTCTCGGCCTCGGGAATGTCGAAGGGAATGCGGTTGGCCTCGGCCAGCATGGCGATGAGGAAAATGAGGAAGGCGGGAATGGTGAGGAAGAACGGCCACACCACCATCCACTGGTGCTGAGCCTGGTAGCTGACGATGTCGCTCACCTTCATGCTCCCGGCGAGGATCACCGGCACCAGCGCCGAGAGCACCAGCGGCACCTCGTAGGAGACCGACTGGGCGACCGCGCGCATGCCACCCAACAGGGCGAACTTGTTGTTCGAGGCCCAGCCGGCACCGATCACCGGCAACACGCTCACCGCGCCGATAGCCAAGATGAAGATGACTCCGATGTCGATGTCGGCCCCCACCCACCCCGCCGCGAACGGCACCACCGCCGCCACCGCGATGGCCGCGATGGCCGCGATGACCGGCGAGAGGCTGTAGAGCGCCCGGTCGGCCTTGTCGGGAACGATGTCTTCCTTCTGGAGCAGCTTAATTACGTCGGCCACCGGCTGGAGCAACCCCGCGGGCCCCACCATGGTCGGCCCCAAGCGGGTTTGCATGCGAGCGGCGATCTTCCGCTCGATCCACAGGGCCGCGGCGGTGAAGACCAGCACCCCCAAGATGACGGAGAGGCCCATCAGACCATTGGTCACCAGCGGGCTCATCGATCGACCTCACCCATGATGGGGTCCAGGCTTCCCAGGGTCGCCACCGCGTCGCTCACCGTGCTTCCCGGGAGGATGTACGGCACCGCCGAGAGCGCGTGGAGGCTGGGCGGGCGAATCTTGAGCCGGTAGGGAAACTGCGTGCCGTCGGCGATGAGCCAGGTGCCCAGCTCACCTCGGGCCGTCTCGATGCCCACGTAGGTCTGCCCCGCGGGCACCTTGGTCTGAATCGGCAACTTAGTGGGCTTGCCGGAGTTGATCGGCCCCTCGGGCAGGGCATCGACCATCTCGGTCACCAGGCGGCAGCTCTCGATCATCTCGTCGAAGCGCACCTGCGCCCGGGCGAAGCAGTCACCGCCCTGCGCCACCGCCACGTTCACCTTCACCTCGTCATAGGCGTGGAACGGCGCGTCTCGGCGGAGGTCATGGTCGATGCCCGAGGCCCGCAGGTTGGGGCCGGTGATGCCCAGCTCGAGCGCGAGCTCGGCGTCGAGCACGCCCACGCCCCGAGTGCGCACCTGGAAGATGCGGTTCTCGAGCGTCACGTCGATGTACTCGTCGATGCGCGAGCGAATGGTGGCCATCGCCGCCTTGACCTTCTGGGCCCACCCCGCGGGAATGTCGTGCCGGTTTCCCCCGATGGTGTGGGTGTTGTAGTGGAACCGCGCCCCGGTCACGTCCTCGAACAAATCGAGGATCAGCTCTCGCTCACGGAAGCAGTGCATGAACACCGTCGTGCCGCCGCCGAGCGCGCCGCCCAGGTCGACCGAGAAGGTGCCGACCGCGAGCAGGTGCGAGGCGATGCGCTGGAGCTCGGCGAAGATGGTGCGCATCCACCGGGCTCGCCGGGGCACCTCGAGACCGAGCAGCTTCTCGTAGGCCATGTTGAGGGCCTGCTCGTTGGTCATCGGCGCCACGTAGTCGTTCTTGTCGACGATGGGCGTGCCCTGCACGTAGGTGAGCCTCTCGAGCAGCTTCTCAACCGCGCGGTGGAGGTAGCCCGCCTGCGGCACGGCCTTCACGATGATCTCACCATCGAGGTAGAGATCGATGCGGAACACTCCGTGCGTCGACGGGTGCTGAGGCCCGAAGTGGAGCAGCATCAGCTCGCCTTCGGGATCATACGCGTCGATGGAGGCGTGGGGATCCACGCGCAGGGACGGATCCACCCGGGTGATCGTCTTCACCTGCATCTGCATGGTCGTATTTACCTCCACGGTGCCAGCGGCGCGTTGGACGGAAAGTCGCGGCGCAGCGGGTGGCCCGTGTAGTTCTCGGGCATCATCAAACGCCTGAGGTCCGGGTGCCCTGAGAAGGTCACTCCGACCAAGTCGAACTGCTCGCGCTCCTGCCAGTCGGCCCCCGCGAACACGGCGCTCAGCGTCGGCACCGGCTCACCTGGGCCCACTCGCACGGCCCAAGCGGCCACCCGCGAACCCGGCCCCACGGTGCGCAGCGAATAGGCCACCTCGAAGTGCTCTGGCTCAGTCGCGTCTTTGCCCTTGCGCCCAGTGCCCGCCAGCCAATGCGTCGCCACGCACGAGATGAACTGCCGGTAGCCCATGGCCTTGAGCCGCCTGCCGAGCTCGGCGTTCGCCGCCGGAGGTACCAGCGGCGGGCCGTCTTTCGGCAACCCGATACCCATCGCCGTGAGCAGCGCCTCGAAGTCAGCCGCCGCCGGAAGCGTCACCGGAGCGAGCCCATCAGGCACCGACAGGGCGTCGGTCATCTCATCCATCGTCACCGTGTCGGCGCTCGACTCCTGCGCCGCGCTCAGCTCCACCGGTCGGCCGCTGTCACAGGTGCGGGCAATCGACGGGTTGGTGGCCTTGAGCAAGGTGGGGCTCAGGTCTGGCGTCACCTTCTCGCCGGCCCGGGTGCGATCGACCTTTTCTTGCAGGCGCAGGAGCCCGTGCATCAGCGCCTCGGGGTTGGGCGGGCAGCCCGGTACGTAGACATCGACCGGGAGGAAGGTGTCGATGCCCGGCACCACCGAGTACAGGTTCCGGTAGAAGTCTCCCGAGATGGCGCAGCTGCCCATGGCGATGCACCACTTGGGCTCGGGCATCTGCTGCCACAGCTTGAGCACCCGGGGCGCCATCTTCACCGTGATGGTGCCGGCCACCACCATCACGTCGGAGTGCCGCGGCGTACCACGGAGGATAGAGCCCATGCGATCGAGGTCGACCCGCGAGGCGGCCGCCGCCATCAGCTCGATGCCGCAACAGCTCGTCGCCATGGGGAAGACCCAGAGCGCGTTCTTCAGCCCCCAGGTGAGCAGCGTGTCGACCGCGGCGGTCGCCACCGAGAGCCCTGGCACCGAGAGCATCGTCTCGTACAGCGGGTGCTCGAAGTTGCCCGTGTCATCGATGGTGCGAGGTTTCACTGCCATTCGAGGGCTCCCTTACGACTGGCCCACAGCCAGCCGAGCATCAACACCGCCACGAAGCTGAAGATGGCCACGAGCCCAGACGTCCCCAGCTCGCGCACCACCGTGCCCCAGGGATAGAGGAACGCGGCCTCGATGTCGAACAACACGAAGAAGAGCGCCACCACGTAGTAGCGGGCGTGGAAACGCACCCACGTCACGCCAGTGTCGGCTTCGCCACACTCGTAGGTTCGGTGCTTGAGGGCGTCTTGCTTCTTGGGCCGCACTCGCAACACCTTCGTCGCGCCGACGAGGCCGAGAACCGCGCCCGCGGAGATGAGCAGAAAGACCAGGAGCTCGGGGCCAAATTCCATGTGTGATTCCCTAGAGTGCCACGGGCTCGTCGCCCACGTCACCCTGAACGTTGTCCTCCGGTGGCAGCCGGTCGAGCTCGGCCTTCAAGAGCCGCTGGTGCTCGTGCTCGTCTCGAGCAAGCTCGGCGAACAGCGCCCGAATAGCACCTTCTGGCACCTGGCTCATCACACCCAAGAAAAATTCGTGCGCTTTCACCTCGGACTTGAGCGCGACCTTCACTGCTTCGCGCTGCGTCATGAAGGCTCGAGCTTCGTCGTATTCGGGGGCTTCGACATCGAACAGCATCGCCCGTTGCACTGATGAGGGCTCTCCGGTGAAGCCCTCGGTCTTGCGGCGCTCGAGGAGCTCCTTCCGATGGAGCTCCTCGTTCTTGACCATCTTCTCGAAGAGGGAGGCCGCCGCCGGGGTGTGAAACTGCTTCATCTGCTCTGCCAGCTCGACGTACCTGTCTCTGGCTTCTTCCTCGACGAGGATGGCGAGGTCCAGGGCGTCTCTGAGCGTCAGCTTGGCGAAGTCGATTCCCTTGGTCGGCATGGCGGGCCCCCAAACTCGAGTAGATGGCTCACTTTTACTTCTGGAGCCACCCGTCGAGAATACGCTCTCTTGGGCGCGCTTTGGGGGATTGCTCCGTTTGACGCACCTTGACGAGCGCGTCGTAGGTCGGCGGAGGGCTGGGGTTGCGGTAGAAGACGCCGGTGTACAGCTCTTTGCCGTACGCGCGGGCGAGATCCATCGCCCTGAGCTGATCTCTCGAGTCGTGCCCCAGGCTCGCCAGCGACTTCATGTTCGCTTTGTGGGCCTTGAGGCTCTGGTCGTCTTCACCGAACGTCACGCAGGGCGACTGAATGTTGACGAACGAGAACCCGGGGTAACGAATCGCCTCTTCGACGAGCGCCGCCATGCCCGCCATGTCGGCCGGGGTGGCCTGGGCCACGAAGCCCGCCCCGTAGGCCAGCATGTACAACAGGGGGTTGATGGGCTCTTCGAGGCTGCCGAACGGCGAGGTGATGGTGGCCAGACCCTTGGGTGACGTGGGCGAGAGCTGCCCCTTGGTCAACCCATACACTTGGTTGTCCATCACGATGTAGGTCAGGTCGACGTTTCGGCGCACCGCGTGAGCGACGTGGCCGCCACCGATGGAGAAGCCGTCGCCGTCGCCGCCGGCCACGATGACCAGCAACTCGGGGTTCGACAGCTTGACGCCTTGAGCAATGGGGAGCGCCCGGCCGTGGACCGAGTTGAAGCCGTAGGCCGTGGTGTACCCGGGAATGCGGCTGGAGCAGCCGATGCCCGAGATGAAGGCGATCTCATGGGGCGGCCGGCCGATGGCGGCGAGCGCGCGGTAGAGGGCCTGGAGCACGCCGTAGTCGCCGCACCCGGGGCACCAGATGGGTTTGAGCTCGCTCTTGTAGTCTTTGGCTTGGAGTGGCTGAGCGGGGGCGTTCATGAACGGGCGACCTCGAGAGAAAGGAGCCGAGCGAGGACCTCCGCCGGCTGAAAGGGGTTGGCGCCGGAGCGGCAGAACGACTGCACGCCCTTGGGCAGGTCGACGAACATGCGAATGATTCGGAACAGCTGGCCCTGGTGGCTCAGCTCCACCACCAACCCAGCCTTCACCGACGCGAAGAAGTCTCGGTAGACCTGCTCGGCTACGGGGTAGACGAGGTACGGCACCAGGAGCTTGACGTTGAGGCCCTTGGCCACCGCCAAGTCGAGGGCCTCGCGGGCGTGGCCGGCGCTCGAGCCCCAGCTCACCATGCCGATGGGCGCGTTGGGGTCTCCGAAGACGCGGAAGAGCTCCTTCTTCGCCAGGAGCGGCTCGAGCTTCTTGAACCGCTTCTCGTTCATCTTCATGTGCATCTCACCCGAGGCGGTCGGGTCGCCCTTCTCGTTGTGCTCGATGCCGGCGCCCAGGTAGTTGCCCCCGGCCATGCCCGGCTGGCTGATGGGGCTGATGTGGCTCGGCGTCAGCTTGAAGCGGCTGTAGTCGACCAGGTCGGCCTCCGAGGGGCGCAGGCGCTCCTCGATGGTGATGCGCGAGGTGTCGATGGGGTCGATGGCCTCTTTGCGCTGGGCGATCTCTTGGTCGCTCAAGATGATGACCGGCGTCTGGTAGTGCTCGGCGATGTTGAAGGCCTCGACGGTGACGTTGAACGTGTCGGCCACCGTGGTCGGCGCGAGCACCGGACGCGCGACGTCACCGTGGGCGCTGAAGGCCGCCTGGTAGAGGTCGCCCTGCTCGGGCTTGGTGGGCAGGCCGGTCGACGGCCCGCCGCGCTGCACGTTGAGAATGACGAGGGGGAGCTCGGCGATGGACGCGAGGCCCATGATCTCGGTCTTGAGCGCCATGCCCGGGCCGCTCGTGGCGGTCATCGACTTGCGACCCGCGAACGAGGCACCGACGGCCGAACCGATGCCGGCGATCTCGTCTTCGGCCTGCAGCACGGCCCCGCCGTACTTCCAGATCTCCTTGGTGAGAATCTGCATCACCTCGGTCGACGGGGTGATGGGGTAGCCACCGAAGAACTGAACGCCAGAGAACAAAGCGCCGGCAGCGCACATGTCGTTGCCGTCGCACAGCAGCTTGGGCGACGCCTTGCCCTCGAGCTTCTCGAGCACGCGGTTGGCCTTCACCGGGTGCGCCTTGGCCCACTCGATACCCGCGGCGAGCGCCTTCTCGTTGGCCTCGAGGAGCCCAGCGCCCTTGTTCCCGAACTTCTTCTGGAGGCCCTTGGAGATGGCGTCGGCAGGCATGCCGAACCAGCCCGACAGGAGCCCCAGCACGATGGTCGTCTTGGCCTTCTCGGTGCCCGCCGACTTCTTGGCCAGCTCGGTCACCGGCACCGCGATCTGCTCCACCGGAGACAGGCCGTGATGCTTGAGGGACTCAGGGGGCGCACCGGCCTTCTCTTCGTAGATGAGGACGGTCTCGGCCGCGAGTGGCAGCTCGCTCCCGAAGCGGAGGAAGTCTTCCCAGTTGAGCGCCACGGCCACATCGAGGGCGCCGCCGGGGTTGAGCAGTGGCTTGGTCGACAACCGCACTCGACACGAAGACTCACCGCCACGAATCTGCGAGCCGAAGCTCTTGGTCATGATGGCGTGGTAGCCAGTGGTCGAAGCGGCCGAGAGCAACGACTCACCGGCGCTCACAACACCGTCGCCACCCGACCCCGCCATGCCCAGAATCAGGTCCTGCACCATCGGTCTTGCCTCCCTCGCGAGTGTGAAAAGTGACGAGCCCGCCACGGGTTCGCACCGTCGGCGCGCACTGTCGAACCGCCGACCCTCGGGTGCAAGGGTTGAGTTAGAGCAAGACAGTGTAAGGCAAGCTACTCCCTCATCGAATGGGCCAAAGAAATTTATAGTAAATCCTGTTGACACCAATCATTCCAGCCAGATCCGGGTGTTCCATGCGGAATGTGAATTCGAATTCATGAATGAGCGGGCGATCCAACCCAACGCGCCGCACGTTGAGAACATGCAGTGTTCCCAGTGTGCGACGGGTCGGCTTCAGGCGCCCTCATCGATGCGGAGGCGAACCCGCCGGGGGAGCCGCTCGTGGTAGTTCCTCCTGAGGAACTGGTCGAGCTCCTCCAGCGCGTCGACCCGCCCTCTGTGCCGCTCGTGCTCGACCCCCGTCGTGGCCTCCAGCGCACCACGAGCCTCCAGACTGCGCCGATGAATCGTCTCGTACAGCTCGAGCAGGTAGGTGTAGGCCATCGGGGTCTGAGGTTACGCCGCCAACGCTCCAGCGATGTATGGCGTTGGTTTCTGACGAGACCCAGAGTCAGTAGTACTTGTGGAGTTTGAGATCGTACCTGGCGGTGAGAAGCTCGCGCAGGTGCCGGAGCTCCTCGAGGCGACCCTCGAGGTACCCTGCCCGCTCCACCTCGGCCTTCGCCTTGGCCGCTTCGAGCTCGCGCTCGGTGGTCTGGAGGGCCGAGGTCAGGTAGTCGTGAATCTCCACCGAGAACTGGTGCGCCATGGGTACGGCCACCATACCTCGGGCCCGAGCCATCATTCCAGCGATGGGACAATCGGTTCCATCGGCGGACACTTGCGCAGTGAGTGAGCACTTACCATTGTCTGGTCATGCCCACCTCGACCCCGATGCCGACCCTCTTCTTGGCCCACGGGGCTCCCATTCTCCTCGACATGCCACAGTGGGTGGGGGAGCTCGGCTCGTGGGGCCGCGCGCTCCCGCGACCGAAGGCCATTCTGGTGGTGTCGGCTCACTGGATCGAGCGGCCAACGACTCTGGGCGCGACCGGGGCGGTGCCGTTGATCTACGACTTCTACGGCTTCCCCGAGAAGTACTACCGCCAGGTCTACCCCGCGCCGGGAGCCCCGGAGCTGGCGCGGCGGGTGCGCGAGCTGCTCGAGGGCCATGGCCCGGTGGCGGAGGAGCCCCAGCGGGGCCTCGACCACGGCGCCTACGTGCCCTTGGTGGCCATGTACCCCGAGGCAGACATTCCCGTGCTGCAGCTCTCACTGCCCACGCTCGCGGCCACCGAGCTCGTGCGCTTGGGCCGGGCCCTCGCGCCACTCAGAGACGAGGGCGTGCTGCTCATCGGAAGCGGCTTCCTCACCCACAACATGCGCTCGATGGACTTCTCTCCGATGGCGCGGCCGCCGAGCTGGGCGTCGGAGTTCGACCACTGGACCAAGGAGGCTCTCGAGCGCCACGACGTCGACGCGCTGGTGGGGTACCTCGACAAGGCGCCGGGGGTTCGCCTGGCGCTCCCGACGGTGGAGCACTTCGTCCCCCTGTTGGTGGCGCTGGGGGCCGCGCCCGACGCGCCGGTCTCGTTCCCCATCACTGGCTTCTTCGCCGGCTCGTTCACTCGGCGCTCGGTGCAGCTGGGGTGAGGAGGCGCCTCCGCGCTCACCGCAACTCGAGGCCTTGGAGTCGGCTCACGAGCTTCAGCACGGCGCGCTCGACCACCTCGGCGCTGGTGGCCCCTAGCCGACGGCGCCAGGACTGCTCGGGCACGAAGCGCACCTGGAAGAGCTCGGCGTCTCGCGCTCGGTCGAGCAAGTACTCGTCGCTGGTCGCGAGTTGGTCCACCAACCCGAGCTCCAGCCCTCGACGGGCGAGCCAATACTCACCCGTCGCCACCCGGTCGACGTCGAGGCTGGGCCGCTGGACCTTCACGAAGGCCTTGAAGAGCCCGTGGGTCTCGTCGAGTTGATCGACGAACTTGCTGCGGCCCTTCTCGGTAATCTCTCCGAAGACGCTGACGGTGCGTTTGTACTCGCCGGCGGTCAGCTCCTCGAAGTCGACGTCGTGCTTCTTCAACAGCCGATGCACGTTCGGCACCTGCGCCACCACGCCGATGGAGCCCACGATGGCGAAGGGCGCCGCGATGATGCGGTCGGCCACGCAGGCCATCATGTAGCCCCCGCTCGCCGCCACCCGGTCGACGCACACGGTCAGCTTCACCTTCTTCTCTTTGAGCCGGGTGAGCTGGGCGGCGGCCAGGCCGTAGTGCGGCACCCCGCCGCCGGGGCTCTCGAGGCGCACCACCACCTCATCGCGCTCGGTGGCCAGGGCTCCGATGGCGGTCACCTCTTCGCGCAGGCTGGCCACGCCGGTGGCGAGCAGGTCGCCCTCGAAGTCGACCACGTAGACGCGGGGTCGGGTCGAGTCGGCCTTCTTGCTCTTCTTGCGCTCGCGCCGCAGGGCCTTGAGCTCCTGGCGCCCCAGCACCGCGCGCCGGAGCACGTCACCCAGGCGCTGGAATCGCTCGTTGAGCCGCTTCACCTCGAGCCGAGGCCGCCCCCGTTGCCGCCGACGGGTCAGCGCCACCACCACCGCCACCGTCACCGCGACGGTGAGGAAGACGATGAAGCCCTTCGCCGCGAACGCCAGCGTCTCTCGGAGCAGATCCATGGCCGTGGGTTAACACGGGGAGTCGGTGAGGGCCTGCATCGTGCCGGCGGTCACCCCGAACTGCTCGAAGGTGGCGAGGCGGCGGTTCAGCTCGTCGAAGCGCAGCTGGCCAGCGAGGAGCGCCTTCCAGCCCTCGAGCACCTCGGCGGTGGTGGCCTGGTCTTCCCACACGAGCTCGACGCGGAAGCGCCTCACCCCGCTCGCCAGGAGCCTGGGCACCACGTGCGCCGCGCTCTGGGCCCGGGCGTTGAAGACGGTGTTCCGGCAGGCGACGTCGACCACCACCGGGTGCCGCTGCCCCGTGGGGTCTTCGAGCGCGACCTGGTGCCGCTCGCAGGGCCGCCCGCAGGTTCGATGGTCGCTGCCCGATGACAACAGGTGGGCGTAGACGCAGTGCTCGGTGTGGAAGGTGGCCATGTGGTGGTGCACCGCCACCGTCACCCGCTCGGGCGGCACGTTCGCGAGCAAGGCGAAGAGCTGCCGCTCGTCGAGATCGTGGGCCATGGTGAGGGTGTCGGCCCCCAGCGCCAACAGGTGCCGGGCGGTGACCGAGTTGGTGACGTTGAGGGAGAAATCTCCGTGCACCGCCAGGCCAGCCGCGGGCCCCTGGGCGAAGTGCATCAGCGCCCCCCAGTGCCGCACGAGCACGCCATCGGGCCCGAGGCGCGCCAACCGGCCATCGAGGGCCTCCTCCGACGGCTTCTGGACCCGCGTGGTGGCGAGGACGACTTCGAGCCCCGCGCTTCGAGCTCGCTGCACGGCCCGCTCGAGGCCGGTGAGCTCCATCCAGTCGAGCTCGACGGACTCGAGGCCCGCGGCGATCACCGCCTCGAGTTGCTCCAAGCGCCTGACGAGCGGCACCAGGCGGGGGCGTTCGGAGGCCACCCATTTCCTCGGCGAGGCGAGCGCCGCGGCTTCGGCGAGGACGCGCGGCGTCACCGGCTCGGCCGACACCGGGTGCCTTCGAGCCGCGAGGACCGCCTCCAAGAGCTGGCTCACCAGGGCCCGCCGGAGCACCTTGAGCGACGACACCTGCACGTGGAGCCACGACTCCAGGCCCTCGAGCTCGACCTCCGACAGACGGAAGGGCGTGCCACCCATCGCCCCCAGTTTCGACGACAGCACCTCGACGCCGAGGCCAGCGCCGCTGGAGCGCTCGAGGGCGCCCTCGGTGGACCCCTCGACCCAGACGCCCCCGCCGATGGGACCGGTGGCCGTCAGCCGCGCGCTGAGGCGTCCTCCAGAGCGACCCGAGACCTGGAGCTTCACGGGGATCCGTCCCTTTGGCTCAGCCCGGCCCGCGGCCACCGCCGAGGACCCCGCCTGCGTCAGAGACGGGTCGCTGGAGAGCCACACGAGATTCCCCAGGTGAACCCGTGAGAGGTCCGGCCCCACGTGGCCGAACGTGAGCCAGTAGCCTTGGTCGACGGGAGAGACACCGAACAGGGGCCCGCCGGGCTCCTCAGACTCCGGGTGCCCCGTGTCGAAACCCACGCCGGCTCCGGGCACCAGCGCGGGCAGCTCGACGCGTACCCGGCCCTTTCGCTCGAGGCTTCGAACCCGCACGGCGTTCCCCCGCACCTCGACCACCTCACCCACCAGCGCGCCTCGGTGTTTGGGGAACCGGCCCTCGACCAGGCCCTGATGATCAACGCCCTCGAGGAAGCCGTCGGTGAAGCCCCGGGAGTACGCCACCGCCATTCGACCGAGGTCTCTGCGGAGCGTGCCCGTAGCTTCCGGGGAGCCGTCGCGACGCTCGAGGACGGCGTCGAGCCACCGCCGGTACCCTTCCACCGCCGAGACCACGTAGGCGGGCCCCTTGAGGCGCCCTTCGATTTTCAGCCCCGCGACCCCCAGCTTGACCAGCTCGGCCATGGCTCGGGCGCCGGAAAGATCGAGCGGGCTGAGGAGGTAGGCCAGCTCTCCAAGTGGGCGCGGCTCGCCGTCGACCACGAGCCCGTAGGGGAGCCGGCACGACTGGGCACACTGGCCGCGATTGGCCGAGCGACCGCCCCACGCTTCGGACGTGAGGCATTGACCGCTCCACGACATGCACAGGGCGCCGTGAATGAAGACCTCCAGCTCGAGGGAGGTGCCCGCCGCGAGGGCCTTCAAGTCGTCGACCGACAGCTCCCGGGGCACGACGATGCGGGTGATGCCCAGCCGCTGGGCCAGCGTGGCCGATTGGGGGCTCGAGATGGTGAGCTGGGTCGAAGCGTGCACCGCCATCGAGGGGGCCAGGGCGCGGGCCAAGAGCGCCACCGCCGGGTCCTGCACGATGACGGCGTCGACCCCCGCTCGAGCACAGGCCCGGAGCACTCGCTCCAGCGGCGACAGCTCGTCCTCGAAGACGAGGGTGTTGAGGGTGACGTAGGCGCGGGCACCGGCTCGGTGGATGCGGTCGCAGAGCGCCTCGAGCGCGTCGAGCGAGAAGTTCGTCGCTCGAGCCCGGGCGTTGAGCCCACCGTCGAGGCCGAAGTACACCGCGTCGGCCCCAGCCGCCAAAGCAGCGCAGAGGCTGTCTTCGTCTCCCGCTGGGGCGAGGATTTCAGGCGCTCGCATCGCCCGGGCCTATCCCTCGAACGGGCCCTCGTTCGCAAGGTGACTCCCCACTCGCTGGCGAATCGTCGGCGTCACCGTGCCCCCGCTTGACCGCCGCGCGAAAGTCGTACAGCGCGGCTCGCCGCCGCTCACTGCTCGAAGTGAACGCACCCGCGCAGGGCGGGCGTGCCGCCCTCGCAATGCTGTTCGAATGAAGCGGTGAAGTCTTTGAGCGCAGACCCTTGCCAGCGGATGCTCTCCACCTGAAACGCACCGGTGATGGTGTTGCACCCGCGGCCGTCGCCGCTGATGTCGATACCCGGGTGACCGGGCGAGGCGAACGGAGCGCGCTCCGCCTGGGTGTAGACGTCGACGCCCATGTCCTGGCCGACCTGCCGCGTCGAGAAATTCAAGTTCCACCACAGGCCCTGCGTCGTGCCGTTCGATGGGTCGACGTGAACGGTGAGGTTCCGCGCCGAGCCGCTGGCGCCCCAGGTGCCTTGAGTAATGGTGGTCGTGCCGGAGAAGACCCAATCGCCCGGATCTCCGCTGTAGAAGATGACGTTGCCGCCGCCCAAGCACGCCGCCGCGGACCCCACGCCGGTCGGCTGCGCCAGGTGCAGCGTGCCAGTGCTGGCCACCGCCACCGACGGGTTCGACGCCAGGGCGAGGTCGATGGTGAAGGTTCCGGAGCAGCCCGACGAGTTCGAGTTGCAGGGGGTGAAGTAGCTGGTGGTGCCGAGCGCGCCCAATTCCGACAGGTGAGCCTTTGCGCCCCAGCCAGTACTTGGAGTGTGGGCAGCTCCGCTGCGGCTTTCTGCAACACGCGGCTCGTTCGGGTGAGGGAGTCCTCGACTCGAAGCGCTGGTTCGGGCGCCCACTGTCCGGGCCCGAAGGGTACCTACCAGGGAGGAAGAAGTCGCCTCACGCCGACGGCGACGACGATGATGAGCAGGAGGAGGTTCCGAGCGGGCATCAAAGCCCCCTCCCACCAGCGCCGTCGCGGCTCGGCTGCGCCCCCGAGGTCAGCGGCGAGCCGGCGCAACGACGAGACCGAAAGCGGCCAGTCGATGATGCGGTCGACCCAGGATCGAGGGATGGAGGGCTCTCCGTTGTCGAGGCCCGCCAGCGCGCCCACCAGCGCGCCAGTGGTGTCGGCATCTCCTCCCAGGAGAATCACGCTCTCCACGGCGCGGGCGAAGTCGCCACGGTACCGGAGGAACGCGTAGAGGACCGCGGGGAGCGTGTGTATCACCCAGCCGGTGACGCCGAGGCCCAAGCCGCGGGCCTGAGCCCATTGGGAGGGTGTCAGGTCGGCGCCCAGGCCCTCTCGGATGCTCGCGAGCCACGGCGCCCAGCAGGGAGACCGAAGGCCGTCCTCGAGGACCGCGAGGAGGACTTGATTGGTGGCCCCATCGGCTACCTGGCGGGCGATCCGCGCCAGCACCGACGCCGCCTCGACCGTGACAGCGTCAGCGTGGGTGACGCGGGTCGAAGCCTCGACCAGTCGGTCGAGCACCACCGGATCCCGCTCGAGGAGCCCGAGGATCGGCGCGCGCATGAGTGGCCCATTGCCTTGAGAGCAAACGCCGCTTCGAGCTGGCGCGAAGCCGAGCCAGAGCTTGATGCACGCCCGGGCCGTGGCGAGCCCGGTCGCCGGAGGGAGGCACGAGAACCACCACCGCAGCCCCCAGCACAGGGCGACGGTGAAGCGCGCCGGGTCTCCACGTGCACGAACCCACGCGCGAGCCGTGAGACAGGCGTGCTCGGTGTCATCACTCACAAGCCCGCGGCCTCCCACGAGCCCCTGCTCGATCGGCCCGGGGAAGAGCCGCTGAGCGCGCCTGGGGGAGAGCCCCTCTCGAGGGAGACCCAGAAAATCCCCGACCGCGGTCCCCAGGAGGAGCCCCATCATTCGATCCATCATTGGCTCACGGAGAAGCAAACCCCGTGCGAACCCCAGCGGCGCGGAATCTCGGTTCACCCACCAGGGTCACCTTGCCAGGGGGGCAACGCGTCACGTCGGCTCTGACGTTTTGGCAGCGCGCTTTTCGAGCTCCTCCACCTCGAGCCTGCCCCCGTGGGCCAGGTCCGCTTCCTCGGTGGTTGGACAGCAGCCCCGCCCTCGCACCTCAGGGCGTGCTCGCCGCTCGGCGCCCGCTGGCGGGTCCCTTCTCCTCGGTGGGAAGAGGTCTCCGAGCGNNCCGAGGTTCAGAGGCCCCAGCTCGCAACGTGCACGGCGAAGGACCGGATGAACGCCTGCGAGCCCTGGAGCTGGCGCGACCTGCTCCGCTCTCCGGTCGCCCCCCAGGCCTCTGTCCGTGAGCTCATCGGCTTCGTGCGCCGCTGGGGCCGCTCAGAGTTTCTCGAGCATCGGTGCCCCGTCGACCGGAACCTCCGAAGCATCGACGCGAAGCGCCCGCCGGGACTCGTGGTCGAGGGCGACGCGCGAGAGTGAGGCGCTTGCCAGATCGCCTCGGTCGGTGGGCCCCGGCCCGACCCTCGCCCTCAAGGCATGCTCGCACCGTCCCGCCCACTCGGAGAACGCGGCAACCTCGGTCGACCGCGTTTCGGCAACGGCCCTGCGAGCCGGCTCCAGATTCTTAGGGCGGAGTTTGGGCCTCGATGTGACGCTGGCCCGCGTGAGAGGGCTGCCCGATGATCGAATCAGATGAGCACCATCACCCGGAAGGCGATGCTCTCGTCCATCGTCTTGAAGGGAATGGTGACGCCCTTGAACTGCATGCTCACCGAGGAGTTCGAGGTGCCGGAGCGGAGATCCGCCGGTGGCCGGACGAGGCCCGACACGACCAGCGGAAGGCCCAGGGCGACGTCCCCGTACTGCTCCTGAAACCTGTTCTTGAAGAGCCCGGCGATGTTGTTGGTCATCTCACCGATGGCGTCGCGCATCGCCTCCTCGTCGGGGTCGTCGAGCATGAGCATCTGCTGCGCTACCTTGCGCGCGGTGGCGTCGCCAGCGGCGATCATCACGTACCCGACGCGGTCTCCTCCGATGCCGATGATGGCTACGATGTCGCTGGTGACCGGAGCGACGCCGCTGGCGACCTTGCCCGCAAAGACGTCGAGGCTCATGTAGTTCTTCACCACGTCCTGCGTGGCGGACAGGATGGTGAACATGACCTCTTCGAAGCTGATGGCGCTCACTGCACCCGCTCCTCGCGCAGCACCGCCGTGGAGGTGCTTCGGACAACGGTAACGGCGCCACCCGGGCTCGCCAGTGAAGTCTTGGGTGGCTGTTCAGCGGCGCGTAGTGGCTTTCGAAGGCTCCCCACTCGCCGGCTAATCGTCGGCCTCGCCGTGCCCCCGCTTGACCGCCGCGCGAAAGTCGTACAGCGCCGCTCGGTACGCCGAAGCGAGCTTTTCCGCAGCGGGCCGTTGCGCCTCGGTCAGCACTTCGGTCTGGGCGTCGATGAAGGCCCGGGTGTCGGCGTCGTCGATTCGAAGGCGAAGGCGCTCCAGCTCGTCCTGGTCGGGCGGCCTGGCTCCACCGCCTGCCGGCGCTCCGTGGCGGCCCATTCCGCCTCCACCCATGCCACCTCCGCCCATGCCCCGGCCCCCGCCGCCCATGCCTCCTTGACCTCTTGGGCTCACCACACCCGAAGCGACGTCCTTGCCGGCCTTCTGGCGCGCGCCCCGGAGCTCCTTCATCTGCAGGCGCAAGGCGGCGACGTCCTTTTCCCGCTGCTCGTCCATGAGCTCGAGGCGGGTCACCTGATCATCGGTCAAGGCGAGCTCGCCCCGATGACGCAGCAGCACATCGACGGATGAGCGCTCCGCCGGCCGGGGAGGCAAGGGAGGCGGCGGCCGGGGGGCCGCGCAGGCAAGGGTCAGCAATCCCACAGGGAGCCAGGTTCGCACCAGGCCATCGAACACCGGACGGGCCGGGAGAGGAAGCGTCACGAGTGGCCAACGGGCTGCATCTTCGCTAATCACAGTGCCGATGGCCCCGTCAGACGCACTGAGCAGCCTCAACCCCCTCGCTCGGCTCACCCGCGACAGCTCCGAAGAGGTGGATCGCGCGGGGAATCGAATCATTCGCCACGTGGCCGATGGAATGTCGCTGACCAGCAGGGTCGATCGCCAGGGGCGGCTGCTCCGGCAAGAGCTCTTGTTGGACACCGACGTGCTGGTCTGGCAGCACAGCGCGCGGATCCGCACCGGCATCTGCGTCAATGGGAACGTGGGAGAGAACACTCAGTACGACCCCTCGCCCAGCCGCACCCGCCTCGAGCGCGCGCGCCTGGCCAGCCAGGCCTACAAGGGGCACGACAAGTACGTGCGCCACCTGGCACGAGTCATCACGTTGTCGGCTGGGTTGGCCATGGGCAGCGCGGAGATCGTCACCCACTCCGACGGGGGCCGGCGGCGGCAAAAGGCGAAGGACGCAAAGACGCGCCTGGTGCTGATGGCCGCGGGCGGCGTGCTCCTGGTGGCCATCGTCGCGTTCCTCGTGCTCCGCTCGCACTGAAGCCTTCCGCTGGGAGCCCGCGGCCGGGTGCTACTTGAGCGCGTCGGCCACGGCCTGCATCTGGGCCTGGGTGCCGTACTTCGTGCCGTGCTTCCCAGTGATGGCCGAGACCGATGCGCCACGCACGCGGCTCGAGGCGAGCGCGCCGTGGCAGGAGGCGCACTTCGAGGCGTAGATGGCCGCTCCGTCGATGGACGAACAGGTTTGGCTCGTCACTGGGTTGCCCCCGGTGCACCCGGAGGGCGACGACGCCGTCACCGTCCGCGTCTGCGTCCCGTTGCTGCACGTACCCCAGGCCGAGTAGGTGAACGACGTGCATGTCGTCGCCGACGAGCAGGTTTGGCTCGTCACTGGGTTGCCGCCGGTGCACCCAGAGGGCGACGACGACGTCACCGTTCGCGTTTGCGTCCCGTTGCTGCACGTACCCCACGCCGAGTAGGTGAATGACGCGCACGTCGTCCCCGACGAGCAGACCTGACTCGTCACTGGGTTGCCGCCCGTGCACCCGGAGGGCGACGATGACGTTACGGTCCGCGTCTGCGTCCCGTTGCTGCACGCGCCCCACTCCGAGTAGGTGAACGACGCGCACGTCGTCCCCGACGAGCAGGCCTGGCTCGTCACTGGGTTGCCACCCGTGCACCCGGAGGGCGACGATGACGTCACGGTCCGCGTCTGCGCCCCATTCGTACAAGCGCTCCAATCCGAGTAGGTGAACGAGGAGCAGGTTCGCCCAGGAACGAGCTCATCGGCGCACCCACCGTCGAGCCCGCCATCCCTGCAGCCGGAATCGATCGGCCCACACGCTGACACGCTCGTCAGAAATGCCAATTGAATCAACGGTCGCAGAAATCGCATCGATCCGCTCCTTGTGATCCTCGGGAGGGCAGAGATGCCGGAGCGGACCAATCCGGGTCGAGCCGACAGTCTATTGACCTCGCTCAATCCGAACAAGGGAGCCCACCGGCCCCAAACTCCGCGCTGAGGATCTGGAGCTGGGACGCTGAGCCGTTGCCGAAACGCGGTCGACTGAGGAGCCGCCGGACCACTCAGGGGACCGCCCCATCCCGTCCTTCTCCACGCACCTCGAGCTGGGGTCTCTGAACCTCGGC
>PMBV01000086.1 GCA_003153055.1 Myxococcales bacterium
TCCAGCACCAAGCTCACCGTGGCGGCTCTCTCGAGGTGCCTCAAGAAGTCCACGAAGTAGATGCCATCCCGCACCTTGTTGGCGACGTAGGTCTCCTCGGCCTCCCGTCCGGCGCCCGAACCCTCCAGCATTCTCCAGATAAGCTTCGTGCCGGTGAGAAACTCGTGCTCCACCATCTGGCCGTTCTCGAGATGGAGCCTCAGGGTGGTACCGGCGAGCTCGTCGGTGCACCGTGGGGTGTTGTTATCGGGAGCGAAAGCCTGGGCCAATTCGCCCACACTGATCCACCGCGCTTCGTCCGACATGCGCCCTCCTGTCCGTTGGCGAGATGCGCGACTACTCGACCGAATTGCAGCATACACCGTGCGGGCCGCTGCTCCAGTTCTTCACGGGCGTAACCGGCACCAACAGAACGAAAGAGGCCCGCCGAAGCGGGCCCCTCGGGAAGGCGCGGCTGCCCTTCTCTCTACTTGTGACCCTCGCCGTGCTCTTCGTGGTGATGCTCTTCTTTGGGCCCATAGCCGAAGGGCGCCATGAAGCCGACGTGGAGCGTCTTCTCGGCCTTTGACACCTCGTCGCGCACCAGGAGCTCAATCTCGATCGGTTTGCCCAGGTACTTGCGGTCGATGGACACCAGCACTGGAACGAAAGAATCGGTCAGGGACGCAAGCTCGAGCTCGCTGTCGCGCAGGCTCACCTCGTCGGGCACCGGCGCCTTGAGCTCGAAGTGGAAGCGGGCGGTCTGGGTGTTCTTGTTGAAGATGTGCACCTGGAAGGGGTTTCGAACCAGGTCTCCGTCGAGGACGAAGGGGTTCTGGCCACGGGCCCTGAAGGCGTTGGCCTCGAAGGGGGTGCGGGTCACCAGGGCAACGCCGAGGGCGACCAGGGCTGCCGTCATGAGCACGCCGTAGACAGCCAGCCGAGGCCTCATGCCACGGCGGGGGCCCCCAAGAACCTCGTGATGCGACAGGAACTTGATGAGGCCTGGGGCGCGATTCAGCTTGACCATCACCTCGTCGCAGGCGTCGATGCACTGGGTGCAGGCCAGGCACTCCATCTGGAGGCCGTTGCGAATGTCGATGCCCGTGGGGCAGACCTGGATGCAACGCTTGCAGTCGACGCAGTCGCCCGCCTTGGCGCTGCCGGGAGCAGGATCCCTGACGAACTTGCCGCGCGGCTCACCCCGGGCCGCGTCGTAGGTGATGACCTGCGAGTCTTCGTCGTGGAGCACCGACTGGACGCGACCATACGGGCAAATGACGACGCAGGTCTGCTCGCGAAACCAGGTGAAGTTGAACATCAGGGCCACGGTGATCCCGAGGGTGAGGAAGAAGGCCTCGGAGTGAAGGAACGGGCCTTCGTTGATCATCAGCCACAGCTCCTTGGGCGAGACGACGACCGCCGCAAAGGTGTGAGCGATGATCATCGAGACCAGGAGGAAGGCGGTGAGCTTCCCCAGCCGCCTGAGGATCTTGCCCACCGTCCACGGCTCGTCTTGGAGCTTGAGCCGGCGATCACGCGGCCCCTCGAAGAAGCGCTCGATGGGGCGAAACACGCCCTCCATGAACACCGTCTGAGGGCAGGTCCACCCACACCACACCCGCCCGTACGAGGCAGTGACCAGCAAGAGTCCAAACGCGAAGGAGAGCGCCAGGAGGAGCACCATCCAGAAGTCCTGCGCGTTGAAGGTGCCCCCGAAGAGGTAAAAGCTCCGGTGTTCAATGTCGAGCTGGATCATCGGGTGGCCGCCGATGGGAATGAACGGCCCCAGCACGAAGAAAAGAATGAGGGCGGCGTAGACCCACTGGCGCCGTTGAATCCACTTTCCGCGAACATCCGCGGTGTGAATCATGATTCGAGAGCCGTCCGTCTTCATGGACGACAGGATGGGCGCGGGGGCATTCATCAAGAGTTCCTCCAGATGTGAGAGCCCTCAAGTACGCTGGGGGCTTCACAACGAACACGGGGTGGGCGGCATCAGCCCCCCACCCCGAGTGTCCTTCTACTGCTCGAGCGTGGTTACTCTACTAGGTCGCCCTGGGGGTCCTTCGCCTTCACGTTCGGGGGCAAAGTGGTGCCCTTGAGCGTGGTGACGTAGGCCACGACCTTCTTGACCTTATCGGGGCCCAGCGGCTTGCCCCACGACGGCATGCCCTTCTCGGCGTAGCCGTTGTTGACCGAGGCAGCGATCTCCGAGGGCAAGGCGCCGTGGATCCAGTAGCGGTCAGTGAGGTTCGGGCCGACGATGCCCTCGCCGCTCTGGCCGTGGCACGCCGCGCAGGTCGACAAGAAGACCTTCTTGCCTTCTTCGACCGCCGTGGGATCGGCGATGACCTTGGCGAGGGCCGCGTCACTGAACTCTCCGGGCGGGTGGGCGGTCGTGTAGTCCCTAACGTCCTGGGCGTAGATACCCGGGGGGTTCGGCATGGCCTTGATCGTGTGGTACACGAACCAATAGCCGAACGAGAAGACGATCGTGGTGAAGAGAATGAACAGCCACCAATTCGGGAGCTGGTTGTCTTCTTCCTGAATGTCATCGTAGACGTGCATGGTCACTTTTTGATCAGAGCTCACTGAGTCACCTTTTTTTCGTTTGCGAGTGCGTGGCGTTCCTCGGCCAACGGCGTCGCCGCGACCGCGTCATAATCTGTCTTGGTCTTGAAGACCCACGTGCGGAGCAGCACCAGCGCGAAGACGCCGATGAAGAACACGAGGCCAAAGATCGCCAGCTCGGTCCAATTCGAGCTGGCGAAAAATGGCTTGTACATCAGCGGCCTCCGCCGATCGCCGGAGCCTCGAGCGCCGAGGTCTTCACCGGGCCGTCGGCCAAGGGCACACCGTGGTCACGACCGAGGCGCTGGAGGTAAGCAATCAAAGCCACGACCTCGTTGTTCCACTGAACCTTGACGCCGCTCTTGTCGAGGTCGGCGACGATGAAGTCGGCCTGCTTGCGCTGGTTGACCTCGGCGTCGGCGATGTCTTGGTCGGTGTACGGCACGCCCAGCGTCCTCAACAGCGCCAGCTTCTTGGGCGCCAGCGAGTCGTCGTAGGTCCACGTCGCGAGCCACGGGAAGCCCGGCATGTTGCTGCCTTGGCTGGTCGAACGGGGATCCATCAGGTGCTGGAAGTGCCACAGGCTGGGGTACTTGCCACCGATGCGGTGGAGGTCTGGGCCGGTGCGCTTGGAGCCCCACTGNNGGGTGATCGTAGATGAACTCCTCGGCCCGGGAGGCGTCGCCATACCGGAGGTACTCGTGGAGCATCGGGCGGATCATCTGCGAGTGGCAGTAGTAGCAGCCCTCACGGATGTAGAGGTCGCGGCCCTGCTGCTCGAGCGGGGCGTACGGCTTCTGCGCCATGGCGTTGGTCGCGACTTCGAGGGCCTTGGTGGGGGGCACCGCCTGCTTCGCGACGATCAACGGGACGATTTCGACCACGCCACCGACGAGGATCGAGATCAGCACGAACACGGTGAAGCCGAACGGACGGTGCTCGATGATGCCGAACCACGACGGGGCACCCTTCGCGCGCTCACGTTTGTTGAGCACATACCCAGCCTCGGAGACGATGAGGACGCCCACCGAGAGACCAGCGGCCACGAGCGGGTTGTCCATCGTGTAGAAGATCAGGGTCAAGGCGAGAGCGATAACGGTGAACCACAGCGGTCGACCGGTGACGACGGCGATGACCGAGCCTTCGTCAGCCGACGGAGCCTTCTGCTCCACCACGACCTCGGTCGACCCGTTGACGGCCTTGGCGCCCGAGAGCGTCTTGGCCAGGTTCCACACCATCAGGAGGAAGCCGACGAGGTACATGACGCCGCCGAGCACGCGCACGATGTACATCGGGCGAATGGCGATCAACGTCTCAGTAAAGCTCGGGTAGGTCAGCGAGCCGTCAGGGTTGAGGGCGCGCCACATGAGGCCCTGGTTCACGCCCGAGACCCACATCGAAACCATGTAGAGGATGATGCCGATGGTGGCGATCCAGAAGTGGGCGTCTGCCGCCTTCTTGGAATGCAGCGGGCGATCCCAGAGACGGGGCGCCATCCAGTAGAACATGCCGGCCGCCATCAGTCCGTTCCAGCCCAGGGCGCCACCGTGCACGTGGCCGATGACCCAGTCAGTGTAGTGGCTGAGGCTCGAGACCGACTTGATGGACATCAACGGGCCTTCGAACGTCGACATGCCGTAGAAGGTCACGCTGGCGACGAAGAACTTCAGCACCGGCTCTTCACGAACCTTGTTCCACACGCCGCGGAGGGTGAGCAACCCGTTGAGCATGCCGCCCCACGAAGGCGCCCACAGCATCAGCGAGAAGATCATGCCCAGCGACTGGGCCCAGTCAGGCAGCGCCGTGAAGAGGAGGTGGTGCGGGCCGGCCCAGA
>PMBV01000303.1 GCA_003153055.1 Myxococcales bacterium
AGCATGCCCGGCCCGTCGAGGTTGGGCATGGTCACGTCGAGGATCACGAGGTCGTAAGAAACTTCCTCCAGCTTGGCGAGCCCCTGGATACCATCTTCCGCCTCGTCCACCTCGAAGCCCAGCTCCGTCACTTGCTTCCCGACGATGCTGCGGATGGCCTTGCTGTCGTCAACGGTCAGAATCCGAGCCATGACCTCTTCTCTCCTCGCGCTTCATGAACCTTTGGGATGCTTCGCAATCTGCACTTCGATCTCGATGTCGCCCGCCTCGGCCTTGAGGCGCACAGACTGACTCCCGTCAATGGAGGTCGACCAGGCCACACTGCCCTCGAGAATGCGGGGCAGCCCCAGCGCCTGGTCGAGAGACATCGCCCGCTTCACCTGCCCGGCCGTGATGTTGGCCAGCTCGCGGAGCGTGTCCTCGATCATCGTGACATCGACCTCCCCTGGCTTGACGCAGAAGAGTCTGGCCCCGAGTTGGCGACAGCTCCCTTCATCACAGGCCAGCACTACCGACACCGGAACGATGCCGGGAATGGGGAGGACAGCTCGACGAAAAGCGACCCGGGCGGCTGAACCTCCCGCGAGGGCAAACTTCACGTTCATCATGGTCGTGGTCACGCTGTTGACCATGGTCGCTAATGAGTCCGGTGACGGAAATGCGCTCACGACTCCCTCGCCCGGCGTAGGCAAGACATAAGCACCACCATGGCACTTGGTCCCTCTGCCAACGGGTGGACGGTAGAGCAACCGACATGCCTTCGGTCGAGCTGAGACGATCCGATAGGTTAAGTCGGGTTCGAGGGGTGGATCGAAGGTGTTTCTGGCGCGGTAAATGACCCGGTGGGTCCGGTTGACCCACCAAGCCAGGCGAGACGGCTCAGCGAGAGATCTTCGCGAGGAGCCGGCGGAGGTCCTCGTTCACCCGGTCGAACTCGGTCTTTCCTCGCTCCTCGGCGATCTGCTTGGCCAGCGTCGCCGCGCCCTTTTTGGCCTCGGCGAGGGCTTGGGGAGCATCGTGCACCAGCCAGTCGGCGCCCTGGATGAACGCCAGCCGGGTGTCGAGGTTCTTCTCGGTGAGGCGCTTCATCAACTCGCCCACCAGCGCTCCTTGGCCGCTACGGCCCACTTCGTAGGCGGCGCGCTCTCGCACCCCCTCGTCGGGGTCGTCGAGCCTCTTGGCCCAGTCGGAGGCATCGCGGCATGCCCTGGCCGCCGTGGCGCGCGCCGCCAAGGCCTTGATACGCGTGAGGTGGCTCTTTACCGACCCGGCTCGGTCGTGGCAGCCCTCGGCTGCGTCGTCCTCGGCGCACTGGGCCTTGAACAGCTTCGGCTCGGCGGCGAGGAACTTGTCGAAGACGGCGGGGTCGTCGGCCAGCATGGCGACGCCTCGCATCGACTCGACCCGGGCCTCCCAGGGCCCCTTGGCCGACGTCTCGACCAGCTTGGCGAGCGGCTCCTTGCTACCGATGCGGGCCAGCGCCCAGACGTACTCCCGCCGGGCGTCGGGGTTGGGGTCATCGAAGACCGTGGCGATGGCCTTGCCTCCCGCCTTGGAGCGCATGCGCCCGAGCGCGTCGGCCGCGTGCGTCCGCATCATGATGCGGAGGTCGTCGTACTCGTTCTTGTACGGCACCAGCGCGACGATGGCCTTCTCGGCCCGCATCTCATGGAGGTCTCCCAGCACCTGGATCGCCTTGACGAGAATGGCGAAGTCCTGGATTCCGTTCTGGGTGCCCCAGTCGAACAGGGCCTTGTCTCGCTTCTCGACCACCGCCACCAGCGCCTCGGCCGCCGGCTGGCCCAGCTCGTAGAGCGCGAACGACGCCTCTCGGTAGAAGCCCTTGGCGCGGTACATCGCCTTGAGCAGCCCCGGCACGGCCCTCGGGTCGCCCAGCTCACCCAGCGCCTCGATGGCCTTGCGGGTGATGAAGGGCTCGATCTTCTCATCATTGGCGATCTCGTAGAGGGGCGCGAACGCCTCCTTCGCCTTGAGCCTGCCCAGCGACTCGATGGCCGCGATGGTCGTGTAGTTGTCCTTCGTCTTGAGGAGCCTGATGAGCGTCGGCACCGCCTTCGGATCGCCCATGGCGCCCAACGCCGCGGCGATCTCCTTGTTGAGGCCCCGAGAATCCGAGTCTCCCGACGGGTCCACCGCGTCGAGCAGCGCGTCGACGCTGCTGGCGTTCTTTTGCTCTCCCAGGAGCCGAGCCAGCGACGCCTTCACCTCGACGTTCTTCTCCGCCGTCAGCCGCTTCTCGAGCATTGGCAGCATCACCGGCGTCAGGTGCTTGGAGCCCCGTAGATCCTCGATGGCCTTGAGCTTCTCCTTCTTGCCCTTGGCGTCACCGATGCGTTTCTCCCAGTGCTGGGGAGTGCTTGGGTCGTCTTTGCACGCCGCTACTCCGAGAAGAAGGCACAACCCGACGAGGACGACTTGACGCATCACGGACCCCCGAAGCAAACCGTTGCAATACCCGAGACTTCGTAGACTCCAGAGGGGGGTGGGTCAACGATGTGACGATGGGCAAATTCGCGACGCGATGCGTAGTAAGAGTGAGGCGATGAAGGCGCTCGACGAGCTGACGTGCTTGCTTCGACCGGCCGCCGGTGGCGTGTACCTGGTCTCCTCGGGCAAAGCCGAGCAGCTGGCGCTGCAGAAGCAATTGTACGGGGTCGACACCGAGGCTCATGTGCAGGAGCAGTTCCTCGAGCGGCTGGCGAACCTGAGGCAGGCTCGAGCGGTGCTCGTGGGCATTCCTTCGGACGTCGGCGCCGGCTTTCGGCGGGGCGCGAACTTGGGGCCTCAGGCGCTCCGGCAGCGGCTCATCGAAGAGGGCGTGGACCTGGGCGCGAAGGGCGTGGTCGACATCGGAGACGTCTTCGTGGTGCCGCAGTTGCTCCATGACGAGATGCTGTCGGCCCAGCAGCTCGAGGCGAGCCGTCGGGCGCTCTACCCCCAGCTCTCGCCGGGCGATCGAGCCGAGCTTCCGGTCTCGCCGCTCTCCATCGCCGAGCGGGTGTGGGAGCTCGTCTTGGCCCAGAACCCCACGGTGGTGCCGCTGACGCTGGGCGGAGACCACTCCACCGCGCTCCCGGCGGTGCGGGCGCTCCACCGGGCGCGGCCGGGCTGGGCGCTGGTGCAGTCCGACGCCCATACAGACCTCCTCGAGACGCGGTTGGGAGTGAAGTACTGCTTCGCGACCTGGAGCTGGCACGCCAATGAGCTGTTGGGCCGGTCGGGGCGGCTCACCCAGGTGGGCATTCGTGCTTCGGGCCGAGACCGCGCCCACTGGGAGTCGACCCTGGGGGTCCGTCAGCTCTGGGCCTCCGAGGTGCTGGCTCACCCAGAGGAGGCGCTCGAGACGCTCGTCACCCACGTCAAGAACCTGGGGGCGCGGGGTGTCTTCTTCTCCAACGACATCGATGGCACCGACAGCCGGTGGGCCGACGCCACCGGCACCCCGGAGCCTTTCGGCCTCGAGCCCGACTGGGTGGTGGAGCTCATTCGCCGGCTGGGCCGCGAGGTGGGGCTGGTGGGCGGCGACGTGATGGAGGTGGCGCCCACCATCACGCCCACGCCCCAGAGCGCGAGGCGTACCGTGGGCCTCGCGGTGCGCTACCTGGTCGAGACGATCGAGGCCGCGCTGGGCACAGCTCCCCGAGTGTGGCAGAACCCGCCCCGCTCATGCTGAAGCTGCTCCTGCCCCTTTTCGTGGTGGCCTCCCTGGCCGGCTGCAAGTCCCACTGCCGTCAGCTGTCGGAGAAGCAGTGCGACTGCGCCTACACGTCGACCGAGCGCACCAACTGCTTGAGCGCGGCATCGACGCATGAATCGGGCGTCATCCTCACCGCGGAAGACGAAGCCACCTGTGAGGCTTTGCTCCCGCAGTGTGACTGCCGGCTCATCGACACGCCCGAGGGCAAGGCCAACTGTGGCCTGGCCCGCCCCCTGGCCGACGCTGACGCGGGCTCCTGACCGTCAGCGCTTGGGTGGCGCGGCGCGCCCTTGTGACTCGGGCTCGGGAGCCGTGACGCCTTTCTTCACCTGAAGGTTGGTGGGCCCCGCGACCGTCAACAGCGGCCTCAGGGTCTTCATCTTCTTCGGCCCGAAGCCCTTCACCCGCGAGAGGTCTTCCGGCCGGGAGAAGGGCGTTTTGGTGCGGTGCTCGATGATGCGCTTGGCTGCCTTCTCTCCCACGCCGGGGAGCTGATCGAGCTGCGAGGCCGTGGCAGTGTTGAGGTTCACCGTTCCGCTGTAGTCCTTCTTGGCCACCGGCTTCTTGGCCACGGCGTCCCCGGCGGCCACCAGGAGCAGCGCCGACGCCAGCCAGCTCATCACCTTCATGCCATGCCGTCGCATCAGTGCACCCCCGCTTCGGCCATGGCCGGCTCGGCGGACGCGGCGGGTCGCTCGTCGACGCCCTCCCGCTTCTCGAGGGCCTCGCGCACGTGGAGCCGCCCGTCGAGAGGCAACACATCGAGGTACACGTTGAGCGAGCCATCTCGGTTCACCCAGGCCGACCCGGCCTTCACCCACACCGCCCCGCGCTCTCCACCGCTCTTGTCGGCCTTCTCTTTGATGGAGAAGACCTGGTACCGCTTTCCTGTCACCAACACGCCGTGCCTCCTTGAAAGCGCCTGCCACATTGCAGACACCCGGGAGGAGAGCAGCATCCGTGCCAGGTGCATCTCCTCGGGTGTGCTGGCAGTTGCGGGGTCGCCCGTCCACCGCGCGAGACGGGATCAGGCTCGGAACGAGCCGGCGGTCTCAAGGCAGGGAACTCGAGCGCAATCGCCGGAGTGCTGGGCTTTGGGGTGGCGGCTAGGTTGGGGCCATGGCGACCATCGAGCGACGGAGCGTTCTGGCAGCGGCGGTGGAGAAGGACCCGCGGTGGGCGGCGGTGCGGGCTCGCCAGGCGAGCGCCGACGGCACCTTCTACTACTCGGTGAAGACGACCGGGGTGTACTGCCGGCCGTCCTGCGCAGCGCGTCCGGCCCTGCCCGAGAACGTGGCGTTCTACGAGACGAGGTCCGAGGCCGAGCGGGCGGGTTTCCGGCCCTGCAGGCGCTGCAAACCCGACCAGCCGCCCCTCGCCGAGCGCCAGGCTGCGCTGGTCGCCGACCTCTGCCGGCTCATCGAGGCCAGCGACGAAACGCCCCGCCTCGATGCGCTGGCGAGAAGGGCCGGGCTGAGCCGGTTCTACCTGCAGCGGCTGTTCAAGCAAGTGACCGGGGTGACGCCACGGGCCTATGCGGCGGCCCACCGGGCCCAGCGGGTGCGCGCCGAGCTCGAGGGGCAGGCCACCGTGACCGAGGCCATCTACGGCGCGGGGTACAGTTCGTCGGCGCGCTTCTACGAGAAGTCCAGTGCTCGCCTGGGCATGACGCCGACGAAGTACCGGGCGGGCGGGCGCGGCGAGGAGATTCGCTTTGCCATCGGCCAGTGCTCGCTGGGAGCGATCCTCGTCGCGGCGACGCAGCGGGGGGTGTGCGCCATTCTCCTGGGAGACGAGCCGGAGTCGCTCGCCCACGAGCTCGAGCGTCGATTCCCTCACGCCCGACTCGTCGGGGCGGACCAGGGCTTCGAGCGTCTGGTGGCTCGAGTCGTGGGTCTGGTGGAGCGGCCACATCTCGGCGATTCGCTTCCGCTGGACATCCGGGGCAGCGCCTTCCAGGTCCGCGTCTGGGAGGCCCTCTCGCGGATTCCCCTGGGGACGACGACGACCTACTCGGAGATCGCCGCGGCCATCGGTGCCCCCAAGGCGGCGCGGGCGGTGGCCCGAGCCTGTGCCGCCAACGTACTGGCGGTGGCCATTCCGTGTCATCGCGTGGTGCGCACCGATGGGGACCTGGCCGGGTACCGCTGGGGCGTCGAGCGGAAGGAGGTGCTCCTCGCTCGTGAAGCAGGGCGTTGCGGTCGGTGAGCTGATGCCAGGGTTGCGTCGCATATCGAGAACATCAGGTGTTTCGAATGTGCGAGGCTTCTGCGTTCGCCCGGTTCCCTCAGGCGCCTCGCGGCTGAGCGCGTGCCGGTCGATAGGCTGCCTCGGGGATCTCCGCCAGGCGTGACGGGTGGAGCTCGCCCCCCAGCCCGTAGAACTTGGCGAAGCTCATGATGAGCGGGCGCCAGCGATCTGGATCCACTCGATCCTCGTGGCCCGCCACCATCACGCGCTCGTCGAGGTGGACTCGTACGATGCGCACCTCAAGGGCCAACAGCCGTCCGGCTCGCTCACGGTTCGAGGCCTCCATAGGATGGCTGGCCTCGAGCGTGGCCTCGAGCTGAATTGGGCATTCGACGACTCGTGGAGCGGCGACCAGGTCAGCTGGCATGGCGGTCAACCCAGCTACCTTGAACTTGTCCTTCTCGTGGCGGTAGCCCATCGCCACCTTGTGGGGCGGCACAGGGTCGCTCCCGGTGGTCCGTGCCAGCCGATCCACCGCGCCCACCTGCTCGACGGAGGGCAGGTTCAGCACGCACTGGCCGGTGCGGAGTAAGTTGGCTGGCGTCTTCGACCGGCCACCGAACCCCAATACACAGCTCCAACCCAACCACCAGGCAGAGGAGATCGGCGCGAGGTTGGGGCTCCCGTCTTCGTTCATGGTCGAGACCAGGACGACGGGTGTTCCGAAGTAGAGAATCGCGGGTTCGGCAGTGCGGTGCATCGTGGGGCCTTTCGTTCGTGGTCGCCTCGCGGGAGGCGATGGAGCGACGGTACGGGCCCGGCGACCTGGGAACACTCCGCTTCTTGCCGTCGCGGTCCGACGCTCAGTCGAGCAGAAAGGTATACGTGTAGATGAAGGTGTACCCCACCGCCTCGCCGCCCTTGGTCGCCGGCTTGAACCGAAAGCGCTTGAGCGCCTCTCTCGCGGCGTCGTTGAGCCCGTAGCCCGGCCCCGAGACGACGACCACGTTCTGGACCGCGCCCTCAGGGTCGAGCGTCACTTTGAGCCGCACCGAGCCCTCGACCTCGTTCTTCCGGGCCTCCTCGGGGTAGGGGATCTTCACCTCTCCCAGCACCGTCGGCTCGGTGTCGGCGCCGCCCGGAGGCACGTACCGGGGCGCCGAGTACGCCTTCACCTGGCTGGGGTCGACCACCTTGTCCGAGGCTTTTCCGTAGGTCGTATTGCCCACCTGCACCGCGAACCCGCCCACCGCGGTGGTGGAGGTCATCGAGATGCCCACCACCAGCGGCACCGGCTTGGTCGGCTCGGGCGGTGGCGTGTCGTTGGGGGGAGGCGGCGCCTCTTTGGGGGGCGGCTTCAGCTCGGCGACCTTCACCGGCGGCGGCTTGGCCTTGGGCGGGTCGAGGGGCTTGGGCGGCTCCTCGACCTTCGGCGGAGGAGGAGGCGGCGGTGGCGTGTACAGGTCCATCTCGACGGGGCGCTTGGCCACCCTCAACGCGACCCAATCAGGCAGCGCCACCAGCGTGGCCAGGTGCACCAACCCCGAGACGATGACCAGGGCCGAAAGGAGCCCCCATCGCCTCGACTCTCGCTGATGAAGCCCGGTGGTCATCGTCATCCCGCGTTCGGCACGCCCACTGCTCGTGCTCGCTCTATCAAGGGGCGCTTCCGGCCGGCGCCGCCTTGGCTTCCTTCTGAATGTTGAGGGCGAACTTGATGATGCCCGCCTCCTTCACCAGGTCGATGAGCGTCATCACCTTGCCGTAGTTCAGCGACTGATCGGCGCTGATGATGGCCCTGACGTCTTTGTCGGCCGCCACCGCCGCCCTCATCTTCTCGAGCAACTGCTCGCTCGTCACCTCGGCTCCGTCGAGGAAGACCTTGGCGTCCTTGTCCATCGTCACCATCACCGGCCCCTGCACCGTCTTGTCGTTGGTGTTGGCCGCCCGCGGGAGGTCGACCTCGACCGTCTCGCGCACGATGAAGCTGGCCGTCACCATGAAGATGATGAGCAGCACGAGGACGATGTCCACCAGCGGCGTGACGTTGATCGCCGTGATTTCTTCCTCGTCGTTCTGGATACCGGCCATCGCTTACTTTCCCGTCGCCCGGAGGTGGCCGACCAGGGCGTGCCCCAGGGCCGTGGCGTTCGACGTGACGGTCTTCAGTTGGCGGGTCAGCACGTTGTACGCCACCACCGCGGGGATCGCGACGGCGAGGCCCACCGCGGTGGCCACCAGCGCCTCCGAGATGCCGGCCATCACCGTCTGCTGCATCTCCGAGCCCTTGCCCGCCGTGTTGCCGAGGTCGTGGAACGCCTTGATGATGCCGAGCACGGTGCCGAACAGGCCGATGAAGGGCGTGTTGGCTCCCAGCGTGCCGAGGAACGAGAGGAAGCGCTCGTAGCGGGGTCGCTCTCGCGCGATGGTCGCGTTGATGACCTCTTCTACCGAGTCGGGCCCTCGCTCGATCCAGTTGAGGCCCTCGCGGAGAATGGCGGCCTCCATGCCTTGCTTCTCGGCCACGGCCTGCTTGACCGCGTCGTAGTCACCCTTGACCAGCGCGAGGAGCACGTCCTCCGGGTTCCTCAGCCGGTGCGTCGCGAAGTAGATGCTCCGCTCCAGCATCACGGCGATCGACAGCACCGAGAGGACCGCGAGCAGCCACAACACCCACTCGGCGTTGGCGGTGAAAGTGAAGAGCAGCTTCTGGGTCAGCCACCCTTGGTGCTCGTTGGTCATCTGAGCCAGCGTCGAGAAGGTCATGTCGGGTCTGTGCAGGCGGTTGAGTTCCGGCCGTGGAGCGGGTTGGGGAAAAGAGATTGATCGTAGGGCCTACACACAAAGTCAATGGAAACGCTCAACGCCGTGCGGTCATCCCGCCTATCTCGCATCGTCCCCGAAATTCCAGGAAAACGCGCCAGATGTGGGCATTTGGCCCTCCACGTTCGCGGGGGGGTGTGGGGGGCCCGAGCGCCGGCTCCTTCGATGGGCTAAGGGTCGAGGGCGAAGCATGGATGCCCTGACCTGGAACGCGAAGTACCTCACCGGTATCGCGGTGATTGACGCCCAGCACGAGCGGCTGGTGGCGCTGGTCAACGCCTTCGGTGAGCTCAATGCGCGAAAGGTCGACGTCCCGATCCAGGAATTCGAGGCCGTGGTCGCCGAGCTGACCGACTACGCCCACACGCACTTCGCCGACGAAGAGAAGCTGATGCGGGGGGCGAAGCTCGACCGCCGCTTCGTCGACGGCCATCTGATTCAGCACCACCGCTTCCTCCGTGAGCTCGACCACCTCGGCTCGTCGCGGTTCGTCGAGGGCCGGGGTGACGCCTCGCGGGCGCTCCTGCGCTTCCTGCTGCACTGGCTCGCGTTTCACATTCTCGGCATCGACATGCAGTTGGCCAGGCAGGTGCGCCGCATCGAGGCTGGCGCGGCGGCCGCCGAGGCCTTCGAGGCTGAGGTCGAGCCCAACCCCGAGGAGGGCGCCTCCGAGAAGCTCCTGCTCGCCGCCGTTGACGACCTGCTCCGAGTGGTCGCCGAGCGCAACTTGAAGCTCAGCGACGCCAACCGCACCCTGGAGCAGCGGGTGGCCGAGCGGACCCAGGAGCTCGAGCAGTCCAACGCCCAGCTCCAGGCGACGGTCGAGGCCTTGCGGGCCACCCAGGCGAGGCTGGTGGAGTCGGAGAAGCTCGCCTCGGTCGGGCAGCTCGCCTCGGGTCTGGCCCATGAAATCAACAATCCCCTGGCCTACGTCACCTCGAACGTCGGCTCCATGGGCGAGCACTTGGAGTCCTTGGTGCGGCTGGTCGACGTCTACCAGGCGCAGGAGCACGCGCTGGGTGCCGACGGAGCGCGGCAGGCGGTCGAGGCGGCCCGGCTCGACGCGGACTACGCCTTCGTGCGAAGCGACGCCCCTCAGTTGATCCAGGAGACCCAAGACGGCCTCAAGCGAGTGCAGGCCATCGTGAGAGACTTGAAGGACTTCTCCCGCGTCGACGGGGGCGCGCTCCTCGACACTGACTTGAACCAGAGCGTGGAGGCCACGCTGCGCATGCTGCCGGTGGCCAGGCGCCAAGGAGTGACCATCGTCACCAAGTCCGGCGGGCCGCCCCGGCTCCGGTGCTACGGGGCCCAGGTCAACCAGGCGCTGATGAACCTCGTCGTCAACGCGGCGCAGGCGGTCGCCGATCGGGCCGATCATCAAGGCACGGTCACGGTCGAGACCGGGGTCGACGGTGAGCTGGCCTACGTCGAGGTGACCGACGACGGCGTCGGCATGGGCCCCGAGGTGCTCAGCCACGTCTTCGAGCCCTTCTTCACCACTCGCCCGGTGGGCAAGGGCGTGGGCCTGGGCCTGTGGACCGCCTGGAGCTGCGCCGAGCGCCACGGCGGACGCCTCGAGGTGAAGAGCGCCGTGGGCGTTGGCTCGACCTTCCGGCTGTCGCTCCCGGTGGTAGGCCCGCCGCCCGCTGCCGAGGCGCCGCTGGTGAACCCGTTCAACGCGCCGAAGTAGCTCGCCTCGCAACGGCTCCTACGCGGTGGTGGCCTCTCTCGCGGCGTCTCTCAAGGCCAGGGCGGCGGCTCGCACTTCCTCGAGGCGGGCCTGCGCTAATCCCTCCGCTGGCCGTGGAACGTGCTCTCCCAGGCCCGAGTCGCGCTGGTGCTCGAGCATGGCCAGCATCAGACCGCGGAGCTCGTCGGCGTCCTCCAGCCCGACCAGTGACACCACGTGGCCGTGGCCGTCGCCTGCCCCCGAATCCGAGCCGGCCGTCGAGATGGTGAGGGCCTTGAACCCGAACAGCCGCTCCAGTGGGCCCTGGGTGACCTCGAGGTTCTGAATGTTGGCGTAGGAGAGCGTCACCTCCTCGCGCTTCCAGGCGCCCTGCGTGACCCGCAGGCTTCGGTCTCCCACCAGGTAGTGCCGAAGCTCGAAGTCGACCCGGGTGGCTACCAGCGCGAAGCCCACGATGAGGAGCTGCGCGAGGCCGATGAGCACCGCCACCACCACGCCCAGCCGCTCGGTGGAGAGGATGAGCGCCACGGCGGCCACGGCGGCGCCGATGAATTGGTTGAGCAACCCGAAGAGGACCGCCAGGTAGCGGTAGGCGAGCCATTGCTCGGTGGGCTTGAGCGCCCGCACCAGCGACGAGCCCTCGGGCAGATGCGGCGGCTCGAGCTCGAGCTTGAGCAGCGGGAGGAACAGGGGCCTGAGCAGCCGCACCAGGGTCTCCATCAGCGCCTGCCTTCCTTGAGGGCCATGGCCGCCTCGGTGAGGGCGTCGCGAATGTCGCGCAACAGCTCGTCGGTGCCACCCGTGCCCGTCCGCTCGCCGTGGTGCTCCTCGTGCACGCCTCGCATGCGGGCGTAGAGGTAGTCGCGAATGGCCTCGAAGTCCCTCACGCCCACGATGGCCAGGTTGCCCGAGGCGCCGCTGCCCGCCGTCTGAATGGTGACGGTGGCAATGCCCAGCCACCGCTCGAGAATGTTCTGGGACAGGTGAATGTCTTGCATTCGCGGGTAGGTGAGCTGGAGCTCTTTGCGGAAGAGAATGCCGTAGCCCATGGACACCCCCGAGCCGTCGAAGCGGTACCACAGCGTGTGGTAGCGGAAATAGAGCGGCACCAGGAGGATCGGCGCGGCGCAGAGGAGCACCAGCGACTGGAGTAGGTAGAGCCCCAGGAGCGCCGGCTCGGGGCGTTTGATGGCGTGCACCCGCTTCTCGAGCGCGGCCAGTTCGTTCGCGTTCATGGGCACACCGTAGCGAACTTGGACGCTCGGTGAACGCGTTCGAAGACAGACACCCGCGACGACCACTGGGTTCCACCTTCGAGCCACCGGCCGAAAGGGGAGCGCCGCCGCCCGAGGCAGGTCTAGACTTGCCTCGACTCCCTCGACCTCTGGTCCTCTCCATGGCCGCCGGTGAAGCGCGACGAAAGAATGCGGTTCGGCTGCGGATTGCCCGCCTCAGGAGGCGCCTCAACCTGCAGGCGCTCGCTCAGGCCGCCGTGGCTCCGGCCTGGCTCTCGGCCACAGCCTTCGTCGTCTGGCGGCTCCTGGTGCACCAGGCTGTTCCCGTGGTGGGAGCGCTGTGTGGCATCGCGGCGGTGGCTGGCGCGGTGCTTCGGCTGGGGCGGGGTGTCGCCTTCACCGAGGCGCAGGCGGCCGTGGTGGCCGATCGCCAGGCGGGCCTGGGCGGGCTGTTGTTGACCCGCCTCGAGCTGCCGGTCGGCGAGTGGGAGCTCGAGCTCAACCAGCGGCTCAAGAGCATGCCCTTCCCGCCGCTCGCGCTCGGCCGACCATCGGCGCTCGTCTTGGCGGCCCTCGCCTTCGCCGGCCTGGGGCTCCTGGTGCCACAGCCCTCGCGCCAGCGAGTCGTCAACGCCGCGGCCGAGAGCCGGGTCGAGGCCGTGCAAGAGAAGGCGCTGGCCGTCGCCCGCGAAGAGCGGCTCGACCCAGCCACTCTCGGCGAGCTCGAACGGCTCCGCGCCGAGCTGGCCCAAGGCACCTTCGATGGCCCTGACTGGGAAGCTGCCGACGCCCTCGACCTAGCGCTCGATCGACGGGCGGCCGAGGCGTCTGCCGAGCTGGCTCGTGCCGAAGCGGCGGCGCAGCGCCTGAGCGAAGCGATGGCCTCGGCTGGGGGCGCCGACGCCGTGGCCCGCGAAAAGGAGGCGCTGGAGCGGGCGCTCCTCGAGCTGTCGAAAGGGAGCACCTCGACCGGCGACCAGGCATTGGCCGCCGCGCTCGATGAGGCTGCCGGGTCCACGCCAGCCCATGGAGACGAGGGGCGGGAGGCCCCGACGCGCGATGAGGTGGAGCGGCTCCGAGCGGCGCTGGCCGAGCGGCGCAGAGGCCTCGAGCAGGGCCTGCGCGAGGCCAGGGCTCCATCATCGGGCCGGGCCGGTGGCTCGACAGCGGGGGCGGGCGAGCCGCGGCACCGCTCGGGAGGTTCGCGCGCCCGCGCTGGCCTTGAGAGCACGGCAGGAGGGGCTCATGCGTCTCGGCAGGTGACCGAGGGTGAGGGGCCGAGCCGGGGCGGGGAGGCGGGCAGGCTCGTCTTTGGCGGGCAGGCCGAGCTCGACCCTGAGCGCCTCAGACTCGAGCTGTTGCCCCAGGGGCACGGCGGCGAAGACGAAGGGCTGTATGGCCTCAAGGCGAGGGACCCGAAGGACTCGGCGCGCGGGCACTCCTCGGGAGGCCAGGGCAGTGGACCCTTGGGGGAGCAGGCCGCGGGCTACGACGAAGGCGGCGTGCTCCCTCGCAATCGCGACCTCATTCGCCACTACTTCGACTCCGAGGAGTCATCGATCGGGAGGCATCGTGTCCGAGCTGTTGAGCCCGCAGGAAGTTCAGGCCGCCGGTGAGCGCATCGCCAGCTTGAAGGCCGGCCTCAACCAGGTGTTGCTCGATCAAGGGCCGGTCGTCGACCGGGTGGTGGCCGCCGTGCTCGCCCGTGGGCACGTGCTGCTCGAAGGGCTGCCCGGCCTGGGGAAGACCGAGCTGTGCAAGGGCTTGGCGAGGCTGCTGGACCTGCCCTTCAAGCGCATTCAGTTCACGCCAGACCTCCTCCCCGGCGACATCACCGGGACCTACGTCTTCGACGGCGACGCCAAGCGCTTCTCCTTTCGCCCGGGGCCGCTGTTCGCCTCGCTGGTGCTGGCCGATGAGATCAACCGCAGCTCTCCCAAGACCCAGTCGGCGCTGCTNNGGCCCAGCTCGATCGCTTCATGTTCCGCGTCCTGGTGCCGCCGGTGGGCGCCCGCACCTTGAGCGCCATCGTGAGGGAGCGGGTGCGAGGTCAGTCGCCCTCGCTGAGCCCGGCCTTCGACGGCCCGGCCCTGACGGCCCTGTTCGAGGCGGTCGATCGCGTGCATCTCCCCCAGGCGGTGGCTGACTTCATCGGCCGGCTGGTGGAGGCGAGCCACGCGTCGAGCCAGGGCGCCCCTGAGGCCGTCAGGCGCTTCGTCCGCTACGGGGCCTCGCCTCGCGCGGCGCTGGCGCTGGCGGCGTCGGCTCGAGCCTGGGCGCTCAGTCAGGGCAAACCCAACGTCGGCTTCGAC
>PMBV01000039.1 GCA_003153055.1 Myxococcales bacterium
AGAGCCGTCCCTACCGCCACTCGAAGTGACGCCCAGAGTGGAGTCGATTCCACTGCGGATGAGCGGTGCCTCAGGCGCCTCAAAGCCCCAGCGCCAACGCATCCAACGCATCCAACGCATCCAACCCATCCCATCCCATCCTACCCCCAAGACCTTGATCATTTGAGCCCGCGGAGCACCGGGTCCGTCGGCAGCGTCGCCTTGGCAAATTCGAGGAGCTTGGCCCGCGCCGGCTTCACGTCATAGGTGCCCTGGGGAATCCATCGGCCTCCGGGCTTGCCCATGACGAAGAGCACCTGGTTGCACGAGAAGCTGATCAGCGTCTCGAGGGTGTCGATGCCGGCCCTCAGCTGCACCGAGAGGTTGGGCACGAAGCGGCACCGTGAGACGTCTTGCCCGAAGCGAAAGCTCTTCTCGTCGTAGAGCACCGAGCGGAGCGCGTCGAGTTGCGTGGAGTCGAGGGTGGCGCCAGGGGCTCCCCTCACGAAGTCGCTGGCGATGGCCTTCGAGGGGTCTGGCCTCAACCCGCCGGAGTCGCTGGCCCCGAAGGTCTGGGCGCTCTCCGCCGAGGCGAGGAGCGTCAACGTCGTGTCGCTCAGGGCCTCGCGCACCTTCGGCGTGGGCGCGGTCACCGGCGGCGGAGGAGGAGGTGGCGGCGGGGCCTTCTTCTTCTTGGCGGGGGCGGCTCCCAGCGCCGAGGCGCACGCGAACCCCACCAGGAGCGAGGAAAAGCGGACCATGTCGCGAAGACATCGCAGATGCCGAGCCGCGAAGCCACCTCGACGAGCGCGGAGCGAAACTCACGCTTTCCCGCTGGCCAAAGAGCATGGGTTTGGCACTCTCCCGCTCCGTGTCGACGAAACCTCCAAAGTGGCCGGCCGGCGTACCAGCGGATGCCCGCTGGGTGGAGGCAGACAAGGAATGGGAACAGGGCGAGCTCGACGGCCGTGGTCAGAAGCAAGGGCCCTTCACCAACTGGCGCTTTGACGGCACCAAGTGCAACGAGTGCTTCCTCATCGATGGCCAGGCGCACGGACCGTTTCGGCGGTTTCACGAGAACGGCGAGCTGGCCCAGGACGGCACCTTCGTCGACGGGGTGCTGCACGGGACGCGGCGGTGGTACGCCTCAACGGGGCTCACCACCGAGCGCATGCACGAGGGCGGCGTGTCGGAGGCCGTGCGGCGCAGCGAGATGGACTACGTGCGCGGCCGGGTGGTGGCGGTGCGGCACTTCGACGAGCAGGGCCGGCGGGTGACCCCCCAAGGCGACGTCTACCCGGAGCGCCCGGCGGCCGTCGATGAGGGGGCCGAGTTTCGGCCTGACGAGTCCCAGTGGACCAAAGGCCAGGCCGACGGCGAGACGGCCGAGCGCGTCGGCGCGTGGAAGACCTGGAGCGCTGGGGGCGAGCTCCTCGAGGAGGCGAGCTACCTCGCGGGCGCGCGGCACGGACCAGCGCGGCTCTTCGTCACCGCGGCTGCGTCACCCTTCGCTGACCCGCGCATACGTTGCGAAGCGGGCACCTTCGAGGCCGGGGCCCGGGTCGGTCTCTGGTCTCTGCTCGACGAAGGTGGCGGCGTGCTGGCGACCTTGAGCTACGGAAAGGGCGGCGGGCTCGACGTGGGCGAGCTCGAGGCCTGGTCCAACGAGGTGCGGCCCGACTGGGAAGAGAAGGGCCTCGCCTTGCTGCGGGCAGACGAGGCCCCCGCGGCCCTCGTCACCCTGGCTCGGGCCTGCGTGGTGAGCCGCTCGACGGCGCCGTACCTCGCCGGGGCGGCTGGGCGCACCGCTGGGCTCACGACCTCGGCAGCCGAGACCCTCGCAGAAGAGACAGCCTCGGAGCTGCCGGCCCTCGCCAGCGCGCTGGTGAGCGGCGCATCGGTCCCCCATGTTCTCCGGAAGCTGGCCATCGTGCTCGATCAGAGCTTCCAGAGCCGCGCTGCCCTCGACTTCGTGAACGCGGCCCTCTTGTTCTCGCCGAGCTCCACCGAATTTCTGTTCACCCGGGCGCTGGTGTTGGTGAGCCTGGGGCTCAAGGAGCAGGCCGAGAAGGACGCCGGTGAGCTGGCCCCGTCGTCGCCGGAGCAGGCCGAGTTTCTCCTCGATTACCTGCGGTTCTTGTTCCCCACCTACGGCTTCTGGCCGGCCGCCGAGAAGCCCTCCACCACCTACGATGGGCTGCCCGAGGCGCCGGTGAAGACCCTCGAGCAAGTGATGCGGGTCGCGCAGAAGTACGCCACTCGGCTCACGCTGATCCGCCGGCACCTGTTGGGCATGGTGAACGAGCGCTGCGGCTGGCTCGTGCCCGACGTGTCGCGCCTGCTCCCCGATGGGCCGGTCGCGCTCGAAGTCGGCGAGCTCGAGGTGCCCGCGGGCGACGGTGATGACGGGCCGCGCCTGGTGTCGTTCGACGAGACCCTGGCCGTGGAGGACATGGACTTGCCCTCGGCGGTGCGGGCGGCGCGCGCCGATTGGAACGCGCTGACCTGGCTGTTGTGGAGCTCCGGCGAGTCGACGGTGAAGCTTCCGGGGGCCCTGACGCCTCCGGGCGACTTCGCCCAGGCCGCGGGCATGTCGGCCCAGCGCCTCTGGCGGTCGAGAGACCAGCGCGTCTTCGAGGGCAAGAACGCCAAAGCCCACGGGGTGCCGAGCTTCGAGTGGGAGGGCGCCGACCTCGGTGAGCTGCACCCCAACCTCGCCAGCATCGCGGAGCAGCAGTACGCCGAGATGCAGGCCATGTTCTATTGGCTCTCCCGTGACGACGTACAGTCGCCATGGCAGGAGGACCTGCGTGGAAGCTGACTCCTCGACTCATTCCGTCGTCATCGCGGCGCACCTCTGGCGTGCCCTCGAGGTCATGGCTCGCGACATGGCCGTCGAGCCCTCGGTGCTGGTGAACCAGGGGGTGTTCGCTTGGCTCCGCATCAATGGCTACGTCGCCCCGGGCACGGTGGGGCAACTGGCGAAGTCGCCGCCCTCGCTCGCGCCAGTGACGCCCCGGCCCCCGGCCGCCGTTCCAGTGGCGGCTCCGGTGCCCAGGGAGCCGTTTCGCTCCTCGCTCTCGCCCACGCCGACGGTTCCCCAGGGCCCCCCGAAGGAGGACGCCGGCGCCGCGGCTCTGGCGGGCATCGTGGCGCGGCTCCAGGAGATCGAAGGCGACGTGAACCGGTATGTCCAGCCGAGGCCGGCGTGGGCCCGACCGGCCGAGCCAGCGGAGCACGAAGAAGCCGAGGAGGTCGACGAAGCGCTGGTGGTGGCGGTGCCTCCCCCCAGCGAAGATCGCCAACTGTTACCTCCCGTCGAGCTCGCGGATGAAGACGTGTCGGCCACCGGGTCGGTGCCGAGCATCATGGACCCCGAGCCCGTCGAGGAAGGCACCGTGCTGCTGCGGTCGAACCCGATGGTGGCCTACGTGCAGCGCGACGGCGAACCGGAGGTGCGGGTGGTGAGCGAGCGCTTCATCATCGGCCGGGGCCCGCAGTGCGACGTGGTCATCGACTCCCCCCGAGTGTCGCGAGAGCACGCGGCGATTCTCCGCTTGGGCGTGACGTATGTCTTGGAGGACCTGGGCTCGTCGAACGGTACCTGGTTCAACGACGAACGCGTCAGCCGAAGGGAGCTCGAGGGCGGTGACGTCGTGCGCCTGGGGAACGAGCTGGTGACCTTCGTGCTTCGCCCTGAGGGCTGAGCGCATCGAGCCTCCAGCGCAGCGGGAGGAAAGGCAGGCGAACCCAAGCGAGGGTCCCTTATCCTTCGTGGTGTGCTCCAGCGGGCGAGTCGGCGGCGCTTTGGCACGGGTCGGAGGGCTGGTGTTGGTGCTGTGGGCCGCCTCCGCCGGGGCCGAGCGAGTGCGCCTCGAGGGTACCTCCGAGGGCCTGGCCAACGACGTCATCAAGTGCTTCGCCCAGACCTCCGACGCGGTGCTGTGGGCGGGGACGGAGCGGGGCGTTCATCGCTTCGATGGCCTCCGCTGGCAACTGGTCGACGCGCCAGACCTGAAGCACGGAGTCGTGTCCGCGCTTCTGGCCCAAGGCGAGCGCCTGTGGGTGGCCAGTGACGTGGGCGTGCTGCTCTACGACGGCGTCCGCGTCGTTCGAGTCCAGCACGACGGGCGAACCCTCGACACGACCAAAGCGTTCTCCTCCCTGGCCGTCGACGGAGCGCAGCGGCTCTGGGTCGCGGCGACGGCCGGCCTGTTCCGGGTGAGCGTCGAGCCCAATGGCCTCGAGGTGGAGCCCGCTGTCGTCGAGGGCGCCGGTGCGGGCGAGGTCAGCGGGGTGACGGTGGGCCCTGACGGCCGGGTCTGGATCGGCTGTGAGGAGGGCCTGTGCGTGCTCGGGCCAGACGGGCGGCAGGGTGCGCGGCTCGGCTCGGGCGAGGGCCTTCCCGCTGACCATTACCAGGCCTTCGCCTGGGTGGGAGGGCGGTTGATTGCGCGGGGTGACCGGAGCCTGGTGCGGGTGGACCCGGTGACGAGCCGCGTGGAGGATCTCCGGTTTCCAGTGCCGCTCGACACACGGGTGTCGGCGGTCACTCTGGTTGACACCTCAGGGACGCTCTGGGTCGCCCACCAACGGGAGCTCTACCGGCGCGAGGGGGAGGGGCGCTGGATGCGGTGGTGGCGCCCCGACGGTCTCAGCGGCGACGTCGTCTCGGCCCTGCACGTCGACACAGAGGGGCGGCTGTGGATCGGCACCGCGGGGAACGGCGTGTTCCGGGTCCTCGGCTGGCCGGCAGTGCGGAGCTGGTCTTCTGACGATGGGCTGGGGGAGGACACCGTATGGGCCATCGCTCCGGGCCCCCAGGGCCGGGTCTTGGTGGGTCACGACGAGGGCATCAGCCAGCTCATCGATGACGAGCGTGGCCTCGCCCCCTTCACAGTCCCCGGGCTGCCCCACTCGGCCACTCGGCAGCTCCTCACCACGCCGGACGGCGCGCTGTGGCTGCTCCGCGACGACGCGGTCGTGCGCGTCGCTCCGGGGGAGGACGGCTTCACCACCTTCCCCATGAGCTTTGGCCAACGGCTCTGCGCCGACGAGTCGGGCCGGGTGGTCGCCGTCGCGACGGCTGGGGTTTGGGTCGAGGTTGGTCCGGGGCGGCTCGAGCGTCAGCCTCAGCTGAAGTCCGGCCTCAGCTGTGGCGTGGTGGGGGGCGAGCTGCTGGTGTCCAACCGAGACGGGCTGTGGCGTCTCGTGGGGGCCGAGCTCGAGCGCCTGGAGACGCCGGCCGAGCTGAAGGCGGTGACGCTCATCGCGCCGGGTGAGGTCCCCGGCGAAGGCTGGGCCACGGTGGACTACGCGGGGTTCACGCGCTTCAGGATCGACGGCAACACGGTGCGGTCGTTGGGCCCGGTGGACGTGTCGTGGCTCCCGTCGGATCAGGTGATGAGCCTGTGGCGCGGGGCCGGGACTCTGGTCATCGGGACGGCGCGGGGCCTCGCGGTGCGCCGAGGCGGGGCCACCATCATCCTCGAGCCCGAAGACGGCCTCATTCGGAGCGACCTCGACGGGAACGCGCTGTGGGTCGACCGGGGACGCTGGGCGTGGGTGGGGACCAGCGGAGGGCTCAGCCGGGTGGATCTCGAACGTCTCCCCCAAGGGCCGATTCCGGCGCCGTTTCTCGAGGAGGGCCGCTACGGCGGGGCCGCGTTGTCCGATGGGGCCCGCGTCCCCTATTCCGGCGCCTCAGCCACCTTCCGGGTGGTGGCGGGTCTTGGGGCGGGGGCGGGGGCCCTCCGCGTCGAGCATCGGATGAGCGGGGTGGACGGCGACTGGGTGTCGCAGAACGGCACCGAGCTGTCCTTTCCCTCGCTCAGTGACGGCGCCCACGTCCTCGAGGTGCGGCTCCGAGACGGTCGCGCCGGGCGGATGTCTCCGTCGCGGCGGGTCGGCTTCGAGGTGACGCCGCCGTGGTGGCGATCGCCCTGGGCGGTACCCTTGTGGCTCGGCCTTCTCATCGGGGGCGGCTGGGCCGTGGGAATGGGGCGAGTCCGCTGGCTGGAGGCCGAGCGCCGCCGGCTGGACGCCCTGGTGGCGGAGCGCACCCGTTCGCTGGAGCAGGCGCTCGCTCGCCAACGGGAGCTCGCCCAGGCGGCCGACGCGGCCAACCGAGCGAAGAGCGACTTCCTGGCCGTGATGAGCCATGAGATTCGCACTCCGCTCAACGGCGTGGTCGGCATGGTGTCCCTGTTGGAGCAGGGTGAGCTCGATGAGGCGCAGGCGGAGGCGCTCCGGGTCATCCATGGCAGCAGCGAGGCGCTGCTCACCATCATCAACGACATCCTCGACTCCTCGAAGATCGAGGCTGGCCGGCTGGTGCTCGAGACGGTGCCCTTCGAGGTGGTGCACCTGTGCTCCGACGCGCTCACCATGGCGCGCCAGGTGGCCAGGGATCGCATCGAGGTTGGCTGGAAGGCCGAGCAGCCGGCCGCCGTCTGGGTGCAAGGAGACCCGACGCGCTTCCGGCAAGTGCTGCTCAACCTGCTGTCCAACGCGGTCAAGTTCACCGCCCATGGCAGTGTCCGTTTGTGCCTCACCGTCGAGCCGAGAGGCGAGCTTCTCCGCCTCACGCTGGACGTGGCCGACACCGGCATCGGGTTGACGCCCGAGCAGCGCCAGCATCTCTTTCAACGCTTCGGTCAGGCAGACCAGTCGACCACCCGTCGCTTCGGCGGCACCGGCCTGGGGTTGGTCATCGCCCGCAGCCTGGCCCGAATGATGGACGGTGACATCACCGTCGAGAGCGTGGCGGAGGTCGGCAGCACCTTCACGTTCTCCGCGGCGATGCCGGCGGCGACCCCGGCGCAGCGGGACCTGACCCAACGGGCGCGGCTCTCCGCGGCGGCTCTCTCGGGGAAGCACCTCCTGGTGGCGGAGGACAACCCGGTGAACCAGCTCGTCGCCCGGCGACTCCTCGAGCGGCTCGGGGCCAAGGTGACGATCGTGGAAGACGGGGAGGCCGCGTTGGAGGCCATGGGCCGCTGCGTCTACGACGTGGTGCTGATGGACGTGCACATGCCCCGCTGCGACGGGGTGACGGCATGTGAGCGGGCCCGAGCGCGGGGGTACCAGGGGGTGGTGTTGGCCGCGACCGCCAACGCGCTCCCCGAGGAGCGGGCGAGGTGCGTGGCGGCGGGGATGAATGGATTCTTGCCCAAGCCCATCACCATCGAGGCGCTGTGGGAGGCACTGTCACAGCTGGACACGCTCCCGCCGGTGTCCTGAGCGCCCCCGCTTCCGGGCCCGAAACGCCGCCACCTTGGCGCGGTTCCCACAGGTGGCCATGCTGCACCACCGGCGGCGCTCTCCCCGAGAGCGGGTGAGGAGGAGCGCGCCGCAGCCCGAGAGCTCGCACCGCGCCAGGAGGTCAGCCCGGTTGGCCAGGAGGTCGATGGCGTCAGCGGCCACGCGCCCGAGAGCGAAGGCGACTGGTCGGTCCATCTCCCACTTGGCCTCGAGCGACGGAGTGAGCCGGGGCGCGCCTCCCCGGAGCCCTTGGGCGGCGCGGTTCAGCTCCGAGAGGTCCACCCGGCGCACCGGTCTCCCCTCGAGGATCGCGGAGGCCGCGCGGTGGATCGCCTCGCGCAATTTCTGGGCGCTGGCCAACTCGGAAGCCGTGGGCGCCGAGCCTCCGGTGAGGCCGGCCTCGCCCAGCCAGGTCCCCAGGGAAGCAGGGGCGAGCAGGCGCTCCTCGGGCGCGTTCGAGGCTCGGTGGCCGACGGTGCCCACGAAGTCGAGGGCGAGCGAGCCGCGATGGAACGAGAACGTCACGCCGCGCCGCCTGGCACTGGCCGGGCCTCGATGTACCTCCGCTCCTGGGTTCGGCCGGCGTAGCCGTAGGCGTCCGCCTTCACTTCGTTCACGTGGACGTAGCTCTCCGGGTCGACGCCGCCCAACAGGTCGTTGAGCCGAGCGAAGGCCTCCCTCACGTAGCGACCCTTCTCGTCCTTGGTGTTGGTGCCTTCGGTCACCCGGACCTCGAGGAAGAAGGCGCCGCGGTTGAGCGCCTCTGTTGGCTGGCCAGCGATGAACCACTGGCGCCGGGGAAGGTACTCGACGGCCACCGCGGTGACCGCCGGGTCTTTTCCCAGCACCTCCGCGGTGAGGCGCGTCACCTCCTCGGCGAGCCGTTGGGTGAGGACCTCGTCGGGTGCTCCGGCGATTTGAAGCGTGATCATCGGCATGACGGACTCCTGAGGAACCTGCGTAACCATCATAACGGGTTACAACGGGTCCGCCAGGCAATGTGAGAGACGGTGGGAGGGCGCGCCGAGGGCCGCTCACCCCCCGAAGAGAATCTCCGCCGAGAGCCCCCACGTCGTCCCGTGGAGCGACCAGGCGATCCACGGGCCGACCAGGAGCACCTCGAGACCGCCGAGGCCGATCCACGGGCCGAAGGGCATGTTGCTCGTTCCGGGCACCCACTCGGGCTCCTCCCCCTGCTCGTCGGGTGGCGGTGGATCGGGGATGTCCTGGAGGAGGAGGGCGTACGGAAGGAGGAGCGCGCGGCGCCAGAGGGGCAGGCCGGCACGGAGGAAGGCCGGAGTCCAGGGGTCCCGCGTGGGCGCGTCGACTGCCTCACTCGGGCTCGCCGCGTCGAGAGATACTGGCTCCGTCGACTCAGGGGTCGGCGGTACCGGCGGCCCGGCCCGCCCGGTGAGCGCGCGTCGGGTCAGGCCGTAGAGCGCGCCTTGGAGCGACGACAGGAGAATGACGCCCAGCAGCGGTCGCCACCCGAGCGTGGCCCCGACCATCGCCAGCAGGTACTTGTCGCCCGCTCCCAGGGCTTCGCGACCGGCCATCAGCCAGCCGAGGAACTCCATGATGCGGAAGGCGAGGAACGCGACCAGCGCCCCGATGAGGCCAGTGGTCAGCGCGCCGAAGCCTTGGCTGGCCCTGAGGGCGAGCACCGCCGCGATGCCCGGGAGCGTCAGCTCGAAGGGGAGAATCCAGTGCTCGGCGTCGATGAAGACCAGCGGCACCAGGACCGTGACGAAGGTGAGGGCGATGACGAGGGGCCAGGTCCACCCGAAGCGCGACAGACAGGCGACGAAGAGGAGGGCGGTCAACAACTCCACCAGCGGGTAGCGGGGGGAGATTGCCGCGCGGCAGCCCGAGCACCGGCCCCGGAGCGCGAGCCAAGAGAACACGGGGATGTTCTCGTACCAGGGAATCATGTGGCCGCACTTCGGGCAGCGAGACCGCGGCCGCACGATGCTCTCTCCCGCGGGGACTCGCGCGATGACGACGTTGAGGAAGCTGCCGATGATCAGCCCGAGGGCGAACAACCAGATGGCGAGGAGCGTCTCCAAGAAGCCTTACGGTACCATCTCCCCCGGTGGGAGGAGGCACGGAGTGCGCTTGGTGGCGGACACCACGCGTTGGCCGATCGCGGTGCGGAAGTCCCCCTTCGGAGGACGGAGGACGGAGGACGGAGACGGAGGACGGAGACGGAGACGTCGGGACCGGGGTCGGGGTTCGGGTGCGCGCGCGGGTGCGGCAGCGGGGGCCGGGGAACGCGGACGGCCAACGCGAAGACGGGCACGGTCCTCGGCTCGTTGGCCATGCACGCGGGCGACCGGACGGGTTGGGCCCAACTGTCACGAATGGAAGCTGCTCTTCCATTTGGGCCTCACCGCCGCGAGCCACGGACTTGGCGTCGAGAGAGCGCCCTTCTCGATTGGGGCTATGGCTCGATGATTGCTCCCACTGCCCGGGGGCTTGGGCTCTGCCAACGAGGCCGGGGGCCCCGAGAGGAGCACTCTCACCCCAGCACGGTACGACGGTGGTGCCCCATCCACCGGGTTGCCTGCTGGTTCCGCAAGCGGAACGCGGTGGATGGAGCGACGCGGGCGCGCGACCGATGGGGAATTCGTCCGCACAAGCCCAATGCGCACTCCACCGACCGGACGAGGGGCTCGTGATGCTCGCCCGGAGCCCCGAATCCGCAGTCCGCGGCCCATGCCTCAGGCTCTTCGGTTCCACCCTCGGACTCGTCGGAATTACGCCCTGATCGCGACAACCAACAATCCATGCCCGAGCGACTCGCCCCATGCTCGCCTGAGATCGGAGGTTGGGTGAGTCAGGGCCTATGGAGCCCGCAGGTCTTGGCTGCCCGATGGAACTGCGCCTGGCCGTCTGCCCCTTCACGCTGGAGCTGTGCCTCGACTGCCGCGCACGCCGTCCCTTTCCCCTTGAGCGCCAGCACCTCGCCAGCCGCGGCCCGAACCCTCGAATCAGGCGCCTTGGTGAGCAGCGCCCCGAGCACGACCGGGAGCTCCGACGCGGGCACGATGGCGCCCAGCCCGCGGAGCGCCGACAGCCGAACCACGAAGGGCTGACCGTCACCCTCCGCGACCCGAGCGAAGCGAGCGCGGGTCTGCTCACCACCCACCGTCACCAAGGCATCAATGGCCCGAGCCCGCCGGGTGGGGAGCTCGCTGTCGTCGTCGACCAGCGCCGCGAGCAGCGGCTCGGCTCTGGGGCCCAGCGCTTTCCACTGGGCTGCGGAGATGGGCGTATCGATGGCGCCGAGCAGGGCCTGGGCTTGCTCCACCACCTCGGCGTCGGTGAGCTGAGCCTGAAGGCCGGTGGGCGTACCCGTGGGGGCCGCGCGCCGGGACGCTTCCCGGCCAGGGCCAGAGGAAAGGACGACGGCGACGAGGAGGAAGTACATTGCCTGGAACTCTCTCTAGTACACGACCGGGTTGGCCCGGATGATAGCGCCCTGCTGCGCCGAGACCGTTCCCGCCGACTCATTGCCGAGCAAGTAGAACATCAGCGAATCGCCGCCCCCGCAGTCACCGATGGTCTTGATGCAGTTGGCGGTGCTCAGGTAGGTCGCCGTCCCCGAGCTGCAGGTACCCAGGAAGTTGCCGGTGTTGGGGTCGTAGCAGCACTGGGCGGCGGTGGTGCTCACTCCGCACGTTGTCGAGCAGCTGCACTTCGCCGTGTCTGACAGTGGGTCGTAGTAGCCGCCGACGCCCTCGGTCGTATGGTACAGCCCCATCCAGTGGCCACCTTCGTGGGCCGTGATGTACGCGCTGACGTCGGCTCCACACTTCAAGAAGTTGGGTACCCCCGCGCAGGTCCCCGAGGCGTAGTCCGAAAAGTTCACCACCGCCCCGCTGTGCACCGTGCCTCCGATGGACGATGGGCCGGGAATGGCACCGTCGATGCCCACCACCTGCCCCCCACCCGACGACCCCGAGCCTTGGGTGATGGAGTCGACCAGGAAGAAGTTGAGCGCATTGCCCGCCTTCGAAATCGTGAACATCTGATCGAGCCCGTCGCAGGGCCCCAACTTCGTCGCGTCGACCCCGGTTGCCCACTTGTTCTTCGCCCAGCTCGGAACGTCGTAGAACGTGATGGTGCCCAGGCAGAGCCCGGCGCGGCCGTAGAGGACCGCTAGCGTGGACAGGTACCGCTGCACGTGGCTGTCCGTGAGGGCCTGGGCGGCGGTCAGCGAGGCCGTGACGAAGTAGAAGGCGAGGTCGACGGTGCCGGTCGACCCGGTGATGGGCTTGAGCAGCACCGTGACGTCGTAGGTGCCGGTGCCGCTGGCTCCCGCCGTACAGAGGGAGGGGGTGGCCGCGCACTCCGCAGCCCAATCGTTCACCGTCAGTGACCAGTTCCCCGCTGGGTAGCCCGACGCCGATGTCGTCAGCGCCTTGGTGGTGTTGGGCAAGGTCATGACTCCGGTCATCGCCGGCCCCTCCAGAAAGTACACTTTCGCCGTCGAGCCATCGGTGGGCGGTTTGGCGTTGTCATCGTAGAGGATGTCCCCCGAGGGGTCCGCGAGCGTGAGCGGCACCACCGCGTTGTCCAGGGTCGAGCCCTTGACGGTGATCGTCTCTCCCACCCCAGAGGAAGCCTGCGACACGATGGAGATGGTCCCGGTGCCGGCAGGCACGTCGAAGCTCACCACCTCGCCCACCTGGTGCACCCCCAGGGCCCGCACCTGCCCGCTGGGCAGGGTCGAAGTCTTGATCGGCTTCTGGCAGCTCAGTGGGGCCTGGGCCGACCCCGCCACGCCACCGTTGACGAGCTTCCAGGTCGTCGATGGTGGCCGGCACGAGCTCCCCACCACGGAGCCCCCGTCACGCCGCGCGCCACCATCACTGGTGCTGGAGCACGTCGAGCAAATGGTGCCGGGGCTGCCGCACCCCAGCACCGCGCTCACCACCACCAGCCCGAGTATCGACACCAGCCCACAGTGAATCCGCACGGGGTTTGGAACTCTCCGCATCACCGACACCATACCCCACTTTCCGCGCCCCCATTCCGGCTGAAACGCCGAAAAGCTCGAACGAAATGGGGCCTCAGAACACCAGCCAGGCGTAGGCGTACAGCGTGTTGTTGTCAGACGCGCTGCGTCCTTGGCCGTCGGAGCTCGTGGTCACTCCGTCGAACTCGAAGTACTGGGTGTACTGGAGCCCGATGCGGAAGTTCTGCCACGGCATGACGTACATCTCACCCGAGAGCGTGGTGGCCCGAGGCCCAGCGCCACCGTAGAGCGTGGCGTCGGAGCTGCCCCGCATGGTGCTGAGCGTGGCCCGGGCACCGACGAGGCGGTCGTAGGTGTAGGCCGCGGTGAGCTTGAAGCTGTGGAGCTCGTTGAACTGGTTGTCCGAGCCGAGCGGGTTTCCCTCCGCGTCGACGAACCCGTGGGTCGCCACGAGGTTCTGGTTCTCGTAGATGTACGTCAGCCCCGCGGTGAAGATGTGCTTGGGGCCGATGTACTGGTACTGAGCGTCGAAGCCGATGTCGTAGTACGAGTCACCGGGGCGGGTGAGGGGGTGCGTAATCTGCGTCGGCGGGTCGGTCGTGTGGTCCGTCGAGATGCCGCCCGGCAACAGCACGCCGGCCAGGCCGAAGGTTCCCACCGAGAGTGTGTGGCTGTCGAAGCTCTTCTCTCCCACCAGTCGCCAGTACGGAAGGACCGTGTCGGTGACGTTCGTCGCGCCTCCCCCCGAGGAGAGCGGAGGCGACACCCCCAGCGGAGCCGAGCGGTACAGGTCGAACTCGGCGTAGATGAGGCCGTCCCAGAAGGCGTAGACGCCCAGACCGGCCACCTGATGGGCCAGCTTGCCTTCGATGAGCGTCGAGGCCATCGGGGTCGGGGCGACCGCCGAGCCATTGAACGGCGCGCCCCACACGGGCGTGGTGTTCCAGAGATCCGACACCGTCGGTGAGTTATTGAGCGTCGCGCCGATGATGAGGTTCTTGCCCCCGACCGGAAGCTGGTGCGCGAAGCGAATGTCCGTGTTGTCGAAGCCGAAGTGGTCCGTCGCTCCCTCGTAGGTCATCTGCACGAAGGCTCCCAGCTTGGGGGCGATCTTCCCGGCGAAGAAGACGCTGAACTCCTGGGGCAGCGAGAACGTGTCGTTCTTCGCGTCGGGGCTGTCGGCCGAGGCAGGGCCCACGTTGGTGTGGGTGAAGCCGACGGTGGCCATCACGCCCAGGGGCACGTACGAGGGAAATTCCAGGCTCTGGCGCTTGTCTTCGGTGCCGCCTTCAGAGATCTGCTTGGTCATCGCCAGGGTGTACGCCCCTGCTTTGAACTGCCGCCCGAACGGTGTCAGCTCGGGGAAAATCGTGTGGCATTGACTGCAGGACATCCCCGTCTGGCGGGCGAAGGCCGGCACTGCCTGGGCAGTGGAGGCGAGGAAGAGGCCCAGCGAGACCACTGCGAGGTACGAGGTGCGCATGCTGTTGGGGGCGGGGCGGAGGAGGGTGGGAGAGGAGCCGAATCACTTCTTCGCGGTCAGATCCGCGGGACGCGTCGCGGGGAAGCGGTCTCGCACGTAGGCCACCACGTCGCGGATCTGCTGCGTGCTCAGGGCGTCGCCGAACGAGGGCATGATCGGCGAGAGCTTCTCCGACGCCCCGCCGTTGGTGACCACCCGAACCTGCTTCTCTTCCGTCGACTCGAACCGCTCCCAGAAGTTGGCCGGCTTGGGGCTCAGCCCCGCCGACGCAGGCCCGTCACCGCGCCCTTCGGCTCCGTGGCAGATGATGCAGTTCTGGGTGAACGTGGCCATCCCGGCCGAGGGGTTCCCCTTCTCCTCACCCATCGCGACGACGGAAGAGAAGCAAAAGACCGCGGCGAGAATTCGACGAGAGAGTGAGTGGGTCATGCCAACTGCCATTAGCAACAAGGCAGCCAGTCAATTAACCCGGCGAATACAGGACTCAGGCGAAGAAGCGCTTGAACTAGATCAATGCATCACTGAGAGAACTCTTAGAACTGCCTCGCGGTTCTGCCAGGGGGTCGAAGGCATTGATCTCCCTCATGAAGTGGGCGATGGGGTGCGGTGGTGAGTAGAGGTGGCCTCGCAAGAACGCGAGTCGAGGGAAATTGCTCCCTTGGCCTGCTACCTGAATGACCCGTCGCGTCGACCATCGAGCACTTCACGCCACCTGGTAGCGGTTCAGCTTTCGGTACAGCGTGGCCGGGTCGATGCCCAGACTCCGGGCCGCCGTCTCGCGGTTCCCCCCACTCATGCGCAGCACCCAGGCGATGTGCTGCCGCTCGAACTCCTCGACGGCTTGACGGAGGTCGGTCGGCAGTTTGCCGGCGTCGTGGAACTCAGATGGCAGGTCGGCGGGGGCGACGGAGCTCCCGGAGGCGAGGATGAGGGCGCGCTCGATGACGTTGGAGAGCTCGCGGACGTTGCCTGGCCAGGGGTACGAGAGGAGCAGCTTCATGGCGTCGTTGCGCACCAGCCGGGGGGCCTTGCCGATGGCCCGGGCGTGGAGCGACATGAAGTGCGCGACCAGCTCGGGGATGTCCTCGCGGCGATCCCTCAGCGGGGGGAGGAGAATTCGCACCACGTTGAGGCGGTAGAAGAGATCATGCCTGAACCGCCCCTCTTTCACCGCGACCTGCAGGTCCTGGTTGGTGGCGGCGATGAGGCGAAAGTCGACCTTCTCGGGCCGGTCGGCGCCCACCGGGAGCACCTCGTGGCTCTCGATGGCCCGGAGCAGCTTCACCTGGGTCGCCATCGGGAGGTCGCCGATCTCGTCGAGGAACACCGTGCCCGCCCGCACGCTTCGTAGAATGCCCTCGCGCCGCCGGTCGGCCCCGGTGAACGAGCCCTTCTCATGGCCGAACAGCTGGGCCTCCACCAGCTCGCTGGGAATGGCCGCCATGTTCATCGCCACGAACTCGCGGTCAGCCAGCGCTGATCTGGCGTGCACCGCCCGGGCCACCAGCTCTTTGCCAGTGCCGCTCTCTCCGTTGATGAGCACGGTGGAGCGCGTGGGGGCCACCTTGTCGATGAGGTCGAAGACCTTGGTCATCGGCGGGCTGCTCCCCAACAGGCCCTCGAGCCCCAGCCGCGTCTGGAGATCGCGCCGCAGCCGGAGCACCTCTTGTTTGAGCGCCCGGAAGTTCATGAGGTTCTGCACCTTCTGCAGCAGATCCTCGAATGTGATTGGCTTGAGTAAGTAGTCGTAGGCCCCGAACCGCAGGGCTTCTACCGCCGACTCAACCGAGGCAAAGGCGGTGGTCATCAAGACGAAGGTCTCTGGGCGCTCGGCCACGATGCGCTTGAGCATTTCGATGCCCGCCATGCCCGGGAGACGAATGTCAGCCACCACCACGCCGAAGTCCGTCTCCAGCGCCCGCTGGAGCCCTGCTTCGCCAGTGCCGACGCCCTCGGCCTCGTACCCAGCGTGAGCGAGGAACTCCAGGAGGTTCTCGCGGAGCACCTCCTCGTCCTCCACAATCAAGACACGCAGGCTCACTGTGCTGCCTCCCCACCGAGGGCCAATTTCACCAGGGTCATAATGAGAGACCGTCCATCGTGACGAGGGGCCACAGTGACACTCCGCCCGCGAAGTGCTTGATCGGGGCCCCGCTGTCGCTCAAGCCGATATCAGGCTACCATCCGGGCCAGCTCGAGTCCAAGCTGACTTGAGAGGAGTGTTCCCCTCACGTGTTTCTGGGCCTGCGACTGATCGGGGGAGCGCTGGGGCTCAGCCGAGCAAAGCCACGCACATCGCTGGCCCAGCGGCTGCTTTTCTTGTTTGCGTTGTTTTCGCTGGGGCCATTCTTCGCAACCAATCTGTGGGGCTATTTTCAGAGCGAGACGTACCTGACTGAGAATGCCTTCCGGCACGTGCGAAACGTGGCCGCGCTCGAGGCGTCGCAGACGCTGGTGTTCGCCGTGGCCAAGCGCGACACGGTGCCGCTCATCGTGGCTGGAGACCCTCAGCTGGTGAGCCTGGTGCGCGAGCTCGACGTGGAGACCGACCCGGCGCGGCTCCAGCAGCAGCGCTGGGCCTTGACCCGGCGGCTGGTCGAGAAGGCGAAGGAGAACGACGATGTCCAGGAGTTGCTGGTGCTCTCTCCCCAGGGCCGGGTGCTGGGGTCGACCCGCGATGACCGCGCCTTCAGGGAAGACCTGGCGCCAGACCCCTGCTTCACCGGGCGTCAGCGGGGCCCGCGCATCATCGGCTTCGAGCACCTGGGGCGGCAGCCGGTGCTGGTGGTGGCCTCGCCCGTGGCCGACGCCCTCGGCACCCAGTGGGGGGTCTTCTGTGCGCGCTTCGCCTTCAACCCCAACCAGGAGTCGCGGGTTCGCGAGGAGCTCGAGGCCACCGAGGTGTCGCTGACGTTCCTCGACGGCGGCGGGCACGTGGTGGGAGCGGTGGGGCGGGGCAGCGAGCACGCGGCCATCGGGGCCGTCTTGGACCGGCCGCGGCCGATGGTGGCGGGCACACGGCCGTGGGAAGCTCGCCTCCACGTCGGCTCGAGCGGCGAGAGCATCAGTGCCTTCGCGCCCATTCCCGATTTCGAGGGGGGAGTGCTCGCCGAGGTGGAGGTCTCGCGAGCGCTGGCCAACCTCACCCGGCTCAAGTGGCAAGGGGTCGGCGGCGGCACGCTCCTGAGCCTGTTGCTGTTGTTCGGCGCGAGCATGGCCGCCAGGGGCATGACGGGGCCGCTCCAGCGCTTGTCGGCGGCGGCGCGGCGGGTAGCCACCGGAAAGCTGGGTGAGCGGGTGGCCACTGACGGGCCCCGCGAAGTGGCTGATCTCGCCGAGACCTTCAACCGTATGAGCCTGGCCCTGGAGGACTCGCGCCGTCTCCTCGAGCAGCGGATCGCCGAGGCGACCAAGGAGCTGCGCCAGACCCAGGAGTTCACCGAGCACCTGCTCAACTCCATCGACCAGCGGGTGGTGGTGATCGACTCGGGGCTCCGGGTGTTCAAGGCCAACCGGGTGGCGCTGAGCGCCTATGGCGAGCCGCTCCTGGGGCGCCGGTGTGACGAGGTCTTCGAGAACGGGCTCACGGTCTCCGACGCCGGGCCGGTGCGCCACACCTTCGAGACCGAGGAGCGCAACACCACCGAGCGGGCCGAGGGTCAGGAGATCGTCCGCCTCGACACCTTGCCCATCACCTCGGCCCTCGGGAGCGTCGAGGCAGTCATCGTGGTGGGGCGCGTGGTGACCGGCGAGAAGCGGCTCCAGGCCGAGCTGCTCCACCACGAGAAGATGGCGGCCTTCGGCTTGCTCGCCGCCGGGGTCGCCCATGAAATCGGCAACCCCTTGGCCTCCATCGCCGCCCAGCTCCGCATGAACCGCGAGGCCACCGAGCCCGAGCGGGTGAGGCGCACCTTCGGCATCGTCGAGCGCGAGGTGAACCGGGTGGCGGGGCTGCTCCGAGAGTTGGTCATGTTCGCCCGCCGCAAGCGCGATGAGCTGACGCTGGTGCAGGTCAACGAGGTGGTCGAAGACGTCAGCCGCCTGCTGGGCCACGACCCCCGTGCCCAGAACGTGCGTCTCGAGAAGCGCCTCGGCGCCGGGCTCCCGGGCGTGTTCGCCAAGGAGGACCACCTGGTGCAGGTACTGCTCAACCTGGGCCTCAACGCCCTCGACGCCATGGCTGGCTCCGGCACCCTTGTCCTCGAGACGACCTTCGACGAGCAGTTCGTCACCTGCCGGGTGCGCGACACCGGGCCGGGCATTCCCAGCGACGTGCTCCCCAAGCTCTTCGAGGCCTTCTTCACCACCAAGGACGCTGGTCGCGGCACCGGCCTGGGCCTCTTCGTCAGCAAAGACATCGTCGATCGCCTGGGGGGCAAGCTGGAGATCGAGCACACTGACGTCAAGGGCACGGTGTTCGCTGTCAAGCTCCCCATACGCCTGGCGGCTCCGGCATTGACTATCAGGGTCAATTAGTTTCGTTTATTTAGAGTGGCGCTGGAATTGCGGCGGTTCCGGTCCGGGTGCTACAGGTTTCTCCACAGCATGAGTGCGAAGGCAACGCCGATTTGGATAGCAGTAGGTGGGCTGATCTTCAGTTTGACCGCTGGCTTCATCAACGCCATTGGTTTCCTTGGGGTCCATCATCACGGCCTGTCCCATGTCACGGGGCAGGTGACGCTGGTGTCCATCACGTTGGCCGACAGTCACCCGGCGGCGGCCTTCAAGGCGGTCTCGGTGGGGCTGTGGTTCTTCGGCGGGGCGATTTTGAGCGGCGTCATCGTGCAGCGCCCCGAGTTGTCGCGAAGGGGTCGCCGGTACGGGGTGGCCATGGTGGTGGAGGGCGTGGTGTTGACGGTCGCCACGTGGCTCTTGGTCCGAGGCAATGACCAGGGGGAGTACTTGGCGGCCATGGCCTGTGGGCTGCAGAACGCGATGGCGACGAGCTACTCGGGCGCGGTGCTGCGTACGACGCACGTGACGGGCATCGTCACTGATCTCGGCATTCTCCTGGGCCACCTGATCCGTGGGGAGCCGGTCGAGACGCGCAAGTTGGGGCTCCTGGCGCAGCTGTTGTTCGGCTTCGTGACCGGCGGGCTGGGGGGCGCGGTCACGTTCCACCACCTGGGGCCCTGGTCGTTATCGGTCCCCGCGGTGCTGATGCTCGGCGGTGGCGTGGTTTTCTTCGCCACCCGCAAGGTGCTGCTGCACCGGCCCACCACGCCGCCTCAGCAGCCCGCGCCACCGAGGGCCGAGACTGCCAGTTGAGTGAGCGAACCGGAAGAGGCCCCCGGGACCCGGGACTGAAGCTGCCGAGCAAATGAAGGAACGGGGAGGGGAGGGCCGGCACCGCGCACGAAGCCCCCCCCGTACCGGGCCCGCGAACCGCGAACCGCGAACCGAGCCCGCGCGCGCACGCGAACCCGCACCCGGTCCCGGCTTCCGTGCTCCGGCTTCCGTGCACCGGCTTCCGTGCTCCGGCTCCGTGCTCCGTGCTCCGTGCTCCGTGCTCCGTGCTCCGGCTTCCGTGCTCCGGCTTCC
>PMBV01000461.1 GCA_003153055.1 Myxococcales bacterium
CTATCCGGTTTTCAAAGAGCGAACTGTTTCAACGAGGGGCGCCTCTCGGCGCTTTCTGCTTCGACCTTCGCGTCTCTCGACGTTTTCGGCTTCTACATTCTTCTTTTCTGCCCTGCAACAACTTTATTTCTTTTTTTCTTGACTTCTTGACTTCTTGACTTCTTTTCGGCTTCGTTTCCGCCGCCGTGGGGCGCCTTCTACATCCTTCTTTTCGGCTCTGCAACAACTTTGCGGCGCCTGATCTTCTTTCCCGCTCCGATTCAGTTGTTGGCTGCCGCCCCCGGGCTTTGCGCGGTGCTTCCCGCGCTGGCGGGGACCCTCTATCACCCATTTCGGGAATGGCAATTCTTTGAGGATCAAAAGGCGAACGAGTGCTTCGAGACCCCAGGTGGGCGAGGCGCCGACCCGGATCTCGATGCGACCGCTCTTTCGGGGCCCATGCGCGCCCTCCTCCTGTTCCTCGCGCTGACTGTCGCGAGTGGCGGCCGCGGCGAGCTCCCGGGCTGTCGTGGGGCTCGACGCGTCCGTGGCTCCGGGCCCCTCCACGCCTCCCTCGGATTTTGCCTGAGACTGCTCGACCGCGGCGCCGTCGGATGGCGTCGCTCGACCGTTTCGGCCTTCACCGTCGCCCAGCCACAGGACTCGTGACGAGGTGGCCTCCCCAGGCTGAGGCGGTTTGCCTACGCGGCTCTCGACACCGACCTCGCGGAAGAGAACGCGAGGTGTGGCTCCGCCGCTATCCCGAATGGGTGAAGCTGGGGGCGCTTACCGCGGACGCCGACGGCGTCGTCCTCGTGCCGATGCGGGTGGATCGGCCCAAGGGCGAGTACCGGCTGCGGCCGCATGCAGGTGCAAGCGCTTGGCGGCGTGACAAGCGCAGAGAAATCCAGGCGCCCAGGCCATCGTCACCGACATCGACGGAACGCTGACGACCAGCAACCGGCAGGCCGTCCAAGACGTGCTCGGCCTGGGCGACGCCGAGATGCTCCCTGTGCGAATGCGGGTGGGCGGGCAAGGCTCTCTCTCAACGGGCGGCCTCACGGAGTCAACCGGTACACCCGGGCCTGGATCGAGGGGCAGGACATCGTTTGGCGCGCGGCGTACGGGAACGCGACCACCGACATCGGAGCCTACGCCGGCGCGGGCATTCCCAAGGCTGATACCTACATCATCGGGGCCAACGGCGGCACCAAGGGACGCAGGCCGTCGAGTCGTATGCGGCGCACGTGAAGGCCCCGAAGAGCAACCGGCTTCCGCGCACCCTGAGCCGGGCCACACGGATCGGCCGGGCATTCGGGCTGTGCAGGGGGTGGGCGGTATCGTTCGGGCGATCCGCCCTGCCCAAGACGCTCAGCCCCTCGGCACGAACGGGAGGTCGACGTGAGCTGGCTCTCAAGGTGACTGGTGTGTCGTCGCTGCCGACGAAGAGCCAAGCCTTCTCTCGACGACGATGCCGCGGAGCGCGCTCTCGCTGGCGTTGTTGTCGATGGAGAGCCGCCCATCCTCAAGGAAGCCTCGGGGCCGAGCCCCTTGAGCTTCGTAGAAAATGGGCGTGGTCGCGCCGGCGCCGCAGGTGCCCATACAGTGGGGGTCTCGCCCACTCCCCGCCCTCGAGGCTGTCGGCCGCGGGAGGCTTGCCAGCCGAGGACCCAGGAGAGGTTGGGCAAGGACCGCCGCGGGCTCGTAGCAGTCGCCCGGAGCCCGGTAGCCCAACCACCGCCTCCGCCTTCGAGCCTTCGAGCCCCGTCCGCAACCGTGGGCGTCCTACCCCCTCCGCCAGAGGACCAGCTACGGGTCCCCAAGCGTGTCACCGAGTAGCACCACCCGCCTGGTCCCCCGGCTGCGCGTCCCGCGGAGCCGCGCGGCCTTGGGCTCGTCGCTCTTCGGCTCGTCCCCCTTCGTTGGCATCCATCGACTCGGCGGCGTCTTCCCGGATCTCCTCGACCTCCTCTTCCCACCGCACAGAGGGGCCTTTCGACCCTCGCCACGAAGAAGCGGCCCTGCTCGGGGTGGAAGAGCGGGACGATCTTGCCCGCCGACGTCCATTCGCCTCCGGAACCCACAATCGAGATGTCGCAGGGCGAGGGCCGCCCCTCCCTCGCCGGGGGCCCTCAGCTCAGAGGACCCCGGGCTTCCCCTTCTGGAACCGCTCGAGCTCAGTGCGGAGCAACGTGACGTGCTCGGCCTCCTCGGCGGCGAGCTCGCGGAAGAGGTCGGCTTCCACTGACCCGCGCGTCGCCTTCGCCAGGCGTTCGGCGAAGAAGCTCACCGCGCGCTCCTCGAAGCCGATGGCGATGTTGAAGAGGTTGACCGGGTCCTCTGGCCGGTGGGGGAGGTGCGCCCGCAAGGCCGCGTTGGCGATCTGCAGCCCATCGAGCTTCGGCGCCTCAGTGTGGTAGCGCCGCGCCAACGTGGCCACGTGCTCGCCCTCCATCGTGGCGAACTTCCCGAAGAGCTCCTGGAGCGCAGGGTGCGGCGCCTCCTTCGCCGCCTGGAGGTAGAAGGCCCGGCCACCGAGCTCGATCTCGAAGGCGAGTCGAATCGGCTCGAGGGCGCCCAGCTCGGCCCGCCGCGCCTCGTCGACCACTGCCAGGTGGCCACCACACGCGGGGCACAGCCCGTAGGGGAAGGCGAAGCCCTCGGAGACCTTGCCGCACCCCTCGCAGCGCCACTCCAGCCGCGCCGTAGCGCAACAGACGTAGCCCTCGTCTCCCTCGACCGGGCGGTGGCACTTCGGGCAGGTTGGCCCTGCCACGACCGACGGCGGTAGCTCGAAGGCCGCCACTTCTTCTCGGGAGATCGGCCAGCGGCGGCCGTTGGTCATGTAGGCGGCGATGGACTTGGCCGCCCGGCGACCAGCGCCCATGGCGAGGATGACGGTCGCCCCACCGGTGACGATGTCGCCGCCGGCAAAGACCCCCGGCACCGAGGTCGTTTGGGTCACCTCGTCGGCCACGATGTACCCCCAGGAATTGAGGGCGAGGCCTGGAGTCGACTGGGTGACGATGGGGTTCGCCTTGGTCCCCAGCGCGGCGATGACGGTGTCGCAGGCGAGCTCGGTCGTTTCCCCGGTGGGCACCGGCTTGCGTCGGCCCTTGGCGTCCGGCTCGCCCAGCGTCATCTTCTCGAGTCTCACGGCCCGCACCGCGTTCTCGCCGTCGATGAGGATTTCGGTGGGCGAGTGCAGGAAGAAGAACTCGACGCCCTCTTCCTTGGCGTGGCGCAGCTCCTCGAT
>PMBV01000142.1 GCA_003153055.1 Myxococcales bacterium
GCATGATCAGTTGTCGTCGTTCCCTCCAGCTTGCCCTGCTTGCGCAGGAGGCCAACGACGCGTAGCGCCACCGTCCGTAGCAACCGCTCCACCTCCTCGTCGTCTGGCGGAGGCAACGCGTGCGGACGCGCCCCCAAAGCGTCGGGCCGGGCCGACCCCATCATCGGCACTCTCTCCAAGCGAAGGCGGCCTCTGGCAAGAGAAACCGCTTTCGATCAAGACTTCTTGAGGAAATCGGTGGGGTGCTACTTTCCCAACGTCAGAAACTTGGTTCATTCTTCCTATGGACGAGTGGCCTCTATCTTCGCGGCGAATAGACGGGGGAATGGGAATTGGAACCTGAAGTCCGACGCTTGATTGCAGCAGAGCTTCGCGCGGGTGTTTCGTTCCAGCCGGGATGCCGGCACAGATCAAGCTCCGCCCCTGCTCGCTCGAGATCGACCCGGGCCGAGAGGACGACAAGTACTTCGCCCTCAGAGTTACCTCTTGCACAGAACCACAGGAGCTTTCGATGGCGGATAGCAGATGGACTCTCGACCGAGTGGACCAACAAGGAGGCGTACTTCACCTGAAAGAGATCAGGCCGGTGATCGAGCCGGCCGAGCTCGTGCTCGTGGTAGCGCGGCAAGCGAAGGACCCCGCTACCGGCAAGATCGAGCCCTACACACACCCGAAACGCCAGCTGGCCACCCTCAAGGTCGATGCCGCCTTCGACGGCACGGCCACGTTGACTTGCAGCAATGCCTCGGCCGTCAAGCTGTTCAGCGCGGCGACCGGCGGCATCGAGCTGAAGCTCGACGGCAACGACAACGTGTTCAAGCCCGGCGCCAGCCCGGCCTGGACGAAAGGCGCGTCGCTGGCGAAAGGGGTCACCGTGTACGCCGAGGCCGTGACGGCCAGCAAGGCGGCCAATGACATCTCTCTCAAGCTCGCCCTGACGGCCGGGTCGAAACAGGTCGGTCCCGACGCTGTCTGTACGATCACGGACATCGAGATCACGCTGGACATCTACGGCGACGGAAGGTCGGGCCAGGCCGGCGCGACGCCGCTGTCGCAGGACGACAAGGTGTACGTGGGACGCAAGCTGCCCGTGTACGCGTCGAGCGTGCGACCCGAGCGGGCCAAGCTCGTGATTCGTCAGGTGAAGCCGGCGGATTTCGAGGGCGAGCTCGAGCTCAAGGCCAAGAACGCGCTCGTCACCGCGTTCAACAGCGAGAGCGAGCAGCAGGGCAAGATTGCCGCTCTGCCGTTCGTGATCGCGGCAAACAAGATACCCCCCGACGGCCAGAAGCTCTGGGCCCAAGCCCTGACCCCGAGCAAGGCCGCCCGCGACACGGGATTCGTGATTGGCCCCAACAAGCAAGACAACCCGGGCGACGTCGTCGCCGTGACGAGTCAACCTCTGCTTTGCCTGACCTTCGACGACGGGCCCGACACGAGCACGCCGGCGCTGCTCGATGTACTTCGCGACGAGGGCGTGGTGGCCACCTTCTTCGTCTGTGCCGGTAAACTCGCCGGCAATCCCACGGCACAATCGGTTCTCAAACGAGCCATCGCAGAGGGTCATGCGCTGGGGAATCATGGCTACGTGCATGAAGGCACAGCGAACGATGACTACTACATCAGGCGCACGAAGACGGAGGAAGTCAAAAAGAACTTCATCAAGAACCGAGACACACTGGCGGAGCTGCTGAACTACCGTGAGCTCTCGGTGGCCAGGTTGCAGGGGCAGGGCAAGGTGCACGGCAACTACGTACAGATGATAAAGACCGAGGTCGGAGAGTCGCATGTCGGCTGGGACGCCGAGTTCTCGACCAACGAGATAGCACGGAGTCTGAAGCACATCAGCCACAGCGTGGATGACATCGTCGGCGTGAAGTCGGAAACGGAGGGGCTTCCGAGGATGAAAGTCGTCGTCGCGCTTTTGCACGACAGCCACTGGGTGGGTAAGATCGACAGGTTTGCCAAGCTACTGAAATGGATGAAGACCCAGGCAGAGATCGTGCCGCTCGTGCCGCTTCCCGAAGGGCTCAAGTGCGTGACCTACCGGTGAGTTCCAGGCCACCCGGGCCGGGTCCGAATGGCCAAGGGCGAGGTGCTGACATTCATCCGAGGTGGAGCTCGGCCGCAACAGGTGCGCGGACGCCCCTCGCGACCATTCTCATCGTGTGCTGTGGCCTGCAATGCCGCCCCGGAGGGAGCGCTGCGAGCGGTCCTGGCGGCAGTGCTGCCGGTGCCCCAACGGCACCGTCCCCCTCCTCCTCCGCGCAGCGAGCCCCGGACGAGCCCCCGACACTCGCATGGCTGCCAGACGGGCTGCATCTGCTCGTGGGAGAGGGCTGGTTGCTCACCGTCGACTCGGGGGCTTATGCCGCGCTGTCCTGTTCTTCTCGCGACGGCCTTCTGAAACCCGTCGACTGCGACCGTATCGAGTTCTCCCCCGATGCTCGCAAGGCGCTCGTGCTCAAGGGGGATGCCTTCGCAACCGGTTCCCCCACGGGGCCCTTTGGAGCCAGAGTCACAATCCCGCTGTGGATGAAGTCGGAAGAAGAGACCATCGGCAATGTCGTTTTCTGGCTCTCCGAGAGGCTCGTCTTCGTCCAGCAGAGAGACATCCTCGTGCCCTCGAAGCCCCAGTGCCGTCTGTTCGATGTCGAAACGGGCCAATGGCGGCGTTCGCCCGTCAAGTGCTTGTCGGGCGACTACAGCCAGATAGGCAAGGTCGAGGTTGGGCCGGGGCATCTGCTGGCCGTCTATTCCGGCGCCGAGGGAATGGGGGCCGTGGAACTCTGCGCGTACGACCTCGAGAAGGGCCAGACTCGACTGCCCCTTCCGTCGGTGTCGCTCACGCGAGCACTGGTCTCGGTCCGCTTCGCTCCTGACGGGTCACGGGTGGATCTCGTCTCGCCGTGCGCCCCACTGGTCGGCGACGAGGTCCACGAGAGCGCCGAGTGCTCGGCCGCGCCACGGTGGCGCCTCTTCTCGATTCCGACGCGCGGCGGTCCTATGCGGCTGCGGCGTGCCGACCTGCCGCCAGGCGCGGTGCTCGACCCAAAGCACGAGCGTTTCGCATGGCCGCGCGGAGACGAGATCTGCGTCGGCGATCCGGCTGAACCGCGGCCGCGTTGCGTGGCGGTGCCGACGCCAGCGACGCGCTGACACTCGTATGAGCGCGGGCTCGCGCACCAACCCCGGTGACTACGCCCAGCCGGTTCGGTCCTCACGACAGCCGGACCCCCGAGGAGGTGGGGATGGACCTCCGCTGTTCATTCACCCTGAAGATGGATTCTCGATTTCGCGAAATTTGAGCAGAACCTTTCCCAGACTGCAGTGCCTGCCGAACGGCCAAGCAGTGGTACTTTCGCGCCCGTGCGATTTTCATTTCTCCTGACTGCGCTCCTCGTCGCCGGGCAACCACTGCCCGCGCTGGCGAGGACCTCGATGACCCTCAAGCCCTCCTTCCAGCTCGAGCCGTCCGAGGTCCTGGCGATCTCCGCCACGGTGCCACCCAGCACCAAGTACCCCGTCACCGAGCTCCTCGAGGAAGACGTCATCTCGGTTGATGACCAGGGCCGCCGGACCCACCGCTACCGCTACGTCTTCCGCATCGATCGCGAGTCGGCCATCGAGGGT
>PMBV01000366.1 GCA_003153055.1 Myxococcales bacterium
TCACGCTGCGGGCGCCGAGTGTCGTTCAAGGCGGCGTCGTGCGTGCGCCGCAGGGTCAGGTCTTCATCGAAGGGGCTGACGTCGTACTCGAGAGGGGGAGCCTGACGTCGACCTCACTCCGTGGTGCCACGGTTCCCTTTGGCGAAGTGGCGACGGGGCCGATCTTCGTTGGCTACCAGCAGGGCGGTCAGGTCCCCAGCAAGGCCGTCCAGATCACCGCGACGACCGTGGACGTCAAACAGGGAGCGATCGTCGACGTTTCCGGCGGTGGCGACCTCCTCGGCTACGGCTTCGTGACTGGGAACGGAGGCTCGAGAGACATTCTGAGCAAAGCCACGACCTACGCGATGCTGCCGAGCCTGGGGGTATCGCCAGCTCCGCGAGGTGGGGGCAACGCACTCGTCGACAGCTCGCTCGCGGTGGGTGACTCGGTCTACCTCCAGGGCGTTCCCGGCCTCGAGGATGGCTACTACACCCTTCTCCCCGCCCACTACGCGCTTCTGCCCGGTGGTCTCTTGGTTCAGCCCCAACCCGGCAGCTACGCCTCTGCACCGGTGAGCCTCACGCGACCCGATGGAGCTGTCATCGCGGCTGGCAAGCTGGGCGTCGTCCTCGGCGGAAGGCCGATGAACACCGGCCCGACATGGGAGCGGTTTCTGGTGATGTCGCAGGACGTGTTTCTCAAGTACAGCAACCTGCAGAGCTTCTCTTTCAACGACTACGCCGCGGGGCTTGCGTCGGCAACCGGTGTCAGCACCCGCGTCCCGAACGATGCGGGCTCGGTTGTGCTCAAAGTCCTCGGCACGGGGAACGCCCTCAGTCTTCTGGGCAGGGGGGACTTCTCAGCGGGGCCGGGCGGGCTCGCGGGGAATCTCGACATCTCGGCAACCAAGTTGGCCGTGGTCGGCGCGGGTGGCAGCGTCCCGGCGTCGAGCTTCCTGGAGCAAGGCTTCGTGGTGATCGAAAGCGAAGCGCTCTCGCGCTTCGGCGCGGCGAGCGTGCTTCTCGGCGGGTCCCGAACGCTCGCGGCGAGTCAGGCCGGCACCGCGCTGAACGTGGACGCAACCGATGTCGTGATTGCGACCAGTGCTGCCGCTCCTTTCAGCGGCTCCGAGATCATCCTGGCGGCGAAGAGCTCGGTCGTGGTGGCGCCCGGCTCGGTGCTTCTGGCCAGCGGAGCCACCTCGAGCGACGAGTCTGCGCTGGTCCTGACGGGCGACAGCGCGCTGTTCCGCCTTTCGACCGGGACCCGCGCCGGAGTGCACCGCAGCGAGACGCAGGGAGCACGGGGCCTCTTGGACATCGGCGCGAATGTGACGCTCTCCGCTGCCGGCTCGCTGGCGCTCGATGCAACTCAACAGGTCGCCCTCGGGGCCAAGGTCGCGTTCTCGGCGCCGCAGATCGACCTCGCCTCGCGTCGGGTGAACCTCGGCGACTCGCCGGACAACGAGGGTACGACGCTGGGAACGAAGCTCTTGACCGAGCTCTCCTCTTCGTCGGATCTCCTCATTCGCGGCTACGACTCCGTTCACCTCAACACCGACCTCACCCTGGGCAAGCTCTCCGTCGATACCGGTCTCTTGCAGGGTGAAGGAAGCACGAGACTGGCGGTGGGTGAACTGACGCTGCTGGCGTCTTCCGGCCGGACCTCGGAGGGCGTCGCCGGGAACGGAACCCTGACGCTCGACGTCGGCACGCTTCGTCTCGGGCCTGGCGCTGTCACCGTCGCAGGGTACAGCGCGTTCACCGGGCGCGCCGCGACCATCGAGGCGCAGGGGACGGGTGAGCTCGGCTTCCGGGGCAACCTCTCGCTCACTACGAACCAGGTCCAAGCGAGGACGGGGGTGGCGTACAGTCTGACCATCGGTGGCGACCTGACCCTGAGCGGCAGGTCGGGCCAGGCGGCGTCGGTGGAGAGTCTCGGCGGCCGGTTGACTCTTCGCGGGGCAAGCATCACCCTCGACACGGCTGTCGTCCTACCCGCAGGGTACGTCAGCGCGACCGCCACCTCAGGCGGGTTGACGCTCGGGAAGAACGCGCTCATCGACGTCAGCGGCGCGGCAGTGGACTTCGACGAGCAGGTTCGCTTCGCCCCCGGTGGGACGATCGTGCTCACTGCTAGCCAGGGTGATCTCGACGTCGCGCAAGGCGCGGTCCTCAACGTGGCCGGGTCCCCTCGAGGAGGTGACGCGGGAGCCATCGAGCTGGCCGTCGCCCAGGGCACCGCATCGATCCACGGCACGCTCCTCGGCACGGCGATGGAGGACTTCCTCGGTGGCGCCGTACGGTTGGACGCGGCGAGGCTCGGTTCCGGGGTCGCCGCTGACTTCACTGCGCTCAACGCCATCCTCGAAGGCGGTGGTTTCACCACCTCGCGGCGGATCCGGCTGCGCCGGCAGGACATCATGGTCGAGGCAGGCCAGACCCTCACGGCGGGTGAGGTGTGGCTCCGGTCAGACGAGGGGTTGGTTACGGTGGCCGGAACCATCAACGCGGCGGGTACCCAGGCTCGGGCCGATGGTGGGCGAATCCGTCTGATCGGTGGAGCCGGCGTACTGCTTCAGGGCACGCTCGACGCCCATGCCTACGCGGGCGCGCCGAGCGTCGACGCCTTTCAATCTGCGAGCCCCACGGTTGAGCTCATCGCCGAGGGCGGGCGCCTCACCGTGGCGCAGGGGTCGCGCATCGACGTGAGCGGCGGTCGCCTCGGCGGCGGGGAGGCCGTCCTCCGCGCGCCACGCACGACCGAGGACGTGGACATCGACCCAGTGCAGGGGACGATCGTCGGGGAGCGTGACGTCGTCGTGCAGGGGCTCGCGCGCTACGCCCCCAGTCCCGACAACGTGGTCGATGCGGCGCTGATCGGGAGGATGACCGACGACGCGAGGCAGTGGATGTCCAACGCGGGGGCGATCGCCGCCCGGCTGGCCGGCGCTGACTCGAGCCTGGGCTCCCACTTGCTGGTTGCCCCTGCCATGGAAGTGAAGAGCGCCGGCGACTTGCTGGTGGGCGATAGAACCACCCCGAACGGGATCTCGCTCAACGTCGGGCAGACGGCCGGTGGCCCCGGGTATCTCGGCTTCGTCGCGAAGGGGAACATCGATGTCCGGGTCGCCGTGAGCGACGGCTTCGCCAGCGCCGAGCCCGCAGCGCCGTTGCTCAGCGATCGCTCCTATTCCCTCTCCTTCGAGGGAGGGGGCGCCATCACCGTCGAGCCGAATGTCCGGATTCGCACGGGGACCGGCGACATCTCGATGCAGGCGGGCGGCGACATCACCCTCGCCGATGCGACGTCTGTCATCTACACCGCGGGCACGAAGACCGGTTGGGCGCCGGGCTTCGGCGGAGGCCCAGCCGGGGCCACGCTGGGCGAGTTTCCGAGCGGGGGCGGCGACATCGACCTCACGGCGGGCGGCAGCATCGTGGCGAAGGTGCCCTCAGAGACGACCTCGGCCTGGCTCTTTCGCTACGGCAACAGCGCGGCCAGTTGGGCCGACGAGGGAGACCAGGGAAACGGGGTACTCCAGACGAGCTGGTCGATTGTCTACCGGAATTTCCAGCAGGCCGTGGGAGCACTCGGCGGTGGTGATGTGCGAGTCACCGCGGGGCACGACATCAGCCAGCTCCAGGTGGCGATCCCCACGAGCGGACAGCAGACGAGCGCGGACGCCGTCGTTACGCGGGGCGGGGGGGACCTCTGGGTCTCCGCCGGAGGTGACATCGTGGGAGGACTCTTCATGCTCGGAGAGGGTCACGCCGAGCTGCGCGCAGGGGGCGCAGTCACGCGGAGCACGCACGCAGACGAACGCGTGTCGGTGCGGTCAACGGTGACGGGAAGCAGCAATGACTTCCGCGCGCTCGGTGCGTTGTTCGGCCTCATGGACGCGACCGCGCGCGTGACCGCCGCGCTGGACGTGGACGTCGAGGCGGCGTTCGATCCGATGAAGCAGGGGCAGATCGCCGGCAATCTCTACGGCTGTCAAGGCGGTCAGTGTTTCGGTGCGGGCTTCTCGAGCTACTCAAATAGAACTGCCCTCGAAGCCGTGTCCATTGCCGGTTCCGTCATGTATGAGAACAACCCCTGGGCCTCCACCGACCTCAGCGTCGGCAAGCCGTATTCGGTCAGTATGTCAGGAAACGCGCTCAAAGGGCTCAATCGTTTGTTTTCACGTGCCCCGCCGAACATGCGCCTCACGTCGTTGGAGTCGAGCATCGTTCTGAGACGCTCGGGTGACCCTGCCTTGACGCTCGCGTAGGCGGACCGAGGGACGCTGGAGCTGCTCGCGAGAAGAGACATCGAGCTTGGCGTCAAGTCGCTGACGATGGAGGCTTTGGCAGACAGCTATCGGTTCGGACCCCTCGACTCCTTCTCGATCTTGAACGGGGACGCCGTTCTCAAGGCCTCGTACTTCGATGACAGCAACGAGAGCCGCCAAGGCAAGTCTCCAATCCACGCGGGAGATCGAGATCCGGTTCGCTTGTACGCCCTCGAAGGGTCGATCTGTGGCGATCCCGGAGGCCAGTGTGCATTCGCTCTGACGAAGCGCCAGGGGGCTTCCCTTACATTCCCAAAACCCGTCGACGCCTTTGCCGGGAAGGACGTCTTCCGGGGGGCATACACCATACAGAACAACAGCCCGAACGACGTGTCTCGGCTTCGTGCCGGCCGCGATCTCTACGACGTCGCCCTCGAGATCGGCGGCGAAGGCGCGGCTGTGCTCGAGGCCGGGCGCAACATCCAGATGGACTATGAGGCTATACCCAGTCTAATCGAGTATTCAGGGCTCCTGCTGAGCGAAGGGAACCTCAAGAACTCGACCCTCCCAGCGGACAAGGCGGGGGCGAGCCTTTACCTCATGGCCGGCACGGCCGCGGGAGTCGACTGGCGCGCGTTCGCCGACGCGTACCTTGACCCGGCCAATGCGACGCACGTGACGAGAAGCTACTTGCCGGAGCTCGCCACGTACATGAAGGTGCTGGGGTATGCCTCGATGTCCGACGCCGAGCTCGTGGCGGCGTTCAAGTCGCTGCCCCTGGTGAGGCAGGAGGTCTTCCTCGGCAGCGTCTACTTCACCGAGCTCAAGGAGGCCGGTATCGACTACAACGACTCTGGGAGCGCTCGGGTTCACAGCTATCAGAGGGGGCTCGACGCGGTATCGCGGCTCTTCCCAGGCAATCCATTCACGTCACCCACGGGGAACGTCATCTTCAACGCGAAGCCGGTCGAAACCCAGGCCATCGGCAGCATCTCGATTCTCGCGCCATACGGGGGGGTCGCCGTCGGCGCGGAGAAGTTCGACACGTCGAGCTCGGCCAAGGGTGGCATCGTCACGAGGCGCGGGGGAGACATTCGTATCATGGCTGATCAGAACATCGACCTCTTCACCTCCAGGGTCTTCACGATGCAGGGAGGCGACATCGAGATGTGGACGACGAATGGGAGCATCACGGCCGGCTCGGGCTCGAAGACGGCGGTGTTCGATGCGCCGCTCAGGTATCTCATGAGCAGCGACGGCGTCGTCGCCATCGACGTCTTCGGCCTCCAGACGGGCGCCGGCATCGGCGTGCTCGACGCGCTGCAGAATGCGAAGGGCCGCCCGAAGAGCCGACTCGACCTCATCGCTCCGCGCGGAGAGGTGAATGCGGGCGACGCGGGTATTCGTGTCGTCGGGGACCTCAATATTGCGGCGCGAGCGGTGGTGGGGCTCGACAACATCCAGGTCTCCGGCATCTCGGTGGGCGTGCCCAAGATCGAGACGCCGAACATCGGAGCGCTGACGAATGCCTCCCAGCTCGCCCAGGCTGCGACCAAGGAAGGTGTCGGGCCGGAATCGGCCGCCGCTGCAGCCGCCGCGCGCAAGACCCTCGCCGAGCTCCCCTCCATCATCACGGTCGAAGTCGTCGGTTACGAAACGCCTGCCGCGGGCGATCGCACTGGCGACCCGAAGAAGAAGAAGCACTGACCCTCCATGAGTTCCGCCTGTTTCGCAATTGCTACAACGTCCGATCGGGGCTGAGTGGCAAGAAGCGCCGAGAGTTGACCCGAAGCGTTCTGGAGACACCGTGAGAGAGATCGTCCTGTTGACGGCACTGGTGGCGACCGCGGGGGTCACTGCCGAACCAACCAAGCCCCCGGCACCCCAGCCCGCCGCTTCTGGGAAGCCTCTGACTCGTGATGAGACGCAGAAGGCGCTCTACGCAACGGGTTTCCTCGTCTTTCGGCGATCGCCGCTGGCGCAGTCCAACCTCTCGAAGGAGGACCTCCAGACGGTGCTCAAGGGCTTCGCGGACGCGGCCTTGAGCAAGCCGCTCGACTTTGATCCGGACATCGTGATGCCGAAGCTGGAACAGCTCTTTGCCGAGCAGCGGGAGCGCTTCGCCGTCGACGAGAAGAAAAGAGGCGTCGCCTTCCTCGAGAAGGCCGCGATGGAGCCCCGGGCGCAGAAGCTGCCCTCTGGGCTTGTCTACATCGAAGTTTCTCCAGGCCATGGGCGGTCGCCTCGTCCCACCGACACCGTCCAGGTGAACTACAGGGGTGAGCTCATCAGCGGGCGGGAGTTCGACTCCACGTACAAGCGGGGAGTTCCCACCCAGCTCGCCCTCACCGGCGTCATCCACTGCTGGGCCGAGGCGATCGTCAAGATGAAGGTAGGCGGCAAGAGCAAGCTGGTGTGTCCCTCAGAGCTGGCCTACGGCGAGCGAGGCGTGGGGGGGACCATTCCGCCGGGCTCCGCCCTCATCTACGAGGTCGAGCTCCTCTCGATTCTCAGCGCGGACGCAGGAAAGTGAGGCCCGCCATGAAGCGCCTGGTTTCGAGCTTCATCGCCTTCGTCGCGACGTCGATTGCGCTGTGGGGGTGCTTCGACAAGCCACCGCCCCCCGCACCTCCGACGCCCACGGCACAACCCGCGCCCATCGAGCCCGCGACGCCGCCCAGGCCCCCGCCCCTCACGCCAGAGGAGAGGGAGAAGGCCCTGTATGCCTTTGGCGTCACGCTGGTCCACGTCGGCACGCCGTTGGGTCAGATGGCCCTCTCTGAATCAGACGTCAATGAACTCGTGAAAGGCCTCACCGACGCCTTCGACCGCAAGGAGCCCGCGGTGAGCCTCGAGAAGGGGACCCCTCTCTCCGAGCGGCTCGTCAAGCAGCGGACGGAGGAGCGGAGCGCCGCGGAGAAGAAGAAGGGTGCGGCCTTCGTCGCCGCCGCTCTCAAGGAGAAGGGCGCCCAGCAGCTTCCCTCCGGAATGGTCATCGTCACCGCCGTGCCCGGAGAGGGCATCAGCCCGAGGGCGACCGACCGGGTGGAGGTCAACTACCGGGCCACGCTGATCAATGGCACCGAGTTCGACTCCAGCAAGAAGCGTGGAGGAGGCCCGGTCGAGTTTTCGCTCGCTCGCGCCATCCAGTGCTGGAGGGAAGGCCTTCAGAAGATGAAGGCCGGTGGGAGGGCGTTACTCATCTGTCCAGCCGAGCTCGGCTATGGAGAGAAGGGCTTCCTCGGCATTCCTCGCTCCTCCACGCTCGTCTATGAGATGGAACTCGTCACGGTCACGGTGGTCGACGCCGAAACTCATGCCGCGGACGCCGCCGCTCGGGGAAGCCCCGACGCCCAGTAGGGCGATCTGGAGGAGCCCACATGCGCCGTATCATTTGCTGGCTGACGGTCCTTGTACTGGTCAGCTGCTCGAAAGGAAGGGGAGGCTCGACCGCCGCGCCGAAGACGAGCCCGGGCGCGGTGAGGGTGGAGTTCTTCGTCATGTCCCAATGCCCGTTCGCCGTGGAGGTGGAGAACGGGGTGAAGGAAGCGCTCGACAAGCTGGGCCCAGACGTCGACTTCAGGTTGGACTACATCGGCAACGTGACGAACGGGGCACTGTCATCGCTCCACGGGGCCGACGAGGTGAGGGGCGACATCATTCAACTGTGCGTCGCCAAGTACGCCCCGGGGACCGTGGTGCCCTTCGTCGCGTGCCAGAACAAGGACAACAAAGCGGTGGCGCACAACTGGGAGGCCTGCGCTGACGAGGTGAAGGCCCCAGGAGCAGAGGTCAGGAGCTGCGTCGAAGGCGCCGAGGGCCGGGGGCTCGCCACCGAGTCATTCGCCCGCTCGGCAGCGCGCGGAGCGGCGGGGAGCCCCACGATGCTCATCGGCGGCAAGCCCTACGGAGGGCGGCGCGGTGGCCTCGACTTCCTCCGCGCCATCTGCGCCGAGTACGCCGGGACCAAGCCGGGGGCGTGCAAGAGCATTCCCGAGTCTCCCAAGGTGAACGTCACTGTCATCTCTGACTCGCGGTGTGCCGAATGCAGCACGCTCCGACTGGTGAGCATGCTCAGGGCCAAGATTGCCAACCTTGCGCTCACCGAGCTGGATTACAGCAGCGCCGAGGGGCGAAGAGCCTTCGACGAACTGCCGGGGGCAGAGGGTCTCATGCTGCCCATGGTGCTGTTCGATGAGGGAATCAAGGCCGACACCGCAGCGATGGGGGTGTTCGGCCGCCATCTCAAGGAAGTCGGCACCAAGCTGACACTGGCGGTGGGAGCGTCGTTCCAGCCAACCTGCGCCAACGAGGGCGGCTGCGAGCTGCCGCCGTGCCAGGGCAGCCTGGCGTGCCGCGCGGAGACCGCCAACACCCTCGACGTCTTCGTCATGTCCCAGTGCCCATTCGGCGTCCAGGCGCTCAACACGGTGGACGAGGTGCTGAGGAACTTCAAGGGCACTCCGCTCACCTTCCACGTCAACTACATCGCCAGCGGGAGCACGAAGGGCGGCTTTCAGTCGCTCCACGGGCCCGCTGAGGTGGAGGAGGACCTGCGGGAGCTCTGCGCCATGAAGAAGTACCCGAAGGACTCGCAGTTCATGAGCTACGTCCTCTGTCGCAACCGGGACATTCGATCGCTGGACTGGGAGAAGTGCGCGGTGAGCGGCATCGACGCCAAGGTGATCAAGGCCTGCGCCGAGGGGGACGAAGGCAAGACGCTGCTCGAGGAGAGCTTGGCCCTCTCGAGCGGCCTGCACATCACTGCGAGCCCCACGTGGCTCGTCAATGGCAAGTACAAGTTTTCCGGCGTCGACGCGGAGACCATCAAGAGGAACATCTGTGGGCACAACGCGACGCTCAAGGGCACCGCGCAGGGCGGCTGCACGCAGTGAAGGTGGCTTGGCCTGCGAGGCGAGGAGGTTCACCCTGGGGGGAGTGTCACTCAAGGCGCGGCGGCGTAGACCCTCACGGCCTCACTCCACTCGAGCCGCGAGAGCCGCTCGACGAAGGCGCGCACCCGCTCGGTCTGGGTGCCCTCCTCGAGGGCCGTCGTCGCGGCCGTCGCGAGGGCGTCGTCGAACCGAGCTCGGTACCCGGCCAAGAGTGCCCCCAAGTCGGGGGGAGCCGTCGCGAAGGCCCGCTCGAGCCCCCCTGGTGCGCTGAGCGCCTCATACGCCGTCCTCAGGCGTCGAAAGCCCTCTGCGTCGGAGTGTGGGGGATGCTTGGCGAGCTCGGCGAAGTAGGCGCGCTTCAGAGCCCCTCGGTCGAGCGTCGGCGCCAGGTTGAGCACCTCGAGAGCGTCTTTCAAGGGCGCCTCCTTCCTCTAGAACGGCAGGTCGTCTTGTTCGGGCTTGGCAGGCGACTTCTTTGGCTTTGAGGGCTTCTTCTTCGCCTTCGACTTCTTCGCCTTCTTCGTGGCTGACTTCTTCGGCTTGATCTTGGGCGTCACCACGACGCGCGCGGCCTCCACCGCCCGCACGACGGAGTCGCCCGTCGCGGGGGCGGCTTCGTAGGCCTTGAGCAACGCCAGGCTCAAGCGGAACAGGACCATCCTCGGGGCGCCCAAGCGATGCGCGGCGTGAAAGGCCTCGGCCAGCGCCTTGGCGTCGCTGGCATAGTCGCGCACCAGGCGGCTCTCCACCTCGAAGCCGAGCTCGGTCCAGCCGGCGTTGGTCGCCGTGGCGGCCGCCTCCACCAGGGCCACCGCCCCTTTCCCCGCAACGAACCGCTCCACTTTCTTCCGGGCGTCCTCGAGCGTCTGTTCTCGTTCGAGGGCCATCTCGAGGTACTCGCGGTCGAGCGTCAGAAGCTGCGCCTCGTGTCGCTCGAAGAGCTTCAGGGCCTTTGGGCAGAGCTCAGCGGACTCGAACTCATCCTCGACCTCCTCGAGAAAGGACTCGAAGTCCGGGCCTGGCCCGTCGCGGGTCAGCTCTCGCAGACGCGCGCTGGTGATGGCGTCGGAGTTGACGTGGCTGACAAGGTCCGCGACGAGCTGGCCCAGGGCGTGCCTCACCGGCCCGTCTGAGCCGTCCCAGGCGCCGTCGACGATGGCCTCGCCTACCTCCGCGGGGAGGAGCTCGCCGACCGCGTCGAAGAAGGCGAGCCGCTGCTTCGTGTCGAGGTCGCCCAGGAACCGGGTGAGCGCCGTACGCTCCGCGGACAGCCGAGCGAAGGCCTGGGCGAGCCACTCGGGGGCGAACGCCTCGTCGTTCACCAACGGCCAGAGCTTCAGCGCCTTGACCGCGAGCGCCAGTGAAGGTGTCGCGGAGCCGCCCGTCGCGCCCAGCAGCGTCTCGACGAGGCGAAGGCCGCTCCGCGCGGCGCCCTTGGCGAACAGCTGGCCCTCGACGGCGCGGGAGACGATCTCGCGGTGAGCTGGGAACCTCGCCGTGGCGGCACCGAGCAGACAGAACGGACGCGCAGCAGCCTCGGTAGCCAAGGGCTCTGGCCCGACGCTCGACGCGACGACCCGGAAGGCCACGAGCACGTCGTCGGCCACCTCGAGTGGGGCCCCAGCGTCTCGCAGCAGGGTCGCCACGAGCACCGCCGGCGAGACATCAGCGTGATGCTTCTCGGCCCTGATGAGGAGCTCGCGGACCCCGAGCCTCACCCCCAGCACGCGGAGCGGAGCGGCCAACTCCGCCGGCGCCTTCTGGCACCACGCCTCCATCGTCTCGGCGAAGACACCCCATGGGTGCTGGGCGCAGAGGGTGAGCACCGCCGTCTCCACCTGCGAGACGCTCGTCGGCGCTGGCGGACGCGGACGGCGCTGACTCTGAGGCTCGTGACCCAAGCGTGGGTCGACGCGCGGTGCGACGGGCGCCGCCTCGGCTGGTACGGCCGTCGCTCCGCTCTCGACGAAGGCACCGACGAGCCGACCGAGGGCCGGCGCCTGGGCCTGGGCCTGGGGTTCGAGGTGCCGCCAGGCCAGCGCGGCCCGGGGCAGATCCTTCGTGCGGACGGCGCCCCACAAGAGCGCCCACCAGCACTTGGCTGCGTCGGCCGAGGTGGCGTCGCCGCCCAGCCGCTCCTCCTTCGCCACCCGGGCAACCCAGAAGCCGAGGCGGCTCCAGTCGCCCCGCTGATGCGCCTCGGCGACGGCGGCGCGAAACAGCTCGCCGACCGCGGCCAGGTGCGCGTCGCGCTCATGGACCGGCAGCTTCAGGAGTGCGGCCACCGCGAGCTCTGCGTCGTTGCGCTTGAGGCCCTTGGCGACGTCGTCCGCGCCCATCGTCAGTCCCCCTCCTCCACGTCGAGGAAGAGATCGAGCAGCTCGTCCTCGACGCCATCACGCTCGGAGCCCGTGGCGCCTGTGAGCCTGGTGAGCAGGGATTCAAGCTTGGCGCGGTGGGGGCCCTCGAGCTTCTCGAGGAGCCGGTGGGCTTTGCGCTCGATCGCGCTCTGTGGCGGCTCACCTGGCTTCAAGCCCTCGGCGCTGCGGCTCGCGTCGGCGACCGAGAGCGCGACGGTCTTCTCGGCTGAGCCCCGCTGGGTGACGGTGACCTTCACCACGCCATTGAGATCGTACTCGAACTGAACCTTCACCGGCGTTTGGGCGGGAGACGGCTCCAAGGGGTAGTCGAACGAGCCCACCCGCGTGTTCTCCGAGGTGCGGCTCGATTCTCCCTGAAACACCTCGACGGCGATGTGGGCTTGGTCGTCGCGGAGGGTGTAGAACTCCTCGGCGCGCAGCGCGGGGAGCGCCGTGTTTCGCGGAATGAGCTTGGCGAAGGTCTCGACCTCGTCGCGGTACTCGTCCTCGGGCCCCAGTACCTTGACGCCGAGGCTGTGGGCGGCGACGTCGACGAGGATCCGGTCGACCTTCGCGCCGGTGAGGATGCCCGCCTGCATCGACGCTCCGAGCCCCACCGCGAGATCGACGTCGACCTCGTCGCGCACGTCCACCTGGAGCGCCTCCTCGAGGCGCGAGCGCACCAGGGGAATGCGGGTCGAGCCACCGACGAGGCAGATGTGAGAGAGCGATTGGCCGTCGAGCTTCGCGTCGGCGAGGGCCCGCTTGACCAGGTCGACGGTGCACTCGATGAGCGGGGTGATGAGCTCTTCGAAGCGCCGGCGCGTGAGCTCGACCTCGAGGTGGATAGGTTGACCCTGGTGCTTGGTGAGGAACTCCTCGCGCACCGTGACCGAGGTCGTCGTCGAGAGGTGAATCTTCGTCTCCTCGGCGAGCCGGCGGAGCCGCGCCATGGCTCGAGCGTCGTCCCGCGGGTCGACCCCGAAGTGGCCCTTGAGGTGGTCCAAGAAGAAGCGGACCAAGAGCTCGTCGAAGTCGTCGCCGCCCAGGGCCGAGTTGCCATTCGTGGCGCGCACCTCACGCACGCCCTCGAAGATCTCGAGCACCGAGACGTCGAAGGTCCCACCGCCGAGATCGTAGATGAGGACGATCTCCGGGTGGGCCATCGCGACGGCCGAGCCGACATGCTGGTAGACGAGCGAAGCGCTGGTGGGCTCGTTGAGCAGACGCAGCACGTTGAGTCCGGCGAGCTCGCCCGCCTTGAGGGTCGCGCGGCGCTGGGCGTCGTCGAAGTACGCGGGGACCGTGATGACGACGTCCTTGACGTCGGTGCCGGTGGCGGCGGCAGCGCCGTTCTTGAGGGCCTTGAGGATCTCCGAAGACACCTCTTCCGGAGTGCGGCGCGTCACGCCCATCTCGTAGGCGAAGGCCTGGCCCATCTTCCGCTTCACCGAGCGGATGGTCTTGTCGGGGTGCTCGAGCTCGAGGTTCCGGGCTTCACGGCCGACGGCGACGCGCTCGCCATGGAAGAGCACCACCGAGGGGACGATGGGGCTCCCGTCGATGGGGATGGCCACCGGGCGTCCGTCGACGAGCCGGGAGATGACCGAGTTGGTGGTGCCGAGATCGATGCCAAAGGTGCTCATGTGGACCGCCTGTTGGTGAGGACTTCGCCTTCACGGATGACTCGGTCGCCACGCACCACGGCGGCCCGAACGACTCGGGAGACGACACCATCTGGCAGCCCGGGCTCCTCGTGCGTCCCGACGACGCGGAAGAGGCGGCCATCGGGCGCGGCGCCAGGCGAGGCGCGACGCTCGAGGGAGCCCTGCGACAGCATGCGCTCGAGGCGCTGCAGCACTCGGCGGAGGCCCTCGGCCAGCGCCGGGCTCGCCTGGGCCTCGGAGGAGCCGGCGGCCGTCTCGAGGAGATCCATCGCGTCGAGGAGGTCGTCCCACTTGAGGTCGCTCGGCGCGATGGGCTCCGCGCGTTGGAGCGCCTCGAGGTGGGTGAAGCCCCCGTCGACTCGGGAGGAGAGATCGTCGAGCTTGACGGCGAGCTTGGCCTGAGCGCGCGCCGTCTTCTGGAAGAGCTCGATCATCTCGTTGGCCCAGCCCGGCGCGGCGTCATTGGGCTCGGGTGCCGCGGGGGGCTGCGGGCCGGGAAGGAGGCGTCGAAGCCAAGACATGCGGGCGAGCTAGCAGGCTCCGTGCCTGGGCTCAATCTCGGACCGAAGGGCGGGCTGCGACTCGCGGCGAATCCGGGAGTTGCAGGCTCCTCCCGAAGCGAGCCATGGGCGAGGACGGTCGCCAGGCCGTTAAGCTTGGACTCGATGGAGGACTTCCCCGCGCTCAAGGTCCTGGCGCTGTCCAGCCCCCCCCGAGAGGCGCTCTGGCGCTCCGGCTCGGCGCCGGCTCACCCGGAGCTTGCCCCGGGCGTCCTCGTGCCGGTCTCCGAGCACTTCGTCATCGGGCGGCGGCGGGACGCGGACCTGAACATCGAGGTGCCGGGCGTCAATCGCTCGCACTGCCTCATCGAGCGGCGGTACGGCCGGTGGTGGCTGTTGCACCTCGGAGGCGCGACCGGCACTTTTCACAACGGGGTCAGCATCGCGAACGTCGAGCTCGAGCACCTCGACGTCATCGAGCTG
>PMBV01000465.1 GCA_003153055.1 Myxococcales bacterium
TCGTTTGCTGGCTATTGTTGCTCCTCCGGTGCTGGTGGCTTGGTCGGTTCGACCTGTTCCTGAAGGACGAACCAGTCGACCCAGAAGAATCGACCATCTGTGCTCGGCGTGCCGGCCATGATGGCGTAGGTGCCCCTCAAGGAGCCGTTGAGCGTGATTGAAATTGTGTTCTTGGTTGCGTCATGTGCAAGCAAAACGCCAGTCGGATGAATAGCTCTCTTCTGCATGTCTTGCCATTCATCTGGAGTCTGTATTACATCAAGATGTTCGACACTCCTTCCGTCAACAAGGAACACCTGCGTCTGCCCCTCGGCCTTTGGGTGGATGTCTTTGTCATAGTGATTGTTCCACCCGGCTGTAGTTGGACTCCCGTCCCTCCATGTCGTGTGATAGCGAAGGAGCTGCGCGACGCCGGGCGTGAGCAATAGCTTGTCTCCCCATACATGCACTCGGGCTCCCTCGAGGTCGTCGAAAACCGTCTCCAGAACGGGATTGAACTCCTTACGGTTCTCCACTGAGAGGGCAACGCAATCGATCCCAAAGTCGCGATGATCTGCACTTGGTGTTCCTGCGACGAGCACGAGGTTTCGCTGCGGCAGCGGCTCTTCTGTCGTTGGGAGCGAGCCCCGAGGTCTCGTCGGCGGTTTTGGCGGCGAGGTCACTTCCAGAGTGATTTCCTTGGTGGCTGGATCGTGTTTGAGGTGTACTCTGTTTGATGAAATGGTCCTCGCTCGCAGGTCGTTCCAGCTCTTCTGGTCCATCCGGTCGAGAATCCATCTCTTGTCAACCAGGAATACCTCTGTTCGCTCTCCGGGGGGCGAGGGCTGTCCGGGTTGGGGTGGCGGTTGGGCCGAAATCTCGTAGCGGACCGTTCGAGGAATCCCGACAGAGAAGAAAAGGGTGTCTTGGCAATCATGGGGCACACCGATGCTCTGGCCATCGTGGATGTCCTTGAATTTGGTGTAAAGGAGGGGGTTGAAGTCGATGCTGACTTCGCCACCCGGAGGAGACGTGCGCAAGGGGATCACGAAGGATGACGGTCGTCCAAGATCAAGGATGTGGACGCCGTTCTGCACTGCCTCCGTGTCGTGGCCAGCGGGATCACGCGGGAGTTGCGCGGGCCCCTCGGCATCCTCGCCCGATTCCACCAGGAGGGTGAGATTGGCCGCCCGGTATCCCGTAATTGAAAGCATTCGCGCGGTGGCGATCTCGAAAGTTACCCCACCTGGAACGGCAGTGGGGTGGATGGCGTAGCTTCTGCTGGTGTACGTGGGTAGGCCTTCCTGCCAGCCATCCATGAGGACGTAGTGTGGGAGATCAGAGCTCACCAACGGTATTTCCCAGGTTGGACCCATTTCCTCGAAAACCGTATATCGTTCGGGTAACTTCGACCGATCGCCGGCGAATCGGAGCGTGACCCGTTCCGAGTTGGGGAAGTGCAAACTCAACAGGAAGAGAGTGGCTGCCATAGCGCTGACCACCCTCCACTTGCGCTGTCGAAGGGCCTGGCGGAATATGTCGTTCATCATTTCTTCAGGCTCTCCATCATGTTCGCTATGGCGCCTTCGGTCTGATAGTATTTGAGTCGTAATCTGTGCAGTCTTGGGTCCGAGTCTTCGCCCGTTGTTGGGTCGACTTCCGTTGGAAGGGACGTGATTTCTTCCGGTGATGTCGAGGGGAGTGGAACCCTCCGGGCAAAATGCTCGTTCTGATGGGTGTCTTGCAATACATCGATGATGCGGTCCCAGGCCCAAGGATGGTTCGGGGCGTCGACGTGTGCTGGGCCGAACGCGCTTTTGTCTCCCTTTTCGTTAGGCTTGAGTATCAGCTTCTTGAAGACATTGACGTCTCCGCCAAAGCCGATCAGGCTCAAAAGGGGGACGGTGCCGTCACCGTCGATCTGTCTGAGTGTTGCGAATCGCCACGTCTCGCGCAGGAGGTTCTCTTCTTGTCGGGTCCAGCTTTCGCAGTGGAATACGCCCTCCTCGACAAACCCGTAGCGCTCGGTCGTTTGCGGTACGTGGCCCTTGGATGGTTGGGTGAGCGTGTGCATGGCCGCCTCGGCGTCAAGTTCGGCGGGACGCATGTGGGGGGCGCTTTCCTCTATCGGTGGCTGGATGGTATCGGCGTCGTAGACTGAGTGCAGGGATTCCTTTATGTCGACGACAAAGGACGGTTTGTTTGAGTACAGTTTTGACGAGAGCTGGCGGGCCTCCAAGGCCAGCGTCGTGGGGCCCTTCGATACTGAGTAGAAGATGTAGGCTTTGTTGGCCCATTTTCCGCCTTTGGCCATTGTCTCACAGACTTCTTGGAAGCGCTCAGTTTGCTCTGAGATGCCGTTGTTCCAGCCTAGTTCGCGGCGTACCGAGGCCTGCTCTTCCAGGTTTGCCCTTTCCTGTGGCGTCCGCTTCGCCAGCTCTCTCGCCTCCCAGGTGTCGCGCTTTCCTGGGTACACCCACTCGGTCAGGACTCGGCCACGCTTGTGTTCACACAATTCATCCCAGTACTTCGCCCAGGCGTTGGCACCAAAAGCAAGCCTATGGCGCTGCTCCTTCGTCAGGGGCGCTTCCTTGGGTACCGTCTTTCGGGGAGGCATGAAGCCCCGGGCGACTGCGAGCTCGACCCATCTCTTCTCGCCGTCGAGACCCCGAAACGAGCTCGAGGTGCCGTCGAGCATTCTCATTGTGAAGATGGGGAAGGGATACGCCGAACTGGTCGACAGGTGGTAGACGACTGGGGAGGTCGGCGCGATGGCTCGCAGGCTCACCGGATCGACGAATGGGATCATTGACCCACCGTTGAGCGGGTCGCGGCCAGTTGGGATGACCGACAAGGGCTTGGCCGCACCTCGGAACGGCACGTTCATGAAGAAGGCGTGGCTGATGATGGCCTCCGCGGCCGGCTCGGCCAGCATGCGGCGGATGAGTACGCCTCCTGTGCTGTGTCCGATCACCACCAACTGATCGTCGCTGTCGGGCGCTCCCCTCGCATACTGGCCTTCTTGGTACTCCCTGAGCCTATCGAGTCGTTCCAAGGCCGTCTCGGTCAAGTCCAGGCGCCAGTCGTAAGGTGCGATGATCAGTCGGAAGAGGAGCAGGTTGGGCGGCAGCGGGCGGAAATGAGCTACGCGTGCGTCGTGCAGTCTGTTGAATGGATCGTAAACGATATGGCTGTTCTTTGTGACAGACAGCATGAACAGCTTCGGCGGGTCTGACTCATGAAGTGGCTGCCCACCGGAGTCGCACTCGAGGACGCCGATGTTCTGCTTGACGGCGCCCGCTAAGGTCTTTGCGACTTGAAAATACGCCTCCCCAGGGGTCTTGGGGTTCGGCAATGTCTCGTCAAAGAAGTCGGGAAAGCCGAGGACTTCGCCATCGGGTCGAGTTACTTGGACCTGTGAGCCAAACACGCCTGGAAAGAACACAAGAATCCTGCGGCGATAGAAGAAGAGCCTGTTGTAGGATTCACCGGCGAAGAGTTTTCCATCCACCTTGATTCCGGGAATGCGGAATCGAAAATCGAGAAGGTTCTCGTTGATGCGCGCTTTCAGGTCTCCGGCTGGTTTGAGCCATTCGCTTATGGTCTTGGCGTCAATGGTGACGGCACAGGACAGCCCTCGAAGCTTCCCGCTGAGCTTGAATTGGCGCTCCTGCTTGGCCTGCTCCTTCTCGGCGGGCCAAACATTGAAGACGTCGAAGCTCACCGTCAGCTCTTCCCGCGAAGGGACGGTGACGGATCTTAGTTTGCCGGGCTCGACGAGACTGAGCTCGATGGTGATGGACGGGAAGATCTCGTTGCCACCCTCGCGTTTCACAGGGAGATAGCGAACAGGTTTTGGGTACCCGACAGCAGGTGGGTCTTCTGCGAGTGGGTCTCGGGCGGTAACGATTGGCCCGAAGTCGGCCATATCGGCCGCTCGCACGAAGCTCGTGCTCGTCCACCCGGCGCCGTACGTGTGCCGTATGAAGTGCACGTTCTGAATATTTGGGGGGAGGTTCATGAGAAGAAGGTCTCCAGAACGGCGATGGTGTTGGCGTCGGCTCGCCCATTGGGGTTCGAGAATCCGAGGCTCTGCTGAAACTTCTTNNGGGCGTCTTCGAGCTGTGGGGTCGATTGAGGGCCTGGCTCTCCGGGCTCGAAGCCGAGCTGTTCGAGTCGTGCCTTGACGCCTCGGAGGTCAGACGCAGGGTACAGCTCGACGTGGAGGTCCCCGCTGGATATCCACTTGCTCTTGATTTCTGCCTCGAAGAGGAATTTGCCGCTGTGGGGCGCGCCCCGTGCTGGCTTGTGCTGCCACGAGGCCACCGCCTCGCCGTCGGCGATCGTCGCGTGCACCTCGCCCACTGGGGCCGCATCGGGCGGGTGCGAGCTCTCGTAGACTTTGAACACCACTTCGGTGCCAGCGTCGAAGCCACGCGCAGCGACCCGCATCTCCGCGGTTCCACCGGAATGGACCCGGGTCGGCAGCCAACGATTGNNAACGAGCCTGATGGAGATACTTGAAGCGCGCTCGGTGGTCAGCCCGAGGTGCGGGGGATTCCTGGAAGCAACCATTGGTGAGACGAGCGACCTCGGTGCTGCCATCGGGTCTGACAAGCACGAAACCAAACGAGTCGTCGACCGTCTCACCTGAGACGGTCTGCACCCTCATCGACAGACGGTCCGGTTCTTTTCGCTTCGAAGGCGGTTCTTCTTCCGCCAGCTCGTCGATCGGTTGAAACCTCGGCGGCTCGGAGAAGTCGTCCCTAAAGGCCACGAGCTGACCCGTGTGCACCGCCTCCAGCAGGGCCGGTAGAATGCGGTCCCGTATGTCGAGCACGTAGGCGTAGGGGTCGAGGGACTTGCCCAGGGCCTTGCTCATCTCCTCAAGCACGGAGAAGCTCAAGTCGTGCGGCTGAAGGTCCCTGAGGACCTGCGCCGCCACCTCCTTTGGCAACTCTTCGCCGCGCAGCTCCCGGGGCAGGTCCCACCAGCGAGAGAATCGGTAGGTACCGAGGACCATACTCCGCACTGTCCAACTACCAACCCACAACCCCAAAGCCATCGACTCCCCCTCCCGTGACGAGACTGGCGCCCTGAAGGAACATGATACACGAACGAGAACGGGCAACAACGAGAGATGCCGCGATGGAGTCCTCGTCGATGGGTCGAAGGCCGACGCGGCGCTTGGAGCCGGCGAGACGCTGAACGACGGCAACGGCTCGATCGAAATCTGTTACGACGGTGCGAGCCTCGCGACAGCAGCAGCGGCCGTCAGAGCCAGCCGAAAGCCGCCCCCTCGAAGGCCCCTGGGCCCTCGACCGTCCACAAGGAGTCGCTCGCTCGAGCGCGTTCTGCCGCCCGACCCGGTGCGACAACCCCGGAACGGCGCGAGCTCAGCGCACCAGCCAACTCAGGGGCGCCGCGTTGGCCACGTCGGGGAACTGGCTCGCGAAGGCATCGTCGATGCGCAGCGCCTTGGCCATGGTCCGCCAGATCAGTGCCGCGGGCAGCCGTTTGTCATTCCCCTCGGTGCCATCGGCGATCGGCTTGCCTGTCGCCGCGTCGGGAGCGTGGTAGGAGTATTTCTGTCCGTTCCCGTCTGTCGCACCGGGCTTGATGTCGCCATAATACCCGCCGCGAATCATCCCTCCGGCGAGGAGGACTCCGTTCTTTCCCTCATCGCCCGATGACCCGGCCGCTGGCGATCGACTGCCGTCCGAGAGCGCGACGATGATCAGGGTTCGGTCGTAGAGACCCACCTTCTTGAGCGACTCGATGAGCTTCACCAGCGGCGCCACCACGATGGCGGTCTGCTGTTTCATCTGGTCGGCGGTGCGCTCGCCGTGCACGTCCCCGATGTCGATCTCGAGCGCCACGCTCTGGACGATGTCGTTGGAGATGAGCTTGAAGGCGTAGGCCGCCTGCTCCCAGATGTCGATGGTGGTGCGGCCGTACTTCGCCGGCACTCCAGACGACCAGTAGGTCTTCTCGTCGGCGGTCAAGGGCAAGGAGAACGACTTGGGCGCCCCTCGGTACAGGAGATTGCGAGCGTCAGAGAGCTCCGCCAGGTGACTGTCGACCACAGACCCGCCCAGGCCTCGGCCGGCCATGGAGCGCCCGTCGAGCTTCGCCAGGGCGTCGCGAACCGCATCGGCCTGGGCGGCTGTCTTGAGCGTGTTGGAGTTGTCCCCGGTGCGGTTCGGGAACGCGGAGAGGAGCGAGTTGACCGTCTGGAACCGCGTCAGCTCCGAGCCGGTCAGCCCCGCGCCACAGTGGTAAATGGCGTACTGCCGTTGAGTGCCTTTGATGCACACCCCGTTGGTTCGGCTGGAGGTCTGCTTCCGCGCCCAGGCGTTGTGGAGCGACGCAATCGTCGGTGTGGAAGAGTACGTCGCCCCGTCGGCGTTCGACTGTCCCGGCTCACCATTCCACATCGCCAGGCGGCCATTGCCCTGGTCTCGCGTCCGGCCTGGCGAACGCACCGGGTTGCCGGGCTCGTGGCCGTGAATGACGCCGAAGGTCAGCTCGCACAGCTCCACCATGGCCAGGGTGTCGACGTGCGGGCCGAGGGTGGTCGACTGAGGCGTGAGGAAGATGTCGTTCGGCTTGGAGATGAGCTCGCTTGGCTGGAAGAACAAGGCCGCGGCCCGCCCATTCTCGCCGCGGCGCAGGTTGGTCGCCTTCGCCAGCGACGGCGCCACCATCACGTGCCCGAAGTCCACTTGATCGCGCAGGCACAGCTCGATGACGTAGGTCTTCTCCGAGGCGCTCTGAGCTCGGGCGGGCAGCATCGCGCCGGCCGCGCCGGCCGCGGCCCCCTTCAACACAGTTCGCCGGCTCAAGGGCTTCGTCATGGTGCTCTCCTCGCGGTAATCATCGACGGATGGCTGAAAGCCTCCACCACCAGTCTGGCAAAGGTGGGCTCAGGCTCGCGGGTCTTGGCCTCGCTCACGATCTCTTCGATCACCTCGGCCGGAAGCGCGTTGGACTCAGAGTCCGAAAGCCCCACCACATACCCGATGACTGTGCGCGCGGCGCACTCGAGGTAGATGGGGTTCTCGGTCAAAGACTTCGCCACGCCTGCGAGGTTCTCGACCTGTTGACCGAAGTACTGAGTGGCCTCGCTCTGCGCCGCCGCCGGGTCGGACAGGTGAGAGGCGTACAGGTTGCCCGTCGACTTGCCCAGCTCGCCGCCGGTCACCTGGATGCCCGTCGCCGTCGACTGCCAGCGCCCGTCAGAGTCGAACTTGACGAAGGCCTGGGCATGAGCGCCGAACTGGCTGTGGCAGGTGTAACAGGCCGAACCGTTGCCAAAGATGTCATTCGCTGGCGGCTGATCCATCTGGAACATCTCGAGGAGCTCGGCCCGCGGCAACGATGGCTGAAGCGTCTGCTTCAGCGGGTATTCTTTGCACGCGAACGCCTGGAGCATGGTGCGAGCGCGCTTCAGGTTGAAGCGGTACGCCGTGTTGGCGAGGAAGACGCGGGTGGTCAACACCCCCGCCTCGAAGGGCGCGCCAGAGCCACAGGGGATCGCAGCACCATCGGCCGAGCGACAGGTGTCGGCGGTGACGAGCTCGGTGTGTGGCCGATGGTTCTTGACCAAGTACGCCGCGAGGTTTCCGGGGAGGGTCCCGTCGAGGGTGGTGGTCGTACCGCTCGCCTTGAGCTTCACCGAGACGAAGTCCCGCGCCATCTCAGCAAAGCCCGGCTCCTCGACCCAGCTTTCGAGGAGCGTCCGCAGCGCCGGCGCCCCCCCTTTCTCGACCTGGCTCCGCTCGTTGGCGTTCATGATTCGCCCTGCCACCATCGGGGCCAGCACCCGTCCGAAGGCGAGCGCCTGGGCCGGGGGAACGGCCTTACGGGCGACATCGATGGGCACCCGAGTCACGTCTCTAACGGTTGTCGACGGAACTTGGTCGCCGCTCGCCGACGGGAGCGGATTCAGACCCTGCTGAGCGGTGCAGGCGGCCATCAGAAGCCAGAGAGGGGCGGATCTCATTGGTACACCATTTCGGCAGAGGACATGAGCGCCAGACAGGTAGCAACCCAACCGGCATCGCCAGACACGGCCAACGGAGCGGAGAGATCGTCGAGGTCCCCAGCGGTAGAGGGTCGACCGAGGGCGCTCTGAGTGAACTTCTCGACGCCTCCGCTCGCCCAGCTGTTGAAGGAGGAGCGCACCCGCGTGTCACCGCACACCGGCAGCATCGCCTCGATCCACACGGCGATCCGCTGAGAGTTCCACTGCAAGTCAGGCGAGGTGCCATTAGCGAAGTCATGGGCGCCGAGGGAGAGCCGCCGGGTGCGGGCTGCGTCGAAGACTGCATCATCCACGGACACTCCGACGGCTGACGCGACGCGTTTGAGCCGCACGTCGAATGGGAGGAGCCGAGGCGAGCTCGCCGGGAGAACCACCTCTGGCCGGCCGGCGATGCCCCCGCCCCCGCCCCCACCACCGGAGCCGTTGTCGTCGTTCCCCCCCGTTGGCAGCTCAGACGCCGTGCCAACGCAGCCGGCGAGAAGGAGCGCCGCCAGAGAGAGCGGGAGTGACCACTCCAGTATACAGGTGTCTTCTTCCATAGACAGCCGTCGTCGCGCCATGGGTGGCCTCGGGGTGCAGAGAAAAGGAGGATGCCCTGGGTCACAAAATGGGGTCAGTTGATCGTGGTCGATTTTTCGCCGAGCGTCCCGTGCGGGCCTTCGAAGACGCCGATCTGAGTCATTCGACTCGAACCGGCAGCCGAAAGCCCGCGTAGCAGAATGCGCCAGAGATGGCGTCGCAGTCGTGCTCGGTGACTCCGACTCGACGTGCAACGCGGTACCATCCGTCACGAACCCTGGCCTCGACGTCGTTGATGATCGTCACCGCCTGCTCGGTGGTCAGCAGAAAGCGCGGCGCCTGGGACAGCAGGTTCTGCGCGTTCGCCCAGCGGCCCGCGTCGCCAACGACCATCGCGAGGTCGCGGCGGTCGAGGCTGATGTGCGGCGTGGGGGTCAGGTCGTACGCAGGCGAGAGAGCCCACTCGCGCTCCATCGCGACCAGTGCGTGGTTTCGCGGGTGGTCGTCGGTGTTTGAGATGAGGGCGTTGAAGCATGCCCGGCGGAACAACTCGCGAGCATCGCTCTGGGCCGTCGAGCTCGCCCGACGCAGGGCCTCCACCAACTCCGGGTAGGACCAACGTCCACGTGAGCTCGGCGTCTCGTCGGCACGGAGGAGCGTGAGGGCGCTGACCATTCGCGCCCTCAGGTAGCCCCCCTCAATCTTTCGCCGGTCGAAGCGCTTCACCAGCAGCACGTCACGCCCGGCAACGTTGACGATCTTGCTGACCGCGGCCTGCACCCCGCACTCAGTGGCGAGCGCCAGCATCGCGTGCTCGACGCGAGCGTTGTTCCATTTGTCGTCGGGGCGGTTGAACTTGGCCAGCCAAAGGCCATCGACATCCTCGACAACGGTTTTCGGGCGAGCACCACCCATCGAAGTACCGACGAGGAGCAGCTCCTCGAGCTGCGCCCCGACGGGTCCGTTGCTCCCGCCAGAAAGAATGGCGTCTGCGAGCGACTGGAGGTGCTCAAGCTCGAGCGTCTGGTTGTACTTCCGCAGCGGTGGCGGAGGCGTCGCATTGAGGCCAAACGAGAGCGCTCCAGCGCGGTCATCGGGCGAATGCAGCAGGTAGTCGAGCTCAGTGAGCATCGGCCTTCCTGCGTGACGCTCGATGACGCGGCGACCCCAGAAGTCCGGGCTGGAGTCCCGGAGTGCGCCGAAGACACCGTTGAGCTGCGTCGTCTCGAAGGTCCGCTCCAGCAATGGGAGCTCGAGCGGCTCGAGCGGCACTGCTTCGGGCCGCGCGAGGTAGCTCTTGCCGTAGACCAGCCGGCCGAGTGGTTCTCCCTGGCGGGTCGTGGTGAGTTCGAAGCGAGCGGCCGTCACCGGCTCGGTCTGCCCCGGCAATGTGATGTAGACGAAGCAGCTCGGGGGTGTCGTCCTAGAAGTCATTGTCGAGGCCTCGAGCCGGGCGGGCGCGGGTTCGCTCGCGGCGGAGCGCAAGGCTCAAGCCTTCGGCGTCGCGGCCCGGGTCGGCGAGGAGCTCGACCTCGGCCATGAGCCCGAACAGCCACAGCAGCGCGACGTACACGGAGACCGAGGTGGAAGGCTTCCCCTTCTCCGCATCACCCACCGCTCGAACACCCGTGCCGATCCTCTCGGCCGCTTGTCGAACCGTGAGGCCTCGCCGAATCCGCGCGACCCTGAGGTTCGCTCCAAGGCGCTTGAGCGCCTGCTCAATTGCATGGGGGGGCCTGCTGGTCAGTGCGTTCTTGGCGGTCATTGGTGCTCTTAAGAGCATAATAGCAGCACCCAGATGCCCTACAAGGCACATGCTGCAGACGATCGGGCGGAGGCTCGAAGTCTGGTCCATCGATTGCAAGACGAGGCAAGGCGGCCGGAAGACGCTGGTAGCCGGTCGAGCAGACGCCGGGGCGCTACTTACTGGCCGGTCCCACAGAGGGCGACGTCGAGCCTGACGTTGTCCAGCGCGGTGAAGTCGAGCAGGCCGGAGGACCCACCGTTGTAGTCCGTGGCGATGTAGAGGGCGCTGAGGTTCTCCAGGACAGTCGCCATCTGCGCCGCCGAGGGCACCCCGCCGTCGGCCGAGTAGTTTTGCGACATCGTTGTGGCGAGGCGCCACCCGTCCGTGGCGTTCAGCCGGAACGAATAGGTTGCCCACGATTCGGTGGGCAGGGAGGCTTCGTTGATGATCGTGAGTTCGCCACCGACCAGCGCGGCACGGACCTTGTACACGCTCGGGTAGGTGGCGCTGAATACCACCCGGAGGTCGAAGGACAACCCCCCATCCGGCATCGCGCTCCCGCTGAACTTAGCGGGAGCCTTGAGGTAGGCCCAGTCGGAGGTGACGTCGTACACCGACACGTAGCCGCCGGGGTTGCCGCCGCTGCCGGAGTACTGCGTCGCACCTCCGTTGAGATACGGGACCCACCCCTCGTCGTCGATGTCGAAGGCGCTTTGCACGGTCGAGGCCCGGGGTGCGGCCACCGTCACGGTCGCCGTGTACGTGACGGTGGAGCCATCCTCCGCGTGGACGGTGTAAGCCACCGGATGCGTGAAGTCGTTCGGCGTCTGGCCGCTCACCTGGGGCGTTCCGCCGATCGTCACGCTCGTGCCCGTTGTGGCGAACGCCGCCGTGAGGGCCGTGACATCCGTCCCACACGGGACATCGACCGTGATGCTCCTTGTTGCTTCGTCGACGACTCCGTGAGCCGGCGGCGTCACCACGGAGAAGGCGGTGATGGCCTTGGCATCGGAGAGCTGAGCCCCACCGGCGTCCGGGCCCCCGGCGTCCGGGCCGCCGTCATCGCCTCCAACATCGTCGGCATGAGAGCAGTTGCACGCGGGGGCTCCTGCGACCAAGGCCGCCACGACGACCCTGGCGAACCAGCGACTTTCAATCCCCTCTCGTCCGTTGGCCATGCAGTGGTGACCCTAGCTGGTGGTGCAGCGGGAAGCCAAGGCAATGCTCAGTCAGAGGAGGTGGGCCGGCGCGGCATGGAAACCGAGCGATTTCCTCGGTGAATCGGAGTGTGTGGTTTGCCCAGCGAGATGCCATACCATGCACCCATGCGTTCGATCCTCGTGGGCGG
>PMBV01000014.1:0-2096 GCA_003153055.1 Myxococcales bacterium
GGCGAACTCGAGCGCGGTGCGGCCCGGGGGCAGATCCATGGTGCGCACTTCGCGCACCAGACCGAAGTTCTGGTTGTAGACGGTGATGCTCACCTCTTCGCGTTGCTGCGAGGTGGACTTGGCGTTCGCGGGGGCGGGCGCGGGAGCCGCGACGGCGAAGCCCGAGGCCGTCAGGGCGGCGAGCATGGAGAGCAGCGTGAGTCGGAGGGTTCGTCTCATGTCAGCACCACTTCACGCGGACGCGGTAGGTGATCTTGGTCTCGCCGCGGGCCGGGACCTTGGCATCGAAGGAGAGCGTGGCGGCGTCTTCTTTGGTGGAGGGCATGCTCGACGACATGAGCGTCCAGTCGCCGCCGATGGGCTCACGGACCAGGACCGAGTCGGCCTTGTCCTTGTGATTGCGTAGTGAGATCTCCCACGCGGTCTCGGTCGTGCAGCTGCCGAGGACCTTGTAATCGGTCTGCCTGCGGTCGCCGACCACGTCGAACGACTCACCCATCTTGACNNATGCGGTCCTCACCGATGAACTGCTTGAGCCCGCTCTTGTCGGCCTTGTAGACGCGGATCGTGCCCTTCGGGAGCGGCATGCCCAGGTGGTTCTTCTCGGTGTTCTCGACCTCGAGGAAGACGCCGACCTTCTGGTTCGTGGCGATCTGGCCGTATCTTCCCGCGAAAATAGTAGTTCGTGCCGACGAAGACGAGGCGGCGTTTCACGTCGATGCCGTGGCCCTCGAGGAGGGTCACCTGCTTCTTCTCGCTGGCGAGCAGATCGGTCGGACGCTCGAGCGAGTAGAGGTGGTACTCGAAGAAGCTCTCTTCCTTGAAGTCGTCGCGGCCGTTCGTCTCTTCCGGTGCGCCGTCGACGTCCCGATCATCCTCCGTGTTGCCGGTGACGCGCTGGACATCGCCGGCCACGAGCTTGAGCTTGGCGTTCTCGAAGGAGGTGCCGGTGTCGTTGTTGAGGGTGACCCACCCGACCAGATCGGCCTTCGAGATGGCGCCGTCGTCGGCCTCCTCGCCCACCGAGAGCACGTAGTCGGCCTCCCAGTTCAGGCCGCCGGTCAGGTAGCTGAGCTCGATCTTCTGTTTGGGGACCGCGCTGTCGAGGAGCCAGACCAGGCTGGGCTTCGCGATGAGGTTCTCGGGCACCTCCGAGAAGGCGAAGCGGCCGGGGACGCCGTAGGTGATCTCGTTGCCGACGCGGAGAACCGGCGTGTCGCCCGCGGTCGACAGCACCTCGGCCTCGACGACCTCTTCCTTCCCCGTCTCCTTGTTCATCCGGTAAATGCGGACGGTCTTGCCGACGCTCTTCTCGAGGAGCTTCTTCGGGGTCAGCAGATCGTAGCGGTAGTTCTGCTCGAGGATGTTCATGGCCCCGGGGCCCAAGGCCTTGACGTGCACCGTCTGCGGCTCGATGGCGGCGGACACGTCGCGGAGCTCGAGGGACACGCGGCCCACGGCCAGATCGACGTCACGCTCTTCGTGCACGAGCCCCGTGTTGTTGTTGTAGACGGTGACCGCGATCGACGACCGTTGCGCCGAGGTGGACACTCGAGCGATGCCAGGTGCCGTCGGCACGACGGGCTTGGGCGTTCCGCCTCCGCACGCGGCAGCGGCGAGGAGGCCCAAGATGGGAAGACAGCGTCGTGCTCTCAGCACCACTTCACCCGGACCTTGTAGGTGATCTTCACCTCTCCGCGGGCGGGGATGTTGGGCTTGAAGGTGAAGGTGTGGGCGTCCTTCTTGGTGGAGGGGTGGCTCTGCGAGATGAGCTCCCAGTCGCCTCCGACGGGCTCGTAGACCTCGACCTCGGTGGCGGTGTCCTTGTGATTGCGCAGGGAGATTTCCCAGGTGGACTCGCTCGTGCAGCTGCCGAAGATCTTGTAGTCCATCTGCTTTCGGTCGCCGACGACGTCGAAGGCCTCACCCATCTTGATGCGGATCTTTTCGTCGCGCGGGGTGTGGTCGATGGTGTCTTCGCCGATGAACTGCTTGGCGCCGCTCTTGTCGGCCATGTAGACGCGGACGGTCCCCTTGGGCAGGGGCATGCCCATGTGGTTGGTCTCCTTGTTCTCGACGTCGAGGTAGACGCCGAC
>PMBV01000014.1:2106-2677 GCA_003153055.1 Myxococcales bacterium
GTGACCTGCTTCTGCTCGCTGGTGAGCAGGCTGGTGGGCCGCTCGAGCGTGTAGAGGTGGTACTCGAAGAAGCTCTCTTCCTTGAACTGCGGTCGCTCCTCGTCGCGGTCCTTGTCCCCGCCCCGCGGCCCGTTCGACGCGCCCGTGTCGGGATCGCTGACGCGCTGGACGTCTCCCGCGACGAGCTTGAGCTTGGCGTTCTCGTAGGAGGTGCCGGTGGTGTTGTTGAGGGTGACCCAGCCGGTGAGATCACCGGCGCTCTGCGTGTCGTTGATGACGAAGACGTAGTCGGCGTTCCAGTTGAGCCCCTGACTCAGGTACGTCACCTCGACCTTTTGCTTGGCCTGCCCGCCTTCGAGCATCCACACGAGGGTGGGCTTGGCGATGAGGTTCTGCGGGATCTCCGGGAAGGCGATGCGGCCGGGGAAATCGTAGGTGATCTCTCCGTTGATGCGCATCACGGTGCCCTGCGCGACCGAGAGCACCTCGGCGTCGAAGGCGTCCTCGGTGCCGGTCTTCTCGTTCCAGCGATAGACCTTCACGTGCTTGCCGACGTACTTTTCCAGCAGCT
>PMBV01000188.1:0-9584 GCA_003153055.1 Myxococcales bacterium
AAGTCGGCCTCGGCCGTCTCCTGCATGCGGGCGCGGGCGATGGTGTAGGTGCCGTAGTAGAACTGGCGGGGGTCCTTGAACGCGTACCAGTTCTTCATCTTGAGCTGCGTGCGGGTGGGGTCGAAGATCTCGTGATCGGGATCCCACAGGGGGCGGTAGTGGAAGTTGCCCTCCGCCTGCAGGCGGATGGTCCCCTCCTGGTACCGAGACGCCGGCTTGTCTCCGCCGATCTCTTTGGCGACGTGATCGAAGGTCTGCCTGAGCGGCTTGATACTGACGGTACGAAGGTCGACTTGCATTCGAGAGCTCCTCCTGGGGACACGAGTGGGTGCTGAAGATCACTTGATGCGCTGGGTCCTGGCCTCGCGGAGCCGCCAGTCCCAGGCCTCCCGTTCGCCGCCGCCGTGGGGCGTCGCACTGAGGAAGCGCACGAGGTTGGTGGCGCAGAACTCGTCGAAGGCCGCCGCGGGCAAGAGCATCTCGACGAAGAGCTCCGGCTCTCCGACAGCGAAGTCGAAGTCGACGAAGCCGTCTTTCCTCAGCTCATTGACGCGAACGAACTTCTGATTTGGATCGAACGCCACGGTGCGCCTCCACGCTCCATGGCCTTACAAGCTCCGTGCCGTGTCTCGATAATGGGCTCGATTATCGAGATTTCATCGGTTCGCAATTTGGGAGGCGTCGCCGAGGCCGTGTTCACATCACGATTTGGTGAGCTTCAGGAAGCGCAGCTTCATCAATTCATCACGATGCATTGTGGCAAGGGCGGGCCCTCTTCAATCTGTCGCATGACGCAGAGTGGCAGCATTAGGCATTCGCCCCTCGGGTGGNNCGCCCCTCGGGTGGGCGCCTTCGTCTTTCGAGCACCCTCGGCCCCGCCGACTCGCGGGCATCGCCCACGGGAATGACGCGCCATGACCAAAAGCAACCGCAACAGTGGTGCCCAGGGAGGTCGGACGAATCTCGAGAATGTGGCTAAGGTGCGGCGGCCGACTGGAGGATGAATGTCGAAGGCCAGCATGCGGTACCCCCACAACACCGATCTCCGTCGGCTCGTGCGGTTCTCTTCAGACGATGGGACCATCTGGTTGGCCGAGCACCGCATGCTGCTGCTGCATGTGGCTGCGCTGGCGGGTCTCCGCAAGGAGCTCGTCGACTCCGTGGGCCTCCCGCACGCCCGGCGAGTGTTGACGCGCATGGGCTATGCTTCGGGAGTTCGCGACGCCGAGCTGGCCAAGCGCATTCGGGGGGACAAGTCGGTGACTGACGCCTTCTTCGTGGGGCCTCAGCTGCACATGCTCGAGGGGAGCGTGCAGGTCACGCCGGTGCGCCTCGAGATGAACGTCGACGCGGGCACCTTCTACGGTGAGTTTCGGTGGGAGAACTCGTGGGAGGCCGAGGCCCACGTCAAGGAGTTCGGGCGTCAGACCGACCCCGTCTGTTGGATGCTCCTGGGGTATGCCTCGGGGTACACCACGGCCTTCATGGGCAAGGTGGTGTTGTTCAAAGAGGTGCAATGCGCTGGGAGCGGCGCCACCCACTGCCTCATCGTCGGCAAGCCGGTCGAGGAGTGGCCCGACGCCGATCAGTACCTCCCCTACTTCCAGAACGAATCCATCGTCGCGCACCTGATGGAGCTTCGAACTCAGGTCGATGTGCTGCGCTCCTCGATCGAGCGGCAGTACCAGATCGAGAACCTCATCGGCTCGTCTCCTGCGTTTCGCCGCTCGTACGAGCTGGTGGCGAAGGCGGCCCAGACCAACGTCACCGTCTTGCTCACCGGGGAGACGGGCGTCGGCAAGGAGCGCTTCGCTCGCGCGCTCCACCAGGTGAGTGCACGACGCGCGGGGCCCTTCGTGGCGGTCAACTGCGCCGCGCTCCCGCATGATCTCATCGAGTCGGAGCTCTTCGGCGTCGAGAAGGGCGCCTTCACCGGAGCCCAGGCCAACCGGGCCGGCCGCTTCGAACGGGCCGACGGCGGCACCCTGTTCCTCGATGAGGTGGGCGAGCTACCCATGGCGGCGCAGGCCAAGCTCCTCCGCGCCCTGCAAGAGGGAGAGATCGAACGGCTCGGTGACGATCGCACCCGCCGGGTCAACGTTCGCATCGTGGCGGCCACCAACGTCGACCTCGAGGGGGCGGCCAAGCTGGGGCGCTTCCGCTCCGATCTGTTCTACCGCCTCAACGTCTACCCCATTCAGATTCCCCCGTTGCGCGACCGAGCCTCGGACATCCCCCCGCTGGTCGAGGCGATGCTCCAGCGCTTCGGGGCGCTCCACGAGAAGCGCCTCGCCGGCATCACCGACAAGGCCCTCAAGGCGCTGATGCGCCACACCTGGCCGGGGAACGTGCGCGAGCTCGAGAACATGATCGAGCGGGGCGTGATCCTCGCCTCGCCCAACGGCTGGATCGAGCTCGATCATCTCGCGCCATGCCTCCTGGCCATCGCCGAGCAAGAGAGCGGCGTCGGGGCCTCGGGCCAGCTCGAAGAGAGCTGGGGCCCGGATCGCGCGCGGCTGTGCGACGCGTTCTTCTCCAGCGGGTTCTCGCTCGAAGACTTCGAGGCCATGGTGTTGTCCCGGGCGGTGCAACAGGCCGACGGCAACCTCTCGGGGGCCGCCCGGCTGCTCGGCCTCACCCGCCCCCAGCTCTCCTATCGCCTCAAGCGCAACCAAGACGACTCAACCCCTGACAAGGTCAACCCACTCCCGTGATGCACCCTTCGAAGACAGTCCCTGATGTCGGTGATGGCCAGGTGGAGCCGCCGAGGACCCTCGTGGAGGACGCCTACCGGCGACTCCGGGAGGACATCGTCGAAGGCAAGCACAAGCCTGGCACCCGCCTGCGCGTGGAGCACATGAAGGATGGCTACGGGGTCGGCGCGGGCACGTTGCGCGAGGCGCTCTCGTTGCTCGTCTCCGACGCCCTGGTGGTGACCGAGGGTCAGCGGGGGTTCTGGGTCGCGCCCATCTCGCTGTCGGATCTCGAAGATCTCACGCGAACTCGCATTCTCATCGAGACCGAGGCGCTCCGGCTGTCACTCCGTCAGGGCGGTGACGACTGGGAAGGTGACCTGGTCGCGGCGTTCCACCGCCTCACCAAGATCGAAGAGAAGGGCCGTCGAGGGCCGAGCCAGGCCAAGGAGTGGGAGACCTGCAACAAGCGGTTCCACGACGCGCTGATCTCCGCCGCCGGCTCGCGCTGGCTCACGTACCTCATGGGCATCTTGTACCGGCAGCACGAGCGCTACCGCCGGTTCGCGATCTCGACCAACCCGACCAAGCGCGATCTCCACGCCGAGCACACCGAGCTCTATGAAGCGGCCCTGAGCCGCGACGAGAAGCGGGCGGTGGCGTGCCTGACTCGGCATGTGCAGCTCACCTGTGACGCCGTTCGTCACAAGCTGAACAGCGACCTCCGCAAGCTGCCCGCCACGGGGCCCCGCTCGATGGCAGAGTAGCGAGAGGTCAGCGCTCGGGCCTGCCGTGGCGGGCAAACCCGGAGGCGAACCAGGCGACGCTGGCCGCCTCGAGAACGACGATGATGGCGAACGCCACCCGAAGACCAAGGGCCCGATCGCCCACCGCCTCGACGATGAGGCCAATGCCCCACTGCAGGAGGAAGGTCCCGGCGAACATCAGGAGGTTCAACGCGGTGTTCGCTCGGGCCGCCACCGACGCAGGGAAGCCTTCATTCAAGACGGCGAACGTCAGCACGTTGACCGCCGTGCCCAGCGCGTACACCGGCCACAGCAGCTCCCGGGGCCCGCCGAGGAAGACGAGGGCGAAGAGCGCGAGCACCGAGAGCCCGAAGCCGGCCAGCACCAGGTGTCGGGGGTGGATCCCGCTCTTCGCCAGCCGGGTGCTCGCCAGCCCGATGCCCGCGTAGCCCCCGACGATCACCACCCCCATGCTCGAGAGCTGCCCGGCCGCCTGAGCGCGGGTCAGCGCGTCGACCTCCATCAGCCACGGCACGGCCCACAGGCTCTGGATCGCCATGAACGAGCCCATGCCCAGCGCGGCGAGCGGCGCGATCCACCAGAAGCGACGATCGGCCAGCACGGCGACGACGCCCGCCCATTGTTGCCCCAAGCCGGGTGGCACCACGTGGGGCACGTCTGGCACCCGCCAGGCGATGAACCCACCCACCAGAAGGCTGCACGCCGCGAGGCCGAGGAAGATGCCTCTCCACCCGACGTGCCCGAGTGCGAGCTCGAGAGGCGTGGTGGCCGCCAAGGCGCCCAACCCACCGGCGACCATCATCCAGCCCGACAGCGACGCTCGACGAGCCTCGGGAAACCACGTGGCGATGGCCTTGAGCGGGGCCATCAGACAGGCCCCCACCCCTACGCCGATGAGCCCACGGGCCACCACCAGCGCCCCCAGCGATTGGGCTCTGGAGAACAGCAGGGCACCCAGCGCAGCGAGGCCCAGGAGCGCTGGCTCGACCCGACGGGGCCCGAAGCGATCGAGCAACATCCCCAGAGGGAGCTGGGCCAACCCGAAGGCGAGGAAGTAGGTGCTCGTCAAGAACCCCAGCGATGCGGGGCTCAGCGTCAGCTCCTGGCTCAGCTGCGGCGAGATGACCGCGTTGACCGTGCGGTACAGGTACGACAACAGGTACCCCAGCCCGAAGGCGGGGAACAGGAGCCGGAACCTCAGGGTCGCCTCGGGCCATCACTCCAACCGGGTCGAGAAGCGTGGCTCACTCTCGGGCGATTCTGACATACGCTCGGGCCCCTCGCATGAAGATGGACCCATTCATTCGCCGGCTCGTGGAGCGCATGCTCGACCCGAGCCGTCCGCTCTCACGCAACCGGCACTTCCACACCTTCGCGACCCCTGAAGGCAAGCGTGCCTCCCGCATCTCGCGGCGGCTGCTGGCGCTCCAGAAGGACATCGCGGCCTGCGTGGCGCAAGGAGGCGCTCCGCTGGCGGTTCGCGTCGACGACGGAGGTGGTGCGGTGCGGGTCGAGGTGCGCCTGGAGCGGATACGAACCGCTCACCGCGCCACGCTCGACGACGCGGAGTTCGAGCTGTTGTGCCGGCTCCCTGGGGTCCGTCAGACGCTGCTCACGCGGGAATGATCTCGCTGCGAGGCTCGGCCCAGGTTGGCCCGCGAAGCTTGCGGTCGCGCTCGCGGCGACGAGCACGGTCCACGCTGCCATTGACGGGCAGATCGTTCGCCGCGGTGGCGACGAGGCTCATGGTCGATGGAGAGAGCGTCTGCATGCTGTGGGCCCTGTGCATGGGGCCGGCCACTCACAAGTCCCCGCAGTCGCGCTCGCCCCCCAGGGTGACGCCGGCCGTTCGGGTCAGCCCACACCCCCGAGGAGCCGGGCGAGGGCCTCGGGAGCCGCGCCGCGTGGCTCGAGGGCGATGAGCAACAGTGATCGGAGCGCCGTCGGCAGGTCGGCATACACCGCCACCACGCCGGCAGGGGCGCCACGCAGCTCGGGTGGCACCGAGGTCGGCGACCCCGGCGCGCCCTGAGCTCGCCCCATCACCACGAGCAGCGGCAGCTTGAGCTCGAAGCCACAGAATCGAGCCAGGCTCATGACCGGGGCGGTCGTCTCGAGGACGAGGGCTCCCAGCGCCGAGGTGAAGAAGGGCCGCCACAGGGGCCGGGTCCCCTCCTCCGGGGGCACCAGCACGAGATCGACGCACAGCCCTTCGTCAAGTGCGATGCGCCCGATGGTTCCGAAGCTGCTGCGCAACGCCCGCGGCTCCGGGGCCGTCGGTACCAGCTGAGGCAACGAGGCGAGCAGCCAGCGCCCCGCCTTGGGGCCCGTGCCGCACACGGCCAGCTTCACCACGCTCGTCGCGTGAGCCGGCCTCCCTCGCATGAGCCGGCCTTTGAGGGCGTGGAGCTCGGCCGGAGCGAGGAGCTCGACCTGGCTCGAGGCGGGCATGTCTACCGGCTGCGCACAACCCGCGTCGAGGAGCGTCTTGACGGCGGCGAGCAGCTCGAGATCCGGTGACCCAGCCAGGTCGAGCAGCTCGTCGAGCCGGCGGGGGCCATCCATCAGCAGGGTGAGCTCGCGCGTCGCGGGGGTTGGCTCGGCCAGCTCGGCCGCTCCCGGGGTCAGCGCCAGAGCCTGATCCAGCGGAGGCAGGGTCGCGAGCAGCCGGGCCCGTTCGTCGGTCTGGCGCATGCCCTCCATGAGGGCGTCTTCCATGGCTCGCGAGATGAGGGCGCGATCGGCCGCCGGCCCAGGGTGAAACACGAAGGTGCCTTCTCGCCAACCGACGAGCCGAAACAGGGCCTTCTCTCCTTCGACCCGACCGATGCGAGCGTTGATCGGCCTGCCCACCGCCAGGGCGAGCTCCCCTTGCTCGGCTCCATTCGACAGCACCAGGCGTCCGGTGCGGTGGTTGACCGAGAGGATCTGCAGGAGATCGGTGAGGGGGAGCTGCGCGAGGCCACCCTCGGTCTGCCGCCCGTCGCCCTTGAGCTGCCGCGCCATCTCCACCCGCTGGCACAGCTGCTCGACCCTCGAGAGCACCTCGTCGAGATCGAAGGGCTTCCGCACCACATCGGCGCGGAGCCCGTTGAGCTGAAGCCCGCCCGAGGTCGAGACGAGCACCGGAATGTCGCTGGTGCGGGGGTTGGTCTGGAGAATCTGAACGAAGGAGCGCACCTCGATGAGGGGGCACTGCTCATCGAAGAGGATGAGATCGGGGTGCCGAAGCACGGCCACCTCCAGCGCCTTCGAGCCGTCACGTGCGTAGTGCACGTGGTAGCCGCGCGTGCGCAGGGCCTTGGTGACCGGCCTGACGGCGTCGAGATCAGGCTCGGCGATGAGGATCTTGCGTTGCGGCGCCATGTCGTCAGTACGGCTTGAGGTCGTACTCACCTTGCAGCTTGGACACGAGCCCTTCGACGAGCGACGGGTCCGATGTGTGGAAACCCCAGCCGGCCCCCTTCCCCGCCCGCTGCAGAAGCCCGTAGGCGGCCCCGTCACCCAACCAGAGGAGCAGCTGGTGCTGGGCCAGGCGCTCCTCGCCCTCGAGGAAGATCGGCGTCGCGACCGGGTGCCGACCCACGTCTGCTCTCCGCCCCAACACGTAGACCCTGGGGGCGAAGTGTGGCGGCGCGGCCTCCAGCGCACGGAGGACCGGGAGCTCGGCGTGGATCGCGGCCGTGGCGACATACACCAGCGCTCTGGCGGCTGGCTCGCGCAACAGCTCGCGGACGATCTCGTGCTGCAACTCGTCGAACAACGCCTCCGCCACCCGGCCCCGCTTCGACGGCTCTCCCGACGCCAGCGGGAGCCGCGGCGAGCCCGGCGTGCCCAGGAGCAGGTCGACCTCGTCCCAGAAGCCGAGCTCGTCGAGGTGCAGCTGTCTGGCCAGCGAGCCTCTGAGCTCGTCCATGCGGCGCCGGCAGTGGGCCGACAGCAGGGTGAGCTCGCCTCCGTCGCGGGGGAAGGTGGCGGCGCCGCCGATGAGCCCCATGGGCACCCGCGCCTCGAGCGCCCGAGCGGCGGGGTCCTCGCGAACCGCGGCCAGGGCCCGGCGCACGAAGAGCACCGCGCCGAAGGCATCGGTCTCCGGGAGCAGCACCTGGAGCTCGTGGCCCGTCGAGCTGGCGACCACGTCAGACTCGCGCACCGCCCCGGCGATGACCCTCGAGACGATCTCCAAGGCCTGGCGCGCGGCCGCGTGCCCCAGGCGCAACCGGAGCTGAGCCAGGTGATCGAGGCTGAAGGTCAACAGCGAGAACGAGCGCCCATAGCGCCGGGCCTTGGACAGCTCGCGCTGAGCGCAGTCGGCGAAATAGACGGCCGTGTAGGCCCCGGTCGTCGTTTCCCGCAAGCCCTGGCGCTGGAGCTGCGCCACGTGAGTCGCCACCTCGAGCGCCTGAGCGGCGAAGCGACCGAGCCACCCCGTTTCGCCCAGGAGCTGATCGGCAAACTCGGCCTGGGCCCCATCGCCCAGCTGTACCAGCCCCGCCAGCGCTCCCGTCTGCGTCACCAGCGGCACCAGGAGCGTCGTCCCTGCTCTCCAGGTGGTCTCCTGCACCAACGATGGCTCGATCAGCTCGGGTAACCCGGCCCGGTCGACCTGGCCTCGCCAGGCCCGCAGCCTCAGCCCCACGTGCTCGCCAGCCACCCACAAGGCCGCTGTTTGTGCACTGCACAATTCACACAGCTCGGTGAGGATCCGCTCCTGGAGGGCTTCGATGTCGACGAGCCCTCCGATGGCCAGGGAGCGCTCCTCCAAGGTCACGGAACAGCGCCCTCGAAGACGAAGCGGGCCGGCCCCTTGAGCCAGACCTGCGATCGATCGCTCGAGACCTTGATCGCGAGCCGCCCGCCGGGGAGTCGCACCGGGACCCAGGCGTCGAACGGGCTCTCGTCGGCGAGGGCCGAGGCCACCACCGCCGCGCAGGCGCCGGTGCCGCAGGCCAACGTGAGGCCGACCCCCCGCTCCCACACCACCACGTCGAGCCCGCCCTCCATCGGCTGAACGAGCTCGACATTGGTGCGATGCGGGAACAGCGGGTGAACCTCGAGCTCGGGCCCCACCGTGGCCGCCGCCGAGTGGGGCGCGTTAAGCAGCACCAGGTGCGGGTTCCCCATGCTGACCGCGGTGCCCGAGAAGGCGCCCACGGGCTGGGCCACGAAGGGGCCTCCATTGGGGAGGATGGGCGACTCGAGTCGGGCCGGCCCCATCGCCACGGTCATCTCCTCCGCGCCTTCAGGGCCCCAGGCCACTTCACACGCCAAGAGCCCCGCCCCCGTGGCGACGCTGAGGCTCGTGGGCCGGTTGGCATCGGACTGGGCGAGGTGCTTGACGACGCACCTCAGCCCGTTGCCGCACATCTCGGCGATGCTGCCGTCGGCGTTGTGCACCACCATTCGCCCGGCGGCCCCAACCTCGGGGAGAATCGTCAGGACCCCGTCGGCGCCGATGCCGAAGTGCCGATCACACAGTCGTCGAGAGGTCTCGGCGTCGATGTCGATGCCCGTGTCGCGGCGGTCGAGCACCACGAAGTCGTTGCCCAGGCCATGGTATTTGTAAAAACGTTCCACGCGTGAGCTGAGCTCATACCATGGTTCGACGCGGCTGCCCTCAGAAGCCCAGGCCGCCGTCGACGTCGATGGTGCGGCCAGTGAAGTAGTCGCACTCGAGAACGAACTTCACCGCGAGCCAGATGTCCTCCGGCTTGCCGATCCGACCGACCAAGATGCTGGCGGTGAAGGCGTCGAGGGCCTTCTGGTTCATACCCGACGTCATCGGCGTCTCGACCATGCCGGGCGCGACGGCTCCCACGCGGATACCGAACGGAGCGAACTCGCGAGACCAGGTGACCGTGTTGGCGGCCAGCGCCGCCTTGGCCGAGACGTAGTTCGACTGCCCGCGATTCCCGTGGCGGGCGATGGAGGACATGTTGACGATGACTCCAGGCCGCTGCCCGGACTCGGCCATCTTCGCCACCACCTCTCGAACCATCAACGTCGCGCCGGTCAGGTTCACCGCGATGACGGCGTTGAACTGCTCGAGAGACATCTTCTCGATGGCCCCGGTGTCCTTGCGCTTCTTCACCAGGAGCCCGTCGCGGAGGATGCCGGCGTTGTT
>PMBV01000188.1:9661-9829 GCA_003153055.1 Myxococcales bacterium
GGCCCCGCCGGTGACGATGATCTTCAAGTCCTTCAATTGCATGGTGACTCCGTGGCAAGGGTGCGCGACCACCGTGCCCGAAAGGGGCACCTCGCACCTCGTCGTAGCGCGGCGCCGAATCGAGAGGAAACGCTAAAGTGCGAGGTGACTGGTGTGAAACGCCGACCG
>PMBV01000188.1:9840-25757 GCA_003153055.1 Myxococcales bacterium
ACCGAGCGCGTTTCACACCAGTCACCCTAGGCCAGACACACGTTCGCCGTGCCCCAGAGACCACCTGGAGGCACGGCGAAGGCCCAGCTGGAGCGCTGCTCACTTCGAGATGGTGTCGACGGACTTCTTGAAGGTGTCCACCGACAGCTTGCGCCAGCCGGCCGCGAGATCGTTGAAGTAGTTGAACTGGGTCTTCAGGACCTCGTTCATCTCGTCGATCTGCGTGTTGCCGTACTCGATCCACTTGGTGTGCGCCTTGCCCACCTCGTCGAAGAGCTGGCCCACGCGGCCGGCGTTGTCCTCGTAGAGCTTCTTGATGTTCTCGACTCCGGGAATCGCGGATGCATCGGTCTTGGTCTCGGCCATGGCGGTTCTTCCTCTCGTGTGGCGAACTTCAACGACCGGTCGCCCATCGACCGGAACACACCAAAGATAGCCACCACCCCCCCTCCGTCAAGGCGTAATTGTGCACTGCACAAAAACCGCCCTCATTTCTTTCGCTTGTGCAGGGAGGCCTTCAGCTCGTCGAGCTCTCGGCGCAGCGCCGCGAGGGTGTCGGGCGGGGCCGGGGCCTCGGGAGGGGCGCTGGCAGGTGGCTGGGTCGCGCCCTGCGGCGACTGAGGCCACAGGCCGTAGGGCTGCTGGCCGAACAGGGTCACCATGGGGTTGAAGGGCATGAGCGACTGGCTGGTCTTCTTGGCCTGGAGGTAGAGCTCGAGGGCCCCTTCGACGTAGCGGCCGAGAAAATCTGCCAGGGCGTCGTCTCGCAGGCGAATCAGGCGATGGAGCAGCGAAACCGGGAGGATGCGCTCGGCTCCGCGGCCCGCGATGATGATCTGCGTCAGCGTCTCTTGGGTGATATCGGCGCTCGTCTTGGCGTCGACCACTCGCACGTCGGCCCCCGCGCGGATCCGTTCGGTGAGATCCTCCTGGGTGATGTACCGGCTCGCCTCCGTGTCGTAGAGCCGCCGATTCCCGTATTTCTTCACCAGCATGGGTGGCTTCGTAGCACCGGCCTTCCCTTTCGTCCCAGGCTGGCCTTGACTTTCAGACCTCGAGCTACCATTCATGTTAAACGAAATTGCTGCAATGCAGCATTCACGTGGGAGCACTGCATGAGCCGCTGGGAGCGCTTGAAGGTGAGGTTCGACGGCTGGGAGGGGCGGACCGCGAACACGCTGGAGCGAGTGCTCAAGAAACCCTCGGTGCTCCAGCCCGTCGGGGTGCTGCTCACCACGACCATGAGGGTCAAGCGCGTGGGTGACCGGGTGGTGCAGGGCTGGTGGTCGACCCTCGGGTTGCCCAACCGGAGAGACCAGGAGCGGACGCTGCACGCCCTCAACCAAATCAACAGCCGACTCCTCGATCTCGAGGACGAGCTGGCCGAGCTCAAACAACCCAAGAGAGGATGACCTTTGGACATCACGCCCTTTCTCGATCTCAAGCCCGCTCCACACGCCATCTTCGACACGCTCCCGCTGAGGCGGGCGAGGCCGCGCTTCATGCTGCCCACCGTCAATGGCGACTGGCACGCCGTCACCTGGGGCGCCTACGCGACGTTGGTGCGCCGCGCGGCGCTCTTCCTCTCCTCGGTCGGCCTGTTGCCGGGAGAGCGGGCCGCCATCTACGCACCCAACTCCCTCGAGTGGATCTCGGCGGCCATGGGCGCGCAGAGCATGGGCGCAGCGGTGGTGCCGATCTACCCGGCGAGCACCGCGGCGCAGGCGGCCTATGTGCTCGGCCACTCCGACGCGCGGGTGCTGTTCGTCGACACCGAGGCCCTGCTCGAGCGGGTGCTCGAGTCATGGGGTGAGCGGGGGAACCTGGTGCGGGTGGTGACCTTGGGTGAGCGCCCGGTCGAGCTGGCGCCGATCATCGAGCGCCTCCGCGCGAGGGGCCTCAAGGCTCCCGACCTGGCCGATGCCGAGCAGCGAATCGTCACCTGGGCGCGGGCGCAGGAGCTCGGCGCGGCGCGTGACGAGGCCTCGCCGACCGAGTTCGACAGCCTGTTGGGGGCGGTGGCCTTCGAGAGCGTCGCCCAGCTCATCTACACCAGCGGTACGTCGGGCAACCCCAAGGGCGTGCCGCTCACGCACCGCAACGTCGGGGTCAACGGGCTCGACTGGCTCCGGTGCAACGCCCCCTTGCTCGAGCAGGGCGACGTCGATCTGCTCTGGTTGCCGATGAGCCACATCTTCGGGTTCGGCGAAGCGTGCCTGGGGAACACCCTGGGGTGGGTGACGTACCTGTCGACGCCTCCGCTGGTGATGCAGCACCTGGCCGAGGTGAAGCCCCAGGTGTTCATGAGCGTCCCCGCGGTGTGGGAGAAGCTGGCGCTGGGGGCTCGTCAGGAGCTCACCGCCGCCCGGCAGGCCGACGCGTTGCGGGCCGCCACTGGAGGGAGCCTCCGCTTCTGTCTGTCGGGTGGGGCTGGCCTCAGGCGCGAGGTGAAGGAGCAGTTCCTCGCGGCTGGCCTCTTGATCATCGAGGGCTACGGTCTCACCGAGACCTCGCCGACGCTGACGCTGAATCGCCCCGAGGCGTTCCGGTTCGACTCGGTGGGCAAGACGCTGCCCTCGGTCGAGGTCACCCTGGCCGAGGACGGCGAGATCCTCGCGCGGGGCCCGAGCGTGTTCTCGGGCTACCACAAGGATCCAGGCGCCACGGCCGACGCCTTCGGCCCCGATGGCTGGTTCAAGACTGGCGACATCGGGCGGTTCACCCCTGACGGGTTCCTGCAGATCATCGATCGCAAGAAAGACATTCTGGTGACCGCGGGGGGCAAGAACGTCCCCCCGGCCAACATCGAGCAGCGGTTCAAGGACGACCCCTTCATCTCGTCGGTGGTGGTGTACGGCGACGGGAAGAAGTACCTGGTGGCCGGGGTGTGGCTGAACCAACCGGCGGTCGACGCTCAGCTCGATCGTGATGGCGTGCCGCCCGGTACGCAGCGCCTCGAGGCCGCCAAGGCCCTGGTGCAGAAGCGCATCGATGGGGTCAACGCCCAGCTGGCTCAGTTCGAGAGCCTCAAGCGCTTCACCATCATCGACACGCCGCTCACCATCGAGGGCGGCTTCTTGACCAGCACGCTCAAGCTCCGCCGGAAGCAGGTGTACGCCGCCTTCGCGACCGAGCTGGAGGCGCTCTACGGATGAGCCGGCTGAGGAACCTCGTGGGGCTGTTGCGGCGCCCTCGGCCGAAGGTGGGGGTGACGCCGGCCGACGTGGCCTGGCAAGAGAACAAGTGGCGGCTCTTGCGGTACCGCCCTCGCCCCGAGGGGCCCCAGTACAAGACCCCTGTGTTGATGGTGCCCTCGCTCATCAACCGCCACTACGTGCTCGATCTGATGCCGGGGAAGAGCCTCACCGAGTACCTGGTGCGGCAGGGCTTCGAGGTCTACTGCATCGACTGGGGCACGCCGGGCCACGAGGATCGCTACGTCACCTTCGATGATCTGGTCGATCGAGCCCTGGGTCGCGCGCTGCGAAAGGCGAGCGAGACGGCACCCGGCGGTCAGGCCCACGTGCTGGGCTACTGCATGGGTGGAACCCTGGCGGCCATTCACGCCGCGGTGCACCCGGCCCGTCTGGCCTCGTTCGTGGCCCTCGCCGCCCCGGTTCGCTTTCGCGACGACAGCCTGTTGTCGACGTGGACTCGCACCAAGGGCTTCGACGTGGACGCCCTGGTCGACGCCACCGGCACCGTGCCCTGGCAGCTCTTGCAGTCGGCCTTTCACATGCTCCGGCCGACGCTGACCTTGCAGAAGGCCGTCACCCTCATCGACCGGGCCTGGAACGACGAGTTCCTCGACGGCTTCTTCGCCCTCGAGACTTGGGGCAACGACAACGTGTCGATCCCCGGGGAGTTCTACCGTCGCTACATCGGTGAGCTGTACCAGAAGGATCTCCTCCTCGATGGCCGCTTCACCTTGAGTGGCCAGCGGGTCGACCTGGCGCGCCTCACCTGCCCCACCATGGCGGTCACCTTCGAGCACGACAACATCGTGCCAGCGCCGAGCGCCGCCGCCCTGTTGGACGCCATCGGCTCGACCGAGAAGCAGCGCCTGCACCTGGCCGGTGGCCACGTCGGGGCCGTGGTGTCGAAGCACGCCGCGAAGACGCTGTGGCCAAAGCTCACCGACTTCTTCGCCCGGCACGAGGTGGCGGCCGAGGCTCCCCAGGCGAAGGGGGCCCGCCCGCGAGACCTGCGCGGGAAGAAGGCCAGGTCGCTCAACTCTCTGGGCCAGTGAAGACGCCGTCCCACGCCTCGGGAGGTGGGGTGGCTTCGTAGTATCGGCAGCGGGCCAGGTATCGCTCGATCAGGCGATCGCCTGGCCGCAGCTTGGCGAGCGCCTCGAAGACGCCCCTGGCCTCGGGGAACCGACGCTTCTGGTAGTGATTCAGGGCCGCCGCGAAGCGCTCGAGTTGGGGGCCCTCGGCCTCGAGCTCGACGGCCAGCCCGAGGAGCTCGCTGACCCGCACTGGCGAAGGTGACCGGCCGAAGCGCACCGAGTCGACCTCGCGGAAGAGGAACCGAGGCCCCGCGCCCGCGACGACGGCGGGCCCGACGAGGATGCGGGCGCCGTAGTGTTTGGCCAGCGACTCGAGCCGCGCGGCGGTGGCCACCGGGTCGCCCATCACCGTGTAGTTGACCCGGTGCATGGTGCCCATCTCGCCCACCAGCGTGGGGCCGGCGTCGATGCCCGCGCGGAGCACCAGCGGATGATCACAGCGGCGCTCCCACTCCGGGCGGCCCACCTCGAAGCGGGCCTGCATGGCGAGGGCGGCGGAGCAGGCGATCGCGGCGGCGTCGGGGAGCTCGACGGGGGCGCCCCAGAAGGCCATCAGGCCGTCGCCCAGGTACTTGTCCACGTGGCCTTCCTGGTCGAGGATCTCCGTCGTCATCTCACCCAGGTACTCCTGGAGAATCGCGGCGACCATTCGCGGCTCCCGGGTCTGAGCCACGGCGGTGAAGCCCTCGATGTCACTGAAGTAGATGGTGAGCTCGCGGCGCTCGGGCTGCATCAGGGCGAGATCTCGCTCGACCCGCCGAAACACGTCGGCCCGCACCGCTCCGCCCAGGGCCCGAAACATGAAATCTCGCAGGCTCTGCTCCAGCGCACCGGCATAGCCGAGGGAGGCGAGGAAGGTCAGGCTGTAGGCCCACAGCGGCGCGGCCATGGCGACCCAGCGGTGCTGGGTGACGAAGAGCTGTCTCGCCACCAGCGTGTGCAACGCGATGACCAGCGTGATGGTGACGACCCAGGCGAGCCAGCCGGGTCGACGAACGAGGCTCGACCACACCACGGCCAGCACGCTGCCCATCACCGCGAAGGCCACGGTCAGCCAGAAATCAGTCTCAGGGCGAGCTCGCGCCACCGCTCGACCGTGCATCAGGTTGGTGATCGCCTGCGCGAGGACGGCGGCGTGCGACAAGGCGCCGACCGGAGTGGTGACCGTGGGGCGCCTGAGATCGGCGAACACCACCACCCGACCCGTGAGCTCGTTGTCGTAGTGCCGAACGCCTCGGTCGGCGTCGTCGTCGGCGCGGTTCACCAACAGCCGCCACACCGGCACCTCGCGCTTCACCGTGCCCTGCCCTGCCCTCCCAGGCTCCTCGGCGTCCCACAGGAGCGTCATGAAGGCCTGCGCGTCGACCGGCACTGTGAAACGGCTGGCGGCGGCGAGGCTCGCACTGCCGAGCTCCACCGCTGGCGAATGGGCCAGACGAAGCACCGCCTGGAGCGCCGCCGAGGGGAGCACGGCCGGGCGCGAGTCGTTCGACGCCAGGAGCAGCGGGAGCGCTCGCAGCACGCCGTCGTTGTCGGGCGTCATCGTCACCGCGCCCGAAGGCGCCTCGGGCATCAGCAACGCAGGCACTGGCCCGTCGATGGCCCCCGCCCGGGGCAGCACCTCGGCGTCGAGGCCGCTGAGCTGAACCTGGGCGGTCTGGGCGAGGAGCCAGTCGCGGGTGAGCTCGTGCTCGTCGTCGGCCGGAGTCAACGGACGGATGAGCGGCGAGCCCCTGAGGTCGAGCTCGGCGAAGAGCGCGCGGGCCTTGGCCTCGCTCGTCGCCCCCGCCCACAGCACCCCCACGCTGGCCCCGTCGGGAGTCAGGTAGGCCGTCGCCCGGCGAGTGAGGATCTCCCGCACTGGCTCCAGGGCGTCCTCCGGTCGCTTGACCTCGACGATTTTGAGCAAAAACGGCGTAAGCGGGCGATCGGGCGAACGACGGGCCTCGCGGCGCCACTCGAAGGCAGACACCACCTTTCCGTCGAGGCGCTTCAGGCGGTTGCCCAAGAGCTCGTCATCACTCTGGCGGCCCGGCTCTGGCCGGCAGGGGGCACAGAAGTGAGGAGAGACGTCGGCCAGCGACTGGTCGACCACCACCAGCGCGGCGCCCTCTCTGACGACCTGCTCGATCACGCTGCCGAGGAGCTCTCGCGGCCAGGGGTTCATCGCCCACTCCCGGTGCTCCGACTCGCGGGTGTTGGCCGCCGTCTCCTCGTCGACCCCGACGATGACCACGTCGTCGAGCCGCTCGGCCTGGGCCCCCGCCTGGCGCGCCCGCCAGTCGAAGGTGGCCCACTCCATTCGCTCGAGCAGCAGACGGGCGGCCGCGTGCCAGCGAAGCTCGCCCTCGAGATCTCTCCGCTCGACGCGAAAGAACGCGGCGCCGCCAAAGACCAGAGAGAAGACGCAGGCCCAGAAGAAGGAGACCCCGAACTTGCGGATGAAACGGAGCCAGGCTGATTGAATGGGGTTCGTGGCCACCGGGCTCCGAGACTATGCTGGAAAGGGCCATGAAGACTGCGACGAAGATGTGGGTGTCCACGGCGTTGGTGTGGGTCTCGGGCTGTAACCTGGCCAGCCAGGCGACGTCCAAGACGGTGGCCATCTCGACGGTGCTCTCGACTCCGGCGGTCGAGGTGAAAGCCGGCGCGCTGGCGGGCAACGGGCTCGACGCGGGGCTGACCCTTCCCGACGCGGGCTTCGCCTTCGACGCGGGGGCACTGCTCGACGCCGGCGTGCTCGTGCCCAGGCTCGACCTGGCCTACGTCTTCTTCGGCCAACGTCAGTCTGAGAGCCTCGACGTGGCGCCGCAGGGCCTTCCTGGGGCGACCGTCACCCTCGAGCAGGTGGGGGGCCGGTCCTGGTCTCTGGCCGACCAAGGAGGTGGGAGCTACGCCCTGGGTCCCGACGCCGGCTTCACGTACCAGAACGGTGCCACCTACGACTTCTCGATGACGCTGGCTGGAGTGACCTACGTCGCCGAGGTCGCCCAGGTGCCCGACCACGAGGAGATCGCGGCCTTCCACCCCGCCGGCGGCTACGTGAGCCTCGCCGCTGGGTCTTCGTTCACCTTCACTCGGCCCGACCCGCCGCTCGGCCAGGGCCGACCGCTGGGCTTCGTCAACGTCTTCCCCGTCGCCCTCGACGGCACTCGAGGAGCGCCCACCTACACCAACGTGCCTCAGACGCCGCTCGAGTTCCTCAAGTTGGTGGTGGCGCCCAGTGACTGGCAAAGGACGCTCGTCACCATTCCGGGCTCGGCCTTTCCCCAGACAGACCGGAACTACGTCATCGTCATGCAGGCGGCGAAGCTCGGTGGGCCGAAGAGCGCCAACCTCTTCACGGGCTCGGCGGTGCTGGCGGGCACGGCCGATCTCGCCATCGTGAAGACCGGGCCCTGACGATCAGCCGCGGGCGAGCTCGAGCCCCAGCTGGCCCTCGAGCTTGAGGCCCAGCAGTTGCCCGACGATCCGTTCGGCTTCGTGCTCGGTCAAGAGGTTGCGAAAGCTCGGCCCATCGGCCAGCTCGGCCTCGAGGACAGCCCCGCGAGCCCGCCAGAGCACCAGGAGGCCGTCGACCAAGAGGGGGACGATCGCCTTGATGGGCCACACGGTGGGAAGTCGCTGGAGGTGCTGGAGGAAGGCATCCGCCGCGGGCCTCGTGTCGCCGTCGACCCCTTCCTCGGCGAAGAAGAGCTCCGCGGGGAGGAGCGGATCGTCAGTGGAGTCGTCGAAGAGGTAGCCGAAGCGGGAGGGAATGCGCCGGCAGAAGATGTGGAGCAACACCACCGCGTCGTCGGGACTGGGCCGGGCGAGGTGCAAGATGCGACGGCCACCCGGCAGGCTGCGCACCATGAGGCGGAGCTGGGGTTTGACGAGCGTGGCGCGCCGGCCGACGCGGGCTGACAGCTCGGCACGAATGGCCTCGCTGGCCTGGGCCACGGCGAGCTCGGCTTGCTCCCGTTGACGGAGGAGCTCGGCCCGCGCCCCCGACAGCGTCGCCTCGGCGCTGGTGGCGACGGCGTCGGAGTCTTGGTGACGCTCCACTGCCGCCCGTACCGCCCGCAAGAGAAGTACCCCCTGCTCCTCGATGCGCCGCAGCTCTGCCTCGATGGCCCTCATGGCGCGACGCTGCTCGCCCCGGAGTGCCTCCCAGGCAGTGAAGCTCGGCTCGAGGGCCTCTGCTGAGCGGGCCAGCGCGACGGCCGAGTGAGCCGCCGCCTGCATGTCGAAGATCGCCGGCGGCAGGACCATGATCGCCTCGTCGTCTCCCAGCAACGGCGGCGTCGCGTGGGCGTCGTTTGCATCGGCTGGCGCGCTCATCGGAGGCGTGGCGTCGGGAGGTCGAGGTTCGGGCTCGGGCGGCGGCAGCGCTGGGGGAGCCTCCGAGAGGTGGTGCGGAGTCGCCCCAGGAGGCGTGAGGAAGACCGGTTGTGTTGGACCCGGGGGCGGCGTCGCGTCGGGGTCGAGACCTTCGATGGGGAGTGCTGGTCGTGCCATGACCGGTGGTGGAGTGGCTCCGGCCGCGGGTATGGCCGCGGCTTCCATCGGCGGCGTGGCGTCAGGCGAGGGGAAGTCGGAGGCCATGGCGCTCCGGCGTGCCTTGCGGACCGTCGACATCGCCAACGGCTGAGCGGCCGGAGGCTTCGCGGCTCGCTTCGTCGCGGGTTGGGCCTGCTTCTTTCGCTGCCCCTTGGCCGCGGCCTTGGCCGGTGAGCCCTTGGCTGGCTTCCCCCGGCCGTGGCTCGCCGACCTCTTCGACTTGCGCCCAGGAGCCATTAGCCCACGCGCGGCGGTTCGGCGGAGGCGACCGACCCATCGGACCGCGCCGCCTCACCACGGGCCAGGCGCTCGCGGAGATCATCTCGCAGCTCCCTGCCCGCCTTGGGAGCCAGCATCAGCCCCAGCCCGACACCGACCAAGACCCCGGCGCCGAAGATCGCGAGGGCCGGCACGAGGCGGTCGCCCGCCGATCTGCGCGCCTCGAGCCCGATGAGATCGAGCAGATCATCTCGATCGACGTCTGGCAGTCGCCTCTTGAGCGTTCTCCACATCACCGCCTCCTTTCATCGCGAGTCACTTCGGTTCAGGCTTCTTGGTACTCGCCAACAGGCCGTCGAGGGCAGCTTCCGCCACCTCGAGGATCTTGTCTTGTACGACCGGTACCTTGGCCAGCTTGAGGCCCAGGCGCATCAGTCGCGCAGTGGTGGGCGTGAAGAGGCCTCCGCCGAGCACGTAGCCCACGCCCAGCGCCGCGCCGATCATGGCGTAGGGGCTCTTCTCGACCTGCTCGCTGAGGCCCACCGCGGCCGCCGCGCTATTGAGGGCGTCGTTGACGTCCTTGGCGAGACCGAGGCCCTTTTCGGCCAGCGGGGCGCGCCGTCTGTCGTCGCTACTCATCGCGGGAGGCCCACCGCCCGATGACGAACCCGAGCACCGCGGCGCCGAGGAGACAGGAGCCGGGGTTCTCTTTGATGAAGCCCTTCACCTGCTCATTGGCCTCCCGCAGCCGTGCCTGGGCCTCCTCGAGCTTGGGGCCCAGGCGCTCCGAGAGCTCCTTGAACGGCTCGCCGGCCTCGTGCTCCGGGGGTGATGACTGGGGAGTGCCTTCCATTCGGTAGCCCTTCCTTTCGTCCTCAACGTCTCCGTAGCAGACGAGCGAGGCCATACCCCACGAGAAACGCACCACCGAGCGCCAGGCCCGGCCGGGTACGCACCAGCGCCCTGAGTCGATTGAGGGAGGACGCGGCTCCCTCGAACGACTCGAGGCTCTGGGCCAAGTGTTCGCGGGCGACGAGGAGATCGCGCCGGGCCGACTCGGTCGAGTCGGGCGTCGTCGCGGGCTGGGGAGCTGGAACCAGGCTGCTCGTCACGGCTTGCCCTCCGTCCTGAGCACCACCGCCGACGTCGTCTTGAGCTCGGTGAGGGTGGTGCCCATCACCTGGCGCCTTTGGAGCGCCTTGGCCGCCCAGGCGATGCCGGCCACGCCTCCGACGAGGTTCGCCAGCCCGACCAGCAGAAACGCGAGATCCGCCGACAGCACGCGCCTGAGGGCCAGCGCCAGGGCGACACAGATGAAGCCGTAGCCGACCAGAATGAGCGGGGCGAGGGCGGCGATGACGCCGACCCGGCGACCGATGAAGCGGGCGTCTTCTTCGAGCTCGAGGCGGGCCAGCCGAAGGTGCTGAGTCGTCACCTCGGTGACGCTGGTCAACAGCTCGCGCATCTGGGTGAACACGGCCATGGACGAGGGAGACTACTCGATGAGGCGCCAGAACCAACCGTGGAGGTCTGGGGCGCTCGAAGTCGTCACGGGTTGCAGGTATGGCTCGAGTAGAGCGGCCACTGGTTCGCGTAGAGCGGCGCGTCGATGCCATAGAACGGAAGGCTGACGTAGCCGTTGATTCCCACCGCGGCGCTGATGCCGACGTCGACGCACTGCTGGGCGGCGGTCACGCTCCCGAGTGCGCTGACCTCGACGCCGACCCGGGCATACATGCCCGCGATGTCGTACTGGAGCACGAGCAGGCTCAGCCGGGGCCGGAGGGAGGCGCCCAGAGTGACAGCGCCGGTCACCGTCGGGACGGCCGCCGAGAAGTGCGAGGTCACCGTCGAGGCGGGCGTTACGGTCGAGCCCTGGGCCACCAGCCCGGCGTCGAGGGAGACTGATTCGGTGAAGGTCACCACCGCATGGGCCTCACCGCTCGCAGTGATGACGAGGTCGATGCGCCCTCCGATGGCGACCATGTTGAAGGTGTAGGGGATCGACACCTGGAAGGTGGCCAGGGGCACGACGTAGCTCGCATCGACGTGTGCCGCGGGCAGGTCCAGCGTCAGGTCGCTGGCCTCGCCGGCGTGGAAGCCGAGCTTCGCCGTGGGGGCAGCGTTCGGGTTCGAAGTGACATCGAAGGTGATGGTCGGCGTATCGAGCGTCACCGTCCCGTTGGCGATGATGCGCACCGACGCGTTCGACGCGCTCAAGTCGGCCACGACCACGTCCTTCAGAGTGAAGACGAGCGCGGAAGACGTCGACGAGACCGTGACCAGCGCGTTGCCCGCGGGGAGGACCGTCGCAGGGGTGGCGCTGGGGACCGTAAGGGTCGCGGCACCCTCGGTGCGGACGTCGGAGGCACCGATGGTCGCCTCGCCACGCAGGCTGATGGCGTCGAACACGTCGGAGAAGCTCGGTTCCTCGGTCGCCACTTCCACGCCGTCGGCAAGGTCAGTGAGGGACGTGGCACGGTATGCGTGGCTGCCGGCGATGAAGACTTGCCCCGGAGCGAGGTCGAGGGCGGAGCGCCTCACCGGGACTACCAGCCGCTGACCCGAGACTGCCACGGCGGTGGCTTCTGGCAGAACAGTCACCCCGGGTTTGAGCAACAGGCCCGATGCCTTCATGGCTTCGGCTGTGGCGGTTGACGACGGGGCGGTGGTGTCTCCACACGCGGCGAGCACCACAAGTATGATGACGGCAGACGACAGGCGTTCAGAGGACAAGGCAGTACTCCGTTCGAGATGGATGATCTGAGAGTGAGCAACGCAGCGCCTATCGAGGACCACCACGCCGAGAACCCAGCCGCTTGCCCACGTGCAGAACTGTGCCTCGTTCAGCCCGGGTGGCGCAAGAAAACATGACGTAACGACCAGATATTGCAACAACAAGGCGCGCTCGTTTCAAATCGCTCGGCTGCTCAGAACAGAGAGGCCTCCGCTGGTTCCGCGGACAGAGCCACCGGTCTCCCCCGAGCCCACCCGCGCCGGAGCTCGTCCCCGGGAGGTGGGGCCGATTTGCCGCGCCGGCGTGACCGAGGCGTAACAAGTTGGTGAACTCGCTCCACGACAATCCAGGGTGTGATTGAGTTTCTCCGTGCCAGTCGTTCGCGCCGCGGGTGGTTTGCTTTGGCGGTCGAGCCCTGCCGGGCGGCTCATCGCGATCATTCATCGCCCGCGCCGAGACGACTGGAGCCTCCCCAAGGGCAAGCTCACCGGGAGCGAGGGATGGGAGGAGGCGGCACTCCGCGAGGTCGAAGAGGAGACCGGGTGCCGTGCGCGCATCACCGGGTTCGCCGGAGCCACCAACTCCCGCTCGCGCCGCGGCCCCAAGCTCGTCCTCTACTGGCATATGGCGCTCGTACGTGAGAGCCAGCTCGCCGCGGGAGGCGAGGTTGACGGGCTCAAGTGGGTGACCCCGTCGGGGGCGCTCAAGTGGCTCGATCACGAGTCGGATCGGCGACTCGTGGCTCGCGCACTGCGCGGCAGCCGCATCGGCGCTCGGGCAGGCGGCGACCCGGCCATTGCCAGGGTGCGCGCCGAGCTCCTCCGACTGAGCCTCAGAGCCTCGGTGGATGGAACAAGCATTGGGTCTGCGCTGGAGCTCCTGGACGAAGCTGAAGAGCTCGCCGCCACCGCCGACCCGAGTGGGCTCCGAGCGATGCTCCTCGCAGCCCGCTGGCTTGGGCTCCACGGGTTGGCGGCCCACGAGCGAGAGCAAGAGGTCGCCCAGCTCAGGGCCGAGGTTCGCCGTCTCGCCCTCGACCCACGCCGCGGGTCAGCCAGTCAACCCGGAGTCGCCTAGCCTGAAGTCGTCGAACGCTACGGCCCAGAGCAGATGGCTGGCAGCGACACGAACTGCCCCAAGCTCGCATAGCTATCGAAGCGCTGAGCTCCGTAGGGCTTGCCGGCGTCCGTGCCGAAGCGGAAGGACTCCCCGACGCCCGACGCCTGGGCATCGGTCTCGGTGTTGCCGATGCCTCGGCGATCGGATCGCCGCCCCGCACCAGAACCAGCCGTTTGAGGTCCGGCTCAGTCGAGCGCCTTGAGCGTCTCCCGCGCGATGACGACGCGCTGGATCTCACTGGTGCCCTCGTAGATGGTCTGCACCCGGGCGTCTCGAAGGTAGCGCTCCACGGGGAAATCGTCGACGTAGCCGTACCCGCCGTGAATCTGCACGGCTCGATCGCACACCCGGTTGGACATCTCGGAGGCGAACAGCTTGGCCATCGAGGCCTCCCTGGTGAAGGGCTGCGAGGTCTCCTTGCGCCAGGCGGCCCGGAGCGTCAGCAGCTCGGCCGCGTCGAGGCTCGTCCGCATGTCGGCCAGCATGAACTGAATGGCCTGGAAGTCGGCGATGGCGTGGCCGAACGCGAGCCGGCTCTTGGCGTAGGTGGTGGCCGCCTCGAGCGCTGCCCGGCCCACTCCGCAGGCCTGAGAGGCGATGCCGATACGGCCGCCGTCGAGCGCGACCATCGCCAGCTTGAAGCCGTCGCCTTCCTCGCCCAGCAACGCGTCGGCCCCCACCGCGCACTCCTCGAAGATGAGCGGCACGGTGTTGGAGCCGCGGAGGCCCATCTTGTCTTCGGCCTTGCCGACGATGAGCCCTGGGGTTCCCTTCTCGACCAGGAAACACGAGAGGCCGCGATTCCCCTGCCCCGAGGTGCGGGCCCACACCACGATGACGCCTGCGTAGGCGCCCGAGGTGATCCACTGCTTGGTGCCGTTGAGCACCCAGCCCTCGCCCGTTCTCACCGCGGTGGTCCGCGCGGCCCCGGGGTCCGAGCCGGCGTGCGGCTCCGACAGCGCGAAGGCCCCAGCCACCGCTTCGCCGGACACCAACGGGGGCACGTGCTTCGACCGCTGGGCCGGGGTCCCGAAGGAGGCGATGAGCTCGGCGCACATGTTGGTGACGGCCATGCCCACCGAGGTCGAGGCGCAGGCTCGAGAGATCTCCATCATGGCCAGGGCGTAGGCCACCGCTCCGGCGCCGCTCCCCCCCAGCTCAGGCGAGACGTTGACGCCCAACAGGCCCAGGCTGCCGAGCTGCCGGTAGACCTCGGCGGGAAAGCGTTCGGTTCGATCGGTCTCGCGCGAGCGGGGCGCGATGACGTCGTTCGCCACCGCCCGCGCCGTCTGGCGAATGAGCCGCTGTGCTTCGGTCAACGAGAGGTCCACCGGGGCCCTCCTCAGCGAGCTAGCGCTGCACCTTCAGGTTGAAGGGGAACTCGATGAGCTGAGGCTTCCCGTTGGGCGGCTTGGGGAACTCCATCGTCGACAGCACCGCCACCACGCAGTCGTGCAGATGGGCGTCCTTGAGCGAGCTCGCCGTCTTCACCACCTTGGCGCCCTTCACGTAGCCGTCGGCCGTGATGGTGAACCGGGTCTTCACCGTGCCCTGGGGTGCCTTCTCGTGCTTCTGCTGGGCCAGGTGCTCCTCGTAGCAAGCCTGTATCCGCGGCTGGAACGAGAGCACCACCATCTTGATTGACTCTGGAGTGAACGGCAGGTGCGACACATCGAGCCCGCCGTCCTCCACGCCCGAGGGGTTGGCGACCACGTCTTTCACCAGTTGGTGAACCGCGTCGCGCCGTGGAGGCCCCGACAGCAGCGCGACAGCGACCAGAAGGGGGCCCATGGGTCAGTCCTTCAGGACGTTGGCGGCGATGACGATGCGCTGGATCTCACTGGTGCCCTCGTAGATCTCGGTGATGCGCGCGTCGCGGAGGTGGCGCTCGGCGTCCATCTCCTTGGAGAACCCCATGCCGCCGAAGATCTGCTGGGCCTTGTGCGCCACCCGGTTCGCCATCTCGGAGGCGTAGAGCTTGGCCATGGCTGACTCGGTGGAGTACCGGCCCCCTTGGTCCTTCATCAGCGCCGCTCGCCACACCAACAGGCGCGCCGCGTCGAGCTCGGTGGCCATGTCGGCGACCATGAATTGAATCGCCTGGTGCTCCCTCAAGTACTTGCCAAAGGACTGGCGCTCTCCCGAGTAGCGGATCGCCTCTTCCATCGCGGCCCGGGCGATGCCGAGGGCCTGCGAGGCGATGCCGATGCGGCCACCGTCGAGGGTCGACATGGCCACTTTGAAGCCCTCGCCCTCTTTGCCCAGCAGGTTCTCGGCCGGAAGCTCCATGTCCTCGAAGTACATGGTGCAGCTCCAGGCCGCGGTGATGCCCATCTTGCGATCCGGGGGCATGCGCCGAAAGCCCTTGGTGTCGGTGGGCACGATGAAGGCCGTGATCCCCTTGTGGCCGGCGGCCTTGTTGGTCATCGTGAACAACACCATCGCGTCGGCCTTGGGGCCGTTGGTGATCCAGTTCTTCGACCCGTTGATGACGTAGCGGTCGCCCTTCTTGACCGCGACGGTCTGCTGGGCGGCCGCGTCGGAGCCCGCTTGAGGCTCGGTGAGCCCGAAGCACCCGAGCTTCTGGCCCGAGGCGAAGGGCTTGAGCCAGGCTTCCTTCTGCGCGTCAGTGCCGAACTTGAGGATCGGGTCGCAGTAGAGCGAATTGTGCGCGCTCATGATGACGCCGGTCGAGGCGCAGCCGCGGCTGATNNCCAGCTTCTCGACCGCGCTCTGAGGCCACTGGTGCTCGTCGTCCCACTTGCGGGCGAAGGGCGTCAGCTCCTTCAGTGCGAAGTCGCGGGTCATGCTCCGAATGTCTCTCTGCACCTCGGTGAGCTCGAAGTTCATGTGTGGTGGGCGTTTAGCAACTGAACCAGTAGGCTGCCAGCATGGCGATGGCGAGCCACTTCAGGGCAATTTCCACCGAGGCGCTGGCCGAGCTTCTGGCCCAACCCGAGCACATTCATCGGGCGCTGGCCGAGCCGGCCTCGGCTGACACCCACCTCG
>PMBV01000068.1 GCA_003153055.1 Myxococcales bacterium
AGCCATGATCGAATGCTCCTTGCTGGCTTTTCTCCCAGCGGTTGTTGAGGGGGCGGGGCCCGCCGGCTCCGTCCCCGCTTTTCTCCCGCTGCCAGTGGATCAGGAAATCACCCAGCAAGGTCCAGAAACCGGCAGCCGTGCCGAAAATCGCGCCGGCGGCACGGAGCGCCTACATCTGCCACCAGCGACGGCCGCTGCCGGTCGAAACCACGAATCAGACCTGCGGGCGGGTGGGGAAGCCGGTCCAGTTGTCGTCGTGAACCTTGTGCTGGGCCATCCCGGCGAACGGCTGGCCGTCGGGGACCTGCATCCGGAGGAGGAACTCCATTTCCCAGCGCGCCTCATCGAGGAGGTCGGGGCTGTGGTTCGCGCGCTCCGAGACTTCTCGGGCGTCGTCGTGGTCGCGGTCCGCCGAGTGGTGGGGGCGGGAGCGCTCCCAGGTGTTCATGAGCTGCCAGAGCGCGATGCCGCCGTTCACGACGTACTTGCCCTGGTCGCCGGCNNCGTCGTACCAGCCGCCCCGCACATCGAGGGAGTAGTCGCAAACGCCAGGGGCGCAGGGCACGAGCGTGTCGCCCTGGTTGGGTGCGAGCCCCAGGTGCCCGGCCGGGCGCGCCCAGGCCTCACCGACGTACCGCGCGTCGATCGCGATGCCGCTCCGCTGGTGGTAGAAGAACGCGAGCGCGTCACGGCGGAGCTGATTGTACAGCTCGCCTGAGATGGCGAACGGGTAGCTCACGACGTCGCCGACCTTGAGGGTGTAGCCGATGCCCGGCTTGCGGAACTTGCTGAAGTCGATGAGGTGGACCCTGTCGCCGGACGCGGCGTCGAGGCCGTAGGGCGTTGTCTCGCCGGTCGCCACCACCTCGGCCTTGGCGTTCAGGAGCTCCCAGGTTTGCGGCGTCGTCGCGTCGGTCACGAGGTTGGCGCGCTTCGGGCCGAGCACCACGTAGCCGAGCTGGTTCACGCGCAGCGCGGGTCCCGTGTCGGGGACGTAGACCTGCCTGCTGCCCTTCACGGAGACGTCGTCAAAGCAGACGGTGAAGCCGGTCGCGTCGGCGCCGCCCAGCTGGAACTGGTACGTGACCGCGCCCGAGGGGAGCGTATTCGTGAACGTGAACTGATAGGCGGCGGGGCTCGTGCCGACGGTGACCGGCTGGTTGAAGGCCGCCGTGTACGGGTCGACCGGGAGCTGGACGATCGAGCGGATCGTCACCGGGACGCTCGAGGAGGCGACGAAGCTGACCGAATAGGACTTGCCTTGCTCCATCACCAGGCCGTTCTGGCCGACGATCGAGTCCCACGGCGAGACAGTGCCGGGAGGCACGGTGACGCACATCTGCCCGCTCTGCGCCGCGGCGGTGGTGCCGCCCGTCGTCCACCAGGGGTCGGTGCCGGAATCGAAGGTGCCGTTCGAGATGAGCTCCTGGTCCGCCGGCGAGGCAGCTGCGAGAAGGTGGGCGGCCGCGTGCTTGCCCAAGCCGGCTGCTCCAGAGCGCACCTCGTCGGAACCGGCTTGTCCTGTCGCGACTCGTTCGCCGTTCGCGGCGTCTTCGAGGCCAGCATTGCACGCCGGGGTCACGGCGCTGACCAGCACCGCGAGAGCGCACATCATAGAATACAACCGTCGTTCGACTCTCATCTGTGTTGCTCCTGTTTCTTTGTCCCTTTTGCCTCCGGTGCCTTCAGGGTCCTGATTCCGCGAGAAGGTTCTTTGCCAGATCAAGGGGAACAAGGCCCCGTGGGGTCCGGGAGCGAGGGCGCGGCTATCTGGCCCGGCGGGTGGAGTCAACGTGGCTGAGCGCCTACACCTGCGAGTCCGAGCCGCACCCACAAGGGCCTACTATCGGCAGGGCCTGCGCTGCACGGAGCGTCGGAGCGGCTCTGACGCGGCTCAGGCGGCCCGCCAGCAGCAGCAAAGCGACACGCTGAACTCCGGACTCGATGTCGAGCGCGAGCCCCGTGGTCCGCCGGGCCGAGGAGCTCACCGGCCGGTGGTCGGGCTCGGCCGCGGCGATGGTGAGGCCCAGCACTGGCTGATTCGCTTCAGGATCTCCGGCTCCCCGATGACGTTGAGGTACGTGTCGTGCTGGCCTGCGAAGGAGGCCGTGGGCAGATCCTCCGCCGTCGCGCTGGAACGCACCGCGAAGGCCTCGCTCTCATCGAACCTGGAGAGACCGCGGGCGATCGCGACGTGGATGTCTTCGGGGATGTCGACGCCTTCGATGGCCCGGCGGATCTCGCGGCTGACCTCGCTGACTTCGTCACGCGCGCCCGCCTTGAGGCCCGCGAGCCGCTCAAGCAGTTCGTCGAGCGACGGCATTTCTCCGACGATCCTCGTGAAGGCTCCGGTGGAAATGCAGAAGCCATCTGGTACGCGGAGCCCCTCGATCCTGGAGAGCTCTCCCAGGTTCGCGCCCTTCCCGCCAACGACCGCGGTGCTATTTCTGTCGACCTCCTGAAACCCAAGCACATAGGCGCTCATGAGCTGACCTCCCTCGAGTCGGAGGGCACCACCATAACGTGCTCCTCCGGGGAGCGCCTTGAACACCCCCGGCGCGACGGCCTACGGTCGCATCGACTCCAAGGGGTTCGACTCGTCGCGTCAACCCGCTCAAGGGGTGGTGAGCTCCTCGCGCACCAACTCGGCGCTGACGAAGTCCGAGACGATGGTGCCGTATTTCCTCATCGGGTAGGGCGGGTGAGCGAAGTACTTGATGAGGCGGGCGTCGACGTCGTTCGACACGCCGGTGATGTCTGGGATGCCGAGGAAGGAACGGTAGCCGCTGGTGAAGTCGATGTACCAGGTAGGGCCGGTGTCCTGGGCCGCCTGGGTGAAGAGCGCGGTGACGGCGCTCCACTTGTTGTCGTTGGTCGAGTACTTCACCGTGTAGAAGTCTTGAATGACGATGGGCGTTCCCGAGGCGTCACGCAGGGAAGACTGGGCGTTGTCCTGCCAACCGGTGACGTCGATGCCGCCAGAGGTCCAGGCGCTGCCGCCGAACCGACGCAGGAGCACGATCTTCCCCCGCACCGCGCCCAGCCTCGGAATCGAGGTGCCCCGCCACCAGGAGCCGGCGTAGGCCGGGTTGTTGGCGTAGCGCATGAAGGTCGCCTCGTTGGTCTCGGTGCTGCCGGTCGAGGTGTAGGTCGGTGACACCTCCATCACGATCGTCTCGGAGGGGTGCGCGACGAGGAAAGCCACGCACTGTCCGAGGACGTCGTCGAAGTTCGCGTGCTGGTAGATGGAGCCGTGGTGGATGACGAAGGCGTTGCCAACCTGGCGCACCCTGATGTCGAGGGAGCGCACCCCGATGTCGAGTTGCTCGCGGATGCCCAGGCTCTGGCACTTGGCCGTGCCACCGATGGGCTCGTACAGCGCCGCCGACTCGTGGCTCCCGGGGATGGTGAGGTCAGCCAGGCTCGCCGAGTCGCTCTTCGTCGCCATCCACTGGGTCGGGTCGAACACCGCGCTCATCGCGCCCGAGACCTGGTCTTGGCTGTCATCGAGAGGCGGCGACGACACGACGCGGTCGGGCCCGCAGGCCGTGAGAGTGATGAGCAGCGAGGCGAGGGGTACCGGAGCGAGACGTGCCATGAGGTCGGCACTCTCCCAGCCGACCCTGGCGCGGTCCAGGACTTTGGAGCTTGGGTGGGGACTCCTGTCAGTGACCATACCCAGCGGCGACGATGTTCGCCTGAACGGCGTCATCGACTGCCTTCGTCGGGTAGCCCGACGTCATCGCGCCCTCGAAGAAGTCACCGATGGCGGCGAACCTGTTGTCTCCGCCGGTGCCGAGGATAATGGCCCCCTGCTTCTTCATTGGGTCGTAGCCCCCGTTCGGCCGCGCCCCTTCGTACAGGGTCGTCAGGTCACCCGACTGTGAGTCGCCGGCCTTGATCGCCCAGGCGTGCGGCTTGCCGTTGAGGATCGCAGTCAGGTAGTCGTATGTGATTGACTTGTTGGCTGCGTTGAGGCTCGCGGATTGCCCAGAGAAGAGGCCGTTCTCGAGGTCGGCCATCACCCAGGGGCCGTCGCCATCACCACGGCCCCAGGCTCCGTTATTCCCAAAGTAAATCGCCTCCATGGTGCCATTGCCGTCATCGAGGCTGTCTGTCTCTGCGTTCCCGTAGTCGAAGCAGCAGCCGTCGTTGAAGTTCTTGCCGTTGGCCACCATGTACATGCCCTCCGGGTCATCGCCGGTGGCAACGCCCGTGGTCATATTGTTGCGATAGCCGACGCCGCTCGGGACATGGATTCCATAGACCGGGTGACCACCAGCGGAAATCTTGATGCCGGCCGCGTCAGCCTCCTTGGCATTGTTCCCGAGGTATCCACCGGTCGTCTTGGTGAGGTCATTATGCTTTGGAGACTGATCGTAAATGATCGAAATGACACACGTCGTGCCTGTGCAGAAGTCGTCTTGCGACGCCGAGTCGGCGAACCCTCCCGCGGAAAGGGCGGTGATGTCCTTGGTGGTGTTGTCGGCACGTCTGACCTGATAGAGCTTGCCGCTGTACGACCCATAGAGCGCACGGACTGTGCTGTGTGCCGCCACGCACGGCGTGTTGCCATCTTGATAGATATCGCACGGGCCAGTGACGATGCGGGCGTTCCCGCCACCGCTCCCCCCGCTCTCGCCACCGCCGGAACCTCCGCCGGAACCTCCGCCGGAACCTCCGCCGGAACCTCCGCCGGAACCTCCGCCGGAACCTCCGCCGCTGCCGCCCGTGCTCCCGCTGCCCTTGACCGTGAGGCCGCAGATCTTTGGGTTGTCTGGGCCGCCGTTCTTGGTGAACTGAATCACCACCTGGCCGCTGGCGTCGGCTGTGGTAGTGAACGTCTTGTCGATGGCCTTGTTCATGCCGCCGGCTGCGTCGTAGATGTCGAACGCCGTCAGCACGGTTGCTCCATTGATGACGACGTCGAACGTCCGCTGCCCGGCCTGGTCCCAGTAGCTCTCTTGGAAGAACAGGCGCACGGTCTGGGTGCTGGCGGGGGTGCGGTTGGCGATCGTGTAGGTGAATTCCCCGTACCGCTCAGTTTGGAAGACGGCCGCCGGCGGCGCGTTGTCGGTGATGAGTGAGGTATCGATGTCGTTGGTGGTAGAGTAGGTGTCGCCGCCGGAGAAGGACTCATCGGCGACGAAGCTCTCCACTGTTTCTCCGCCTGCGTTGATGGAGACGCTGACCTCAGTGGGCCCAGGTCCCGGAGCACCCCCGCCCGACCCACCGCCAGCCGGGCCGCCGCCAGCTGCGCCGCCGCCGACTCCATCGCCCTCGCTCGTTCCGCCCCCGGTGCCTCCGGTGTCTCCGGTGTCCGCGGAGAAGTGCGCGACGAGTCTCTGCTGGCCGTCGACGACGAAACTCACGGGGTTCTCAGAACCGGACGCCGCGCCGCTCCAGCCGATGAAGGTGGAGCCCTCGGAAGGCATCGCGAAGACCTTGAGGTTCGTGCCGCCCGCGTAGGAATGCGGCCCGGCTGGCGGGTTCGTCGTGCCGTTCCCGTCGACGGCGATCTCAAGCCGGGGGGCCGACAGAGAACATCCGAGGACCGACAGGCCGAGGGCGATCATCCCAAAGTGATGGAGCTTCATGGAGTGCGTCATGGGGCATCAATGCGGGTCTGGGGCGGTCGCCGCGGGACCGTCGAAAGGGTTCGTGCAGTAGAGGCCCCGTCGGCGGGGAATGGGTCAAAACATTGGATTCACGGCCCTTCCGAGCAGCGTGGCGAATCGGCAGTGACCCGATTCGCTCCCCGATGAAGTCATATCCTCGATGGCTTCGGTGCCTCAGGGTCGGTGGCGGTCCTTGTCGCTCGGCTCGATGCTGATGCTGGGGGCCTGTGGGCTCCCCGAGAACGGAGAGAGCTCACTTGGGGTCGATGCCCACGGTGGCATGACGACCAAGGACGATGGAGGGAGCTCGCCCGACGCCGGCGGCGGTGTCTCGAAGGACGCTGGCACCTCGGTCGACGGTGGCCGCGATGCTGGCATCTGGGTCGACGGTGGCACCTCGGTCGACGGTGGCATGAGGGACGCCGGCACCGGCGGGCACTGCACGGCCTCCCCAGACGGCGGCAAGGCCCTCTTCGAGTACTTTCTGCCGACACCCATCATCAGCCGACTCACCTCGAACGGCTGGGGCGCGTCGAACGTCCAGCCGCGCGACCAGGACAACGGTCTGGAGGACAAGACCATGAAGGACTGGTCGTACTGGGACGGGCGCATCGTGAAGGCAGACGACGGAAAGTACCACATGTTCGCCAGCCGCTGGAGTCAGTCGGCGGGTCACTGGAGCGGGTGGCCGGGGTCCGTCTGCGTCCATGCCGTGAGCGAGTCCTCGCCCCTCGGCCCCTATATCGACAAGGGACCGTGCTACACCGACGCGGGTGGGCGGGGTCACAACGTCATGGCCAACCAACTGGCTGACGGCTCCTACTTCATCCTCGTCAGTGAGACGAGGCAGCCCGCTCCGGTGTACTCGTCGAAGTCTCTCGATGGCCCGTGGACTGCCGTGGGCACCATCAATGTCACGGCGAACGGGTTCGACACCGGCGGCTCGTCGTCCAACACGACGTTCTGGCCCAATCCCGATGGCAGCGTCCTGGCCTCGTCGCGTAACGGGTTCATGATGGTGAGCGCCAGCGGGCCGAAGGGGCCGTTCGTGGCGAAGACCAAGAGTGTCTATGCGAACATTCCGTTCAGGTCTGGAGGCACGCCAGAGGACCCGTGTCTCTGGTACAGCGGCGGCCAGTACCACATGGTCTACAGCTACCCGCTGGACCGTAAGATGTATCATCTGACCTCTCCTGACGGCATCAACAACTGGAAGAACCAGGGGCTGGCCGTCGACGCGACCAAACCGTTCATCAAGTACACCGACGGCACGAGCAATATCTGGAACAAGCTGGAACGGGCGCAGGTGTACCTGGAGAATGGGCACGTCAAGTACTTCACGTTCGCGGCGATCGACGTTGATAAGGGCAATGACAACGGCAACGACAACCACGGCAGCAAGGTCATCGTCGTACCCTTCGATGGAGAGCGCTTCGATGCCGAGACCTGCGTGCCCACCTCGGGGAAGCAGTGACCCGAATGCGCGTCAAACTGGATCGAATAGCGCCATGGACTCAAAGTTTCGGGACGCAGCGTGTCGATACGTCTTGCTTGGCTCGATGCTCCTCTTTCCTGCCTCCTGCGCTCCTTTCGGCGACCTTCCAGATCCCAGCGGGTGTGGAGGCGACGGCGGGTTGAGGGACGCCGGTTGTGGATCGAGTGGAGGCGGCTCTCACAGTGGCGGCGGAGGCGGAGCCCACAGCGGCGGAGGAGGTGGCTCCAGTCGTGGCGGCGGAGGTGGGTCGAGCATTGGCGGCGGAGGAGGGTCCAGCAGTGGCGGCGGAGGTGGCTCCAGCAGTGGCGGCGGAGGCGGGTCGAGCAGCGGCGGTGGAGGCGGGTCGAGCACCGGCGGCGGAGGCGGGTCCAGCACTGGCGGCGGCGGTGGGGCGAGCACCGCTCCAGGTGATATCGCCAAGGCCGCGGGGACCCCCTTCGTCGCGGCCCACTCCATGACCCGTGCCATGTACGCTGCCTACAGCGGCCCCCTTTTCAAGGCGCTTCGCGTATCCGACCAACAGGAGAAGGACATCGGCGTCGTGGCCCCGGGCGGACTCGTCGACACCGGCGCTCTGAATACGTTCTGCTCGGGCACGAAATGCAAGATCACGACGCTGTATGATCAGAGCGGGAACGGCAACGACATGTGGCGGGGAGACGTGAGCACGAATCAGCCAGGTACACCAATCTCATGCGAGTTGATGGACATCGAGTACTGGCAAATGTCCGACGGCACCAAGATTCCCATCGCGGTGGAGGGCGGCAAGACAAACGGGCACGGACATTGCCTCAGAAATCGGGACAGAACCAAGAACATGCCCAAGGGCGCCCAGCCGGAGACCCAGTGGGGTGTCTTTCATGCGAAGTATCTCAATGATGGATGCTGCTTCAACTACGGCAACACAGGCAACGCCATTCACTACACTGGCCCCGGCACCCTGAGTGCCCTCAACTTCTCGAAGGAGTCCTGGTGGTCCAAGGGCCAGGGAAATGGCCCCTGGGTGATGGTCGACTGGGAAGCAGGGGTGTACGCCGGCAATACGTGCCTGTGTAGCCATGGGGCCTTGTGCGGGGACTGCTCGGACACCGCGGAGAGCTCCAACCCATCGGTTCCGCACGACGTCGTCACGGCGCTCATGAAGCACGACGGGACGGCTCGTTGGCAACTGAAGAGCGGAAATGCCAAGTCGGGCGGACTGTCGCTCAACCTCGACCTGCCGACGTTGCCGAAGGGGTATTCGCCCCTCAGGCAAGAAGGCGGGCTGGCGCTCGGCGAGGGCGGCGCTGGTGACAACGGGGGCACCGGTGGGTTCTCGGAAGGAGCGGTGATGGCAGCCCAGACCGATGACGCAACTGACTCCGCCATTCAGAAGAGCATCGTCGGCGTCTACGGGAAATAGAGTGCCCCTTTCGCCCTCGGTCCCGCGCGGGGATCTTGTTATGATGGGATCATCGAATCAAAGGGGCTTCGCGTGCGACTGTGGTGGGTGGCGGCTCTTGTGCTGATGAAGGCGGGGAGTGTCTTGGCCGGTGGTGCCCTGGACAAGGCGGCGCTGCGCAAGACGACCCGAGAGGATCTCACCCCACGCTACGAGCGGCTGGTGCTGCCGAATGGGCTGACGGTGCTGCTCAGCCCCGACCGGACCGTGCCCGGCGTGGTGATCGACCAGAGCTTCTTCGCGGGTGCGCTGTTCGAGCCGGCGGGTAAGAGCGGACTCGCCCACCTGGTCGAGCACCTGATGTCGTCGGGGGCGGGTGACGCCGACTACGAGCGAATGCTCACCGCCCGAGGCGCCACCGGCTTCAACGCCTTCACGTCGATGGACCTCATGACGTTCCACGTGCTGGTGCCACCGGAGGAGCTTCCGCTCGCCCTGTGGGTCGCCACTGATCGCCTCGGCACCCTCGCCGCGCGGGTCGACGACGCGGAGCTCGAGCGCAACCGGCGCATCATCGTCGAGGAGCGGGCGGTGCGGGTCGACGACGTCGCCTACGCCGCCGCCTCGCAGGAGCTGTACGGGCGAATGTTCCCTGCCCCGCACCCGCTTCACGGGATGGTCATCGGGGTGCCCTCGGAGCTCTGCTCAGCGACGGTGTCCGATGTTCGCGCGTTCGCCGACCGCTACCTCGTGCCGGCCAATGGCATTCTCACGGTGACGGGGAATTTCGACCCAGCCGTGGCGCGGGAGTGGCTCGACAAGACGCTGGGGCGCCTGCCTGGCGGAGTGCGAGCCTCCGTGCCGGCCCCCTCGGGAACAAGGCCTCCGGGGATCACCCTCAGCATGGCCGAGCCGCGCTCGCGCCGCCCTCGGGTGACCTTCGCCTGGCGTTTCGGGGCGCTCCCCATCGAAGTCATGGACGCACTCGAGTTCGGCGCGCAGCTCTTGATGATTTACACCGACGGCGCCTTGGGCATGCAGGTGAGGGCGGGCTTCGAGCAGTTCCTCGGGGGTAGCCTGTTTCGCTTCGACGTGACGATGGCGCACGAGAAGAGCAAGCGTGACGGGCGCGACGAGGCCGAGGCGCTCTTGCGGTACCTCACCCGCGCCACCAGCACCGACGACGTCTTCTCCGCGGCGCTCCTCGCGTGGGATCGCTCCGTGATGCGGGCCCTCGATGACGCCGCCGCGCGGTCCGCCATGTTGACCCAGCTCGAGTACGTCGCTGGCGACGACGCCACCATCGCCCGCTACAACGAGCGGCACTGGGCGCTGTTGCCCTGGGACATCGCCCCGAGGGTCCGGAAGGTGCTCGACGAAGGCCGCTTCACGCTGCACTCGCGCCCGACCTCCCCGCGTCCCCAGAGAGCACCACGCGAATGAGCCCCATGTCCTCACAATGGCCGAAGGGAGGCTGGCTCGCGCTCGTCATGGTCGCCGGCTGCGCGACCGCGCCTCGAACCGTGGAGGTCCCGGGCCTGAGTGACGCGGGCCTGCCTTGGACGCGCACAGCCCCGCCACCATCACTGCCGTCGGTGCCCTTCGTCGAGCCGCCGGCCCATGAGGTGACCTTGCCCAATGGGCTCAGGGTGGTGGTGATCGAGCGACACGAGCGCCCCATCGTGGCGACGCGGCTGTTGTTGCGCGCTGGTGCCGCGGTGGAGAGCGATGAGCGGGCGGGCATCACCTGGCTCTCGCTCGCGGCGCTGGAGGATCGCGTCGAGCTCAAGACCAGTGACGACGAGCTGTTGGTGTCCGACGAGAAATCAGCGCGCCGCCAGCTGGCGGACCTCGGCGGGCGCATGGACTTCGAGGTGACTCACGACGGCTCGTGGATCGGCGTCGAGGGCTACTCGGTGGACACGCTCAGGTACCTCGAGGCGCTCCGAGACGTGATGAAGGCGAGGCGCCACGGCGCCGGGGGTTTCGGCGATCGGCGGGAGGCGCTGCTCGACGCCATCGAAGACCTCGAGCTCGGCGACGACGAGACGTTGTCCGAGCACCTCGCCCGGCTCGCCTTCGGAGCCCGGCACGTCTACGCCCGGCGAGTCATCGGTACCATGGCCTCGCTGGATCACCTGGGCATCGAGGACCTCGTGGCTCACCAGAACGCCGTGCTCCAGCCCAGAGGCGCGACGCTGCTCGTGGTGGGCGACGTCGACCACGCCAAGGTGCTCACCCAGGCCGCCTCCGTCTTCCAGAAGTGGACCCCGACGACGGGGTCGGTGGTCGAGCCTCCCATCGAGGTGCCAAAGGTCGGCAAGCGCCAGGCGGTTCGCGTGATTCCCCGTACACCCGCCCGCACCACCGCGCTCTGCGGCGTCCGGGGTCTCGGCGACGTCACCGAGTCCGACGCGGCGCTCGACGTCTTCGCCGAGACGATGGGGAGCGACCGTCTGCGCTCGGCCTTGCGTGAGGAGCGGGGCCTCACCTACGGCACGCAGGCCTTGGTGCTCCGGCACCGCCGGGCGAGGGCGCTGATCTTCTGTGCCCGGCTCCCGACGGCCCAGACGACCGAGGGGCTGGTGGTCTTCGTCCACGCGCTGGAGGGGCTCCGGGCGTCACCTCCCTCGGACGAGGAGGTCGAGCGCGCCAAGGCCACGCTCCAGTCGCGGATTGCCGTCGAGCGGAGTGACGTCCAGGGAATCGTCGCCAGTTGGACCCGCGCCGTGCAGCTCGGAAAGCCCACCGGGGTCGGCGAGGCGCGGCAGGCACTGGCGGCGGTGACGACGGCCGAGCTTGCGAAGTTGAGCCGAGAGGTGCTGGCGCCCGAGCGGTTGCAGTTGGTGCTCACGGGAGAGACGGCGACCATCGAGGAGGCGGTGAAGGCGGCCGGGTTGGGGAAGTCGGTGACGATCCGCGTGGCGCACGAATGAGCCCCGCACCGACGGGCGCAATTCCCTCTTCGCATACCCGCGAGCCACGGACCTGGCGTCGAGAGAACGCCCTTCTCGAGTTGGGGCTATGTCTCGATGGTTGCCTCCACTGCCCTGGGGCTTGGGGCTCTGCGAGCAAGGCGGGGGGGCCGGCGAGCACCACGAGCCCCTCGGCCGGTCGGTCGAGTGATGCAGGGCCAGAGCTCGCAGGACCTTCATTCGTTTCGCACGGTGCGAGCTGGGGTCTCTGAACCTCGGCACCGACCTCGAGGACGGGTCACTCTCCAGCCCTGTCATCACGGAGTACNNACCGTGATGACACGCTCGGAGACCTCCTCCTCGGTCGACCGTGTTTCTGCGACGGCCCAGTGAGCCAGCTCCGGATCCTTGGAGCGGAGTTTGGGGGAGGCGACGTCGCTTGCTACTTGAGCGTCACGGTGATGGGGGTCGATGACGCGGAGTCGACGGCTCCGCAGCTGTAGGTCGTCACTGTGAGCGCGTGTGCCGAGGCCGTCTCGGCACCCGTGTTCCAGGGTACCGCCCAGATGTCGGTGTACCAGGCACTTGGATACCCGCTGAAGACGACTCGGTCGTCCACCTCGAGAACCGAGAACTGACCGCACGAACCGCTGCCGGGAAGCTTGAAGGTGACCCACAACGAGTCGTACCAGCTGCGCGTCACCTCGGAGCCATTCGCCAGGGAGGTGATGGTCGGCTTGTACGCGGTGCTGGGCCACGAATAGCACACCTGAACCTTCTGACTGGTCGTGTTGCCTGCCTGGTCCACGGCGGTGACCACCATGGTGTCAGGGCAGCTTGCTGAAGGACACTGACAGGAGCCTGTGGAGCATTGGGCGGAGCTCGAGGTGCAACTCGCGCTCACCGTCGTCGTCCCCAGGGCGTCGGACGCTTGGTATCTCACCACGGAGGTCGGGACGATCGCGCCACCGTCAGCGACCGCGACCCCGGAATCGAGCGCCAGGACGGGCGGCGTGCGATCGATGCAGGTCGACCCGCGGATGCTCCTCGTGCTGACATGGTTGGCGGCGTCGCGCGCCTCGGCACGAAACACGAGCTCGAGTGGCCCCTCCGGAGCCCCGGCCGCCGACCAAAGTGCCTGATACGGGGCAGAGAAGTCCGCCCCCAGCGATTTCTCGCCCTGGAAAAATTCCACCGCCGAGACGCCGATGTCGTCCTCCGCGATGGCCTGGAGGCCGATGCCACCGCTCCTGATGAAGGGAGGAAACGTCGCCGAGACCTGCACTCGTGGCCAGTTGTCACAGGCTCCCCCGTTCGACACGGTGACCCTCACGGTGTTCGACGTCTGTTTCCCGGCCTCGTCGCGAATGGTCGCAAGCAAGGAGTGAACGCCGTTGGGCGTCTGCGTCGTGTCCCACGTCCACGAGAAGGGCGCCGAGCTCTTCTGTCCTATGGGCGCCCCATCCAACCAGAAGGCGACATAGGCGACTCCGGCGTCGAGACCGCCAACGGTTACGTCGGCGCTGAGGTCGAGCTGCCCGCAGACGGTCGTTCCGGCGATTGGGTAGACAAGAAAGGAATTGAACCCTGCGTCTGGGGAAATGCCGGCATCGCCTCTCCCTCCGTCGGTTGCTTCTCCTCCGCCGACGCCTCCTCCACTCCCATTCACTCCACCACCGCCGCCTGCTCCACCGCCGCCACTGCCGCTCGGCCCGAGACAGGCACAGGCCTCGAAGATGCCGTCGTTGTTGCAGACCTGCGCTCCCGTGCCTCCATTGACGCAAGCGCAGGACTCCGACGCACCGGAGATGCAGCGCGGCTGGCTCGAGCAGCCCTGGGCGAACACAAGACACGTCAGGGCCCAAAGGACAACCAAGGGGCGGGGCAGGATTTCGCGCATCACGTCGCGCCTAGCATGCCTGTGCAGCACGAGAGAAGCTTGATCGCATCGGCTTGGAGAGCCGCGGCGGTGGGCGTCACCCGACGGGACGCCCTCGCCTCCTCTATGAGGGTCAGAAGGCCAGGCGAAGCTCGAGGCGCGGGGCCAGCCGAAGCCCGACGCCGAAGCCCGACAAGATGTCGCTGCTCATATTGACGTAGTCGACCTTGCTCCGCGCGTAAGACGCGTAGAGGACCGGCGTCGAAATACGCACGAACAGTCCTGGTACCAGCTTCCGCTCGACGACCAACCCGCCCGAGACGCCCAGGCTCCATTGTGATTGTCCAAGAAACTGAGAAGAAAGTCCGCTCGAGATGGTGTTCACCGAGTCCGAGAGTGAACCGTTCACCAACGCGAGCACCGAGACGTCCACCACCGCATCCGGCGCGGTGAGCAGGTACCGGAGACCGATGTCGGCGGCAAGCGATCGCTGACGGGTGTTGCCAGTCGAGCCCGACTCAAACTGGCTCGACTGATACGTCCCCGAGAGATCGAGCACCAGGAAGCTGCGTGGTCCCCGCTGATGTTCAAGGAAAGCCGACGCTCCAGGCCCGAGAGTGGCCAGGCTCGTGAGTGAGCTGAGCGACGACATCCCGATCTGACCGAACGTCAGCCCCGCGCCGATGGACCACGTAGGCTCGCGCGTGGCGGCAGGTGGCTGCGCTGCTTGGGGGCTGGGGTTCTCAGATGGTGGCTCAGCGGCTGACGGTGATGGGTCGGTGGCAGTCAGAAGCAACGACAGTGCGGCAGTGACAGACAACAGCATTTCGGTCCCCTCTCTACGAGTGAGCCGGGCCACCGAGCAATCGGCGTGCCGCAGCCCCCTCCTCGAGGAGAAGGCCGTCCATGGGCCAACTTGGCGGGTTTGAGAGTGGCCCTCGCTGACACATTGGCGAGGGCGTGGTGTTCAACGGAGCCGCTCGCCGGACATTGGCGCCATATCGTGTGCATGGCTGACAGCCGTGACATGGTGAGCCGTGCGTTCTCGGCTCCCCGCGCGGGCGCTCTACAAGTCCTTTGCGCTCGCCTCCAGCTCCTTGAGGACGGCGTCCCGACGCTCGGGGGAGATCCACTTCCCTTGCGCCACCACGGCGTGAATCTTCTTGGTATTCGAGATGGCCTCGAGTGGGTTGGCGTCGAGGATGACCAGGTCGGCGGCCTTGCCCTTCTCGACCGTGCCGGCCGAAGCCTCGAGGCCGAGGAACCGGGCTGGCTCGAGCGTGGCGGCCTGGAGCGCCTCCATCGGAGTGAGGCCGGCCTCGACGAGGAGCCCGAGCTCGTCGTGAAGGCTGAAGCCGTGGAATACCCAAGGGGTGATGGCGTCGGTCCCCGCCAGCACCTTCACTCCCGCGCGGTGCAGGGCTCCCACGAGTGCCAGCCGACGCGCGAACAGCTCGCGGCGCTGTGCGTCCTCCTCCGGGGTGCGGCCGGCGAGGAAGATCCACTCGAGCTCTGCCTTCCACCCTTCGACCACCGAGACCGGGAAGTACTTGAGGCGTTCGTCGTCGGCCACCGCGACGTCGGCCGGCAGATCCAACAGTCTCAGTGTGGTGAGCGTCGGCACCTGCGCCGAGCCGTCACGCACGAGCGCCTGGTACAGCGCCGCCGCCTTCTCGGGTGAGTGCGTGCCCGCCGCGTCCCATTCGAGCGGCTCGACCTGGTGGAACCAACTGTTGTAGCCGCCGAACGGGCCGAGCTCGAGCTGGATTTGGTCGACCCGGGCTCGGAGCGCGCCTTCCTCGGACGAGGTGGCATACAGGAGGCCGAAGAGGTGCTCGAAGCTCGCCTGCCCAGCGGCGCTGGCCTCGGAGAGCGACACGGAGTCGGGGCAGTGGCCCGCGAACCGCATGCCCTCGATGCGCGCCTGGTCGGTGAGGCCGGCGTAGGCGTCTCGCGAGAGCCGGGAGTACACCTTGACGAAGTCGTAGCCCTGGCGCTTGGCGTCGCTCACCGCCGCCCGGGCGCCGGCCGCGTCGGTGACCGAGACGAACGGCGCCGGGACGTTCTCCCACAGTGAGGGGGCGCCATCGATCATCGGGCTGCCGACCACCAGCCGGGGACCGAGGAGCTCGCCAGCGCGGATCTTCTCCTTCCACTGGAGGACGTAGGGCGCCCCGCTCATCTCGCGCACCGTCGTCACCCCGTTCACGACGAAGAGTGAGGGCGAGATGTTCTCCTGGTTGTGGGCGTGCATGTCGGCGAGGCCGGGGATGATGTATTCGCCGGTCAGGTCGAAGGTGGTGGTTCCCGGAGCGAGGGCGACCGTTTCGTCTCTCGCCACCTCGACCAGTCGATCGCCCTTCACCACCACCGTCATCCCGGGCTTGGGAGCGCTCCCGGTGCCGTCGATCACCGTGGCATGGATGAGCGCGTAGTCGGCGGGGATGGGCCTTCCTCCCCCACAGGCGAACATGGACAGGGTCAACCACGCGACAAGGGCGCTTCGGCGACGCAGGCGGTGAGCCATGGCTGGAGCTCCGAGGTGACTGACGCCCCCGCTGGATGCGTAGGGCGGACGTGCCCAGACCTCACACCGGCGGGCGCTCCAGCTGTCACCCCGAGTGACGTCAGGGGCGGCGCCGGGCCCCGACGCCGACCGGCACTCGCCAGACCTTCCCCCAGATGCTGCTGACGTAGAGGCTCGAGGAGTCCCAGCCGTTGCCTCCTCCGAACTGAACGCCCGAGACCCAGTCATCGAACTGAGCCAGGGCCACCGGCGAGCCCAGGGAGTTCCCCGCCCCGTCGAGGACCACCCGCCACAGCAGGTAGCGCCCCAGCGACGCATTGCTCTCGAGCACGTAGAGGTTCCCGCAGGCATCGAGGGTGACGCCGTCGAGGCGCGCGCCCGGCAGGGTGGCCACCACCATCGGTGAGCCCATGGGTGCCCCCGTCGCGGAGACGCTCAGACGCCGCAGGACCCCGCTGGTGCTCGAATAGAAGAGCTGGGCGCGCACCTCGTCATAGACCAGAGCGCCCACCGAGTCGGCCTCGGGTCCCACCACCAGCGAGGTGAAGACGTGGTCCGCCGTGACGCGGAAGAGCTGCGAGGTGGCGAAGTCGCTGACCCACGCGCTCCCGCTCGAGTCGACGTCCAGCCCGTTGGGGATGATGAAAGGCGGGAGCCCGGGGGGCATCTGGTCGGCGGTGAAGAACTCAGTCACCTGGCCGGCCCGGGTGACGCGGAGCACTCGCGCGACCAGCCCAGCCTCCACCGCTGGCTGGGTCACCAGGAAGGAGCCGTCCGGCGCCCGGCGCAGGCCCAGCGAGAGCGTGGAGAGTGCCGGGTCTCGAGAGATAACCTGGGTGGGCCCGACCGGTGGCACGGCGATCAACGCCTCTCCCTTCTTGGCGACCAAGAACCCGCGGGGATCGAACGTGAGCTCCTCGCTTTGGTACACCGACTCGGTCACCAGCCTCGGTGGCAGCGGTCCCGCGGGCAGGGTGGTGCAGCCTGAGCGACTCAGCAGTGCGCTCGCGGGAAGGGGCGAGTCGGCTTGGGCCAGGGCGGGTAGGGCGGCGAGCAGGGTGAGGGTCGTCAGCAGGGCGAGGCGAGGCATCGGGGGACCTCCGGGAATGGGTGATGCGGCTCGAACGCCTCCCGGCGCCAATTCCATCAGCTAGATTGGCGTTATGCGGCCCATAAACAGAGACTATGACATGGCACGCGACCTCGAGCTGACGCCGCTGAGGTACCTCCTGGCCATCGCTTCCTCCGGCAGCCTCACCCGCGCCGCGCGTCGTCTCCGAGTCAGCCAGCCGGCCATCAGCGTGGCGATGCGAAAGCTCGAAACTCGGCTCGGCACGTCGCTCCTCTTGCGCAGCCCGAAGGGGGTGGAGCTGACGCCCGCTGGAGTGGAGTTGGCGCACCGCGCAGAGGAGGTCTTCGGCGTGCTGGCCCGAGCCGAGGAGCACATCCGTGGGCTCCAGTCGGGTGACAGCGGGCGCTTCATCGTTGGCTGCTACCACTCCTTCGGCGCCTTCTTCCTTCCGGGGGTGCTCACCGGGCTCGCCCGCACCGCGCCGGGCATCGAGCTCTCACTCTGGGAGGGCACCGCCGACCAGGTGCGGGACGCGGTGGTGGACCGCACCGTGCATTTCGGGCTCATGGTCTCTCCCCGCCCACACCCGGAGCTGGTGCTGGTGAAGCTCTTCAAGGAGGTCGTGGGCGTCTTCGTTCCGGGACAGCTCGACGGCCAGGAGCGCCTCGACTTTCTGGCTCGCGGGCCCCTGTTCCACGTCGAGCGCGTGCCCATCAGCCGCAAGGTCGTCGAGGCCCTCGGGAAGCAGGGGCTGTTGCCTCGGCGAGTGACGGCCTGCGGCGACCTCGAGCTCGCCAAGAGCCTGGCGCTCAACGGCGATGGCGCGGCGGTGCTCCCGTCGAGGGTGGCTCGCTACAACGCCGCGCCCGACGCGCTCCGCCTCGCCGACCCGTCGCTGCCCGTGGAGCTCGACACCGCCTACCTCGCGTACCGGGCCGACCTTCCGCGGACCCGGGCCGGGCTTCACCTCAAGGACGCGCTGGTCGCCCGGGGCAAGGAACTCCACCGCGCCGGGCTCCCGGAGTTCGGCCCAGGCTGAGCTACTTGTAGAACGCGAGCACCGAGATGGTTCGCCCTCCACCGTACCCATCGGCCCATCCTGGATTGTTGCTCCACGTCACGGTGCCCAATCCTGCCTCCCACTGCATCGACACCGTGTGTGAGCCGGCCGACAGGTCAAGCGCGAGGCTCCCATGGAGGACCTCGTTGCAGTTGCTTGTGCAGAAGGGCTGCACATGGGAACCGCTCGGTCCTTGGGGGGTTCCGTCCACGGCCAAGCGAACAGCGAGAAATCCATCACCTGGTGCCGCGGCTGGCTCGACCGTGATGGAGTAGGTCGCCAGGATTGTCGCGGGCCGGTCGAGCTCGATCTTGAGAGTGCTGCCGTCGATGGTGACCCATTGGTTGGTCTCGGTGGTGGTTCCGACGATGGACACCATCGAGGTTGGTGCAGAGTAGAAGACACCCGCCAGCACACCGCCGCCTTTGATGGTACCGTTGACATCCAGCCGTGCAGCGGGGAGGAACGTCCCGAGTCCGACGTCGCCCTTCGCGTTCACAAGGAGCGCCGGGGGCGCGCCCGCGTCGCTGGTGCTGACCTGTGCCACCGGCCTCTGGATTTGATAAGTGGCATTTGCCTTGTTAGCAGGCCAGCTGCCGTCGACGGTCAGGGTGTAGGATGGTCCCTTGCCATCGACGCTCGCAACGCGATTGGTCGTGCCATCGATGGTGATCAGATCTCCAACGAGAACCTCGGCTGCGGAAGTGGCATCTGCCCCCGCGACCACGACCTGCACCTTGGAATCCCCGGCGAACACCGTGACGGTGCCCTTTCCGGCAGAAGCAGCCGGGCCGACCGCGTGAATGATGCCTCCACTTACGTTCTGCGCTGTCTGCGCGCTCAGCGCATAGGGCACTGCTCCGACCTGCTGGCGAGGGGAAAGGACGCTGCCATTCACGGCAATCTCGAGATAGCGCTCCCCACCACTGAAGGCCGCGCCGATCTGTCCAGAGGAGGGGCAGATCGCTCCGGTTCCGAGCTGGACCGCATAGTAGCCATCGCTGAGGCCAATTCGCTGGTTCTCGCACCAAAGCGGCGTCGTGGTGTTGAGAGCCTCGAAGACCGCGAACCTGAGGTCCACCGTGCCCTGCACGGGAGTGCCAGCGGCGTCCAACAGCCTGCCTTGATAGGCAATCGTCGCCGGCACCTGCCCCAAAGCCATAGAAGAAAGGAGGAGGCCAAAGAGAGTCGGAGTCTTCATGGTTCCTTTCGCCGTGGAGCGGTCGCGGTGTGGGCCTGTATCTCCAATCTATGGATCGGGCAAGTGCTGCCTTCGTACACCTGCTGTCTTGAGAGCGTCATTGGAATTGGTGCTCCTATGACAGACGCACGCCCATCATCGCTGAGCTCGGCGTGGGCGCGCTCCCGCGTGGTCACTTCACGGTGAACGTTCCGGTGACGCCTTCGTAGGGGCTCGCCTTTCCCATCCAGAGCGCCTTCGAGTTGCCCTTGTGGCGGATGCGGTAGGTGCCCGGCTAGGCCGAGGCGGTGTCCCATGGACGTTGTCCCCAATGGACCCCCTGGAAACCCGCGGCCGTTGGGGTACGGTGTCACCAACCTACCAATGGACAAACGCACCGGGGCACGTCCGCGGCCCTTCTTCCGCATCGGTTCGACCGAAGACCACGCGCGCTTCACCGCCGAGTTCGCGCGCACGTTGACGCCACTCCAGCACCTGCAGGCCCTCGAGGAGATGCGCCGTGCCTGGCTCTACCCCGCCCAGCCTCCACCCCGAATTTCACGCGCTGCTTGGGTGCTTGGCCCGTGCCCGATGCCGGTACCTGGTCGTCGGCGGCCAGGCCTTGGCCGTCGCCGGAAGGCCGCGCTTCACCCAGGACCTCGACCTGCTGGTCGAGCCGGGGCGAGCCAACGCGGTTCGAGTCGCCGAGGCCCTGGAGGCGTTCGGCTTCGCTGAGCTCGCGGCGGCGGTCCGGACCCAGTTCGTCGAACCGAAGCGGATGGCCACCATGGGCGTCCCGCCGGTGGCCGTCGACATCATGACCTCCATCACTGGCGTCAGCTTCAAGCGCGCCTGGAAGGGTCGGGTGGAAGTCATGCTCGAGGACGGGTTACGTGTTCCGTTCCTCGGAGTGGGCGACCTGATTGCCAACAAGCTCGCCAGCGGGCGGGACAAAGACCTCATCGACGTGGCCAACCTGCGGGAGTTCCTTGAGCATGGTGGTCGCGTCGGCCGCTCGAAGCTCGCTCGTCCGGGGCGGCGCCGCCCTCGTTGATGCCGGTGGGGGACCGCCGGCCCCCCTGGCGGTGTCACTTCACGGTGAACGTGCCGGTGACGCCCTCGTACGGGCTCACCTTCCCCAGCCAGAGCGCCTTCGAGTTGCCCTTGTGCCGGATGCGGTAGGTGCCCGGCTGGGCCGAGGTGGTGTCCCAGGTGATGGTGACCTTCGAGTACGCGATGCCGTCCCGTTGCCACTGGTACGTCGTCTCGGGATCCCAGTCGCGCGCCACCGCGACAAAGCTGCCGTCGGCCGCCGCCTGCTCCACCACCAGGAAGGTGTCTTGAATGCGGTAGTCGTTGTTGGGGTGGGCGCCCCAGAATTGCACCGACACCAGCTCGCCCCGGGCGTACGTGGCCTTGGGGGGAGTGAGGACGGAGCCGAAGCGCTGCCCCCACGGCACGTCATCGAAGGCGACCTTGTTGGTGAAGTCGACGGCCTTCGAGCTGACGTCCTCCGGCCGCGGCCCCGGAGCGACGGCGGTGCCCTGCGCGATGGCCCGGCCGAGCTTCACCAGCTCTTGCTGGTAGCCGGCTTGCTCGTAGGGGCCGAACTGGGTGCAGGCGCCCTCGTACCACTGCTTGGCGTACTCCTCGCGCGTCGCCAGGTACGAGGCGTAGCTGTTGGCCAACCCGGCGATGACTCCGTGCTTCACTCCGGCCCCGGCGAGCTCGCTCACCACCGCGTTGCGGAACCGGCGCCCTGACATCGTCGTCACCTCTCCGGGCACCGCTATGAGGGCCACCGAGCCCACCTTGAGCACCTGCATCGGCATGGTTTGCGGCGACATCGGCGGCCCACCGAAGTTGAGGTGTGCCTTGCCGCTGGGGAGGAGGATGGGCTTCTCGGCCTGGCAGGCCTTGTAGGCCGCGTCTTGGGTGGCGGGCCAGGCGAAGGCGAAGACGCCTCCGAGCAAGCCAGACAACGCCGCCTGCCCGGCATTGTCGCTCCACGCGAGGCTGTCGACCGTCACTCCGTTGGGGAAGAGCGCCGAGGGGCTGGGGTTGTCCAGCGGGCTCCCGGCCGAGAACGACGCGCCCATCGCCGCGGCGCAAGTCGTCTTGCCCACCGCGCTCACGTCGAGTGATTGCATGTCCACCCATTCGTGGCGGAAGTCGATGCTCCCGGTGACCCGCTCGGTGGCGCCCGTGGAGAGCTCCTTGGCTTTGTTGTATTGCTTGAGGGCGGCGTTCTCGAGGCTCTTGTTCTTGGCGAAGGTGAGGTCCGGGGGCGCCTGGCCGAAGCCGAGGTTGGGCGTCACGTCGCCCTCGTTGGCCTGCGCGAAGGCGGCCACGAAGGTGCGCTCGGCGAGGTAATCGGTCCCCTTGTCGCGCTCGTAGAGCTGCGAGGCGATGCCCTTGTTGTCGGCGGTGATGAGGTGGTTGTCAGGGCCGATGCTGTCGGGGTGCACCGCGAACCAGCTGAACATGCCGACCTCCTCGCCGCTGTCGGTGACCAGGTTGAGGACGGTGAAGGTCGTGTCGGTGTCGCTGGCGTACTGGGCGCGCTCGGCTGCCGGGTTGTTGGCGTAGGCCTCGACAGCGCGGTTTCCGCCCACGCCGTCGAGGTGGCCCTCGGAGACCATGATGCGTCCCGCCCGCAGGTTGCGGTGAGCGCGGCGGATGGCCTGGACGATGCCGTCGACGATGACCGCGTGGTGCTCGGGGATGAAGCCGTTGATGGTGGCGTCGTAGAGGAAGTAGCTCGAGTACCCGCCCGGCCCGCCGTGGGTGTGGGTCGCCGAGAGCAGGACGTTCTGTTCATTGTAGTAGGGGCCGAGCTCGGCGTCGGCGGCGAGCTGGGCGGCCACCTTGAGCTTCACGCTCTGGAACAGCATGCCCAGGTCGGCACTGACGAAGACGACCCGCTTCTGCTCGTCGCCAGCGATGAAGGCCCGGGCCCGGAGTCGGGTATGGATGCCGGCGGTCTTCTGCGAAGACACGGCGAAACCCATCATGCCGATCTCCGCGGCCGGGCCAGTGATGTCGTAGACGCCGGTCCCGACGAGGTAGCTGCCTCGTGCTCCCGAGGGCGACGTGAGGGCAGACACGTCCTTTCCGATCTCGGCCTCCGGGGAGCACGCCATCGAGGACCACGCCAACACCCACGCAAGAATCGCTACCGACCAGCTCTGTTTTCGCATCGGGCCTCGAAGACGGCGACGGCCGGGGGGGGCCGCCGGGTTACCTCTCGCCACCCATCCACGCCACGCTGACGGGTGTCAGACTAGCCGTCGATTCCGGCACGTCAAACCATTCCGGTCAGGCGCGGCGCGTCATCCTCTGGGGAAATTCGTGTTCCCGCCCGGTGTGACTCACCTGACGGGCCTTCTCGGTGTCGGGGCAGACTTCGGAGTCCCCGCCCACCCCACGGGGTCTCCAGTCGTTCCGCGAGGAGAGCCCGGGCCGCGAAATTGCTTAAGGGTCTGGGGGGACCATGGAACGACGACTCGAGCGCGCAGCTACCCGAGTGCAGGAGCTCTGGAATGCGGAGGAGCCAGAGCGGATCCTCATGTGCATGGACCCAGGGCCCCCACACCGGTGCATGGTGTACTTCACTGGGCGCTTCGGGAAGTGTCGCGAGGTGAGGACGGCGCTCGAGGAAGAGGGGCTCGATGTCCGGCAGATCTGGTGGCTCGACGAGTGGCCGCAGGGGGTGGCCGACGTGGTGCGCGTCGAGGGCATTCGCGCTGGCTACGAGCCCCTGGTGAGCGCCGCCGAGACCGAGGAGCTGTTGCGCAACGGGCTCAAGTCGCTGACCGAGGCGAAGACGCTGGCTGAGAGCTCCATCGTCAGCGTGACCCGGAGGCTCCAGGAGATCGTCGGCATCGCCCGGGAGCACGGCGACGCGCTGGTGTCGATGGCCGGGGAGTACCACCGGTCACGGGCCGAGGCGCCCTCGCTGGTGGCGAGCGTGACCGAGCTGGTCGAGACGCTCTCGAGGTTCCGCTCCACCGTCACCGAGGAATTGCACAACCACGCCTTCCTGGTGAAGGGGGCAGTGCAATCGGTGGATGCGCTCAAGAAGCTGACCGAGACCATCTCGGAGTTCGCCGAGGCGAGCCGTATGGCCACCTTCAACGCACGCATCGAGGCGGCGCGCATCGGCGCCCAGGGCCACGGCTTCGTCGCCATCGCCAACTCGCTCCAGCAGCTCGCGCGCGAGGTTCGCTCCGCCAACTCCACGGCCCAGAACATCGCCCGGCAGCTGGGCAGTGGACTGCCTCAGGTGGCTGCCAGCACCAACACCTTGTCGGCTCACGTCGAGGCGCAGCTCCAGGCCCTGACGGCGCACGTCAACTCGGTCAAGCACCGCATCGCCAACAATCGGGCCTCGGCCGAGGAGGAGATGGATCGTGGGGCCAAGCGGGCGGGGCTCCTCAAGACCCAGTCGAACCAGGCGCTCAGCGATCTCCAATTTCAGGATCGCACCAGCCAGTTGATGGAGGCCGTGAAGGAGTCCATCTCTGGGGTCCTCAATGGCATCGGCGCCTCGGAGTTGCTCGAGCTCCGCCGACGAGCGCTCTCCTTGGTCGACGAGGAGGGCACCGCCGCGGCTGGCTCCATCGAGTTGTTCTAAATCCGCCTCAAGCAGCCTTGGGTCGTACGCCCAGGCGATCGAGTGCGAACACGACTCGCTCCACGTCCTCCATCGTGTTGAACACGTGCGTCGAGAGGCGCAGGCCACCACCCCGTGGCGTGGTGACGACCTGGTGCTCCTTGACGAGGGCGCGAACCGTCTCGAGCGGATCACCCTGCACCGGCACCACGCAGATGCCCGACATGGTCGCGGGCGTATCTGGCGAGTTGGGCACGAAGCCTCGGTCTCTGAGGCGGCGGCGGAGCTCCAACTGCAGCTCGACATTGTGCGCGAGCGTGGTGCTGACCCCCACGGCCTCGTGGAGTGAGAGGGCCGCGTTGACGCCGTGGAGGCCGACCCAGGAGCCTCCGCCGGCCTCGAGGGCCGAGGCTTCTTTGCGCATGCGGGTGCCCCAGGCGGTGAAGCCGTGGGCATCTTCTTCTCGCTCGGCGTTGACGAACGGCTGGAACTGCTCCTCGGGGGCGACTGACAGCCAGCCGGCGATGGGCAGGGGGCCGGCCTCGAGCCAGTCTCTGCGAATGAAGAGCGTCCCCACTCCGTAGCCGCCCATGAACCACTTGTGGCTGGTCGCGGCGAGGAAGGTCGCGCCGAGCGCCGACACGTCGAGGGGGACCTGACCCAGGGCCTGCGCGGCGTTGAGGCAGAGCGTCAGCCCGCGCTCCCGGCACAGCCGCGACACGCCCTCGAGATCGATGCGGTAGCCGCTGGCGTACTGCACCACCGAGAGCGCCACCGCCCCTGTCTCCGGGGTGATGGCCGCCTCGAGGTCAGCGAGCGGGTAGCTGCCATCGGGCCTCGGCCGCACCCCGCGGAGCACCAGCCCGTCGTGGAGCAGGGGCAAGGTGGTGGAAGGGAACTCGGTCTCCAGCGTCAGCACCTCGCGCACGCCGCGGGCCGAGAGGAACTTGGCGATGACGTGGAACCCGAAGGAGGTCGAGGGGGTGAAGGCGAGCTCCTCGGGCGTGGCGCCGATGAACGTCGCGAGGCGAGTGCGCACCGCCGCCTTGAACCGGGCCCACGAGGGGTAGTGGAGGTCGCCCTGGTCGCGTGTCTCGCGCAAGTGACGCTCCATCGCGTCGTACACGGGCTGCGGGGTGGGCGAGGAGGCGGCGGCGTTGAGCCAGGTGTATTCGCTCAGAATCGGCAGCAGCGCCCTGAGCTCCAGCGGAGTCATGGCGACGATGTACGTGGGGACCAGCCCCAACAGAAGCAAGAAACACAGCGCCAACCCTCGGCCTGCCCGACCAGCGCGGCGGCGGGCCCTTGAAAAGGCGGGGTGGTGCGGCGCACCTGTGGTTGAATATCGTCCGCTCATGGCTGGCGTAGTGTGCGTTCGCTGCGGAACCGTCTGTCCGACCGACACCAAGGTGTGTCAGAGATGCGGTGCGGCGCTGGGTGTTGCGAAGGCCGGGAGCGAGGCCCCGCCGTCGATCCCGAGGAAGGCGCCAGTGGTGCGGCGGCCCAAGGCCGAGGACTTCGGCCCCGAAGAGACGGTGACCGATGGTCGCCCGGCGAGGAGCCCCACTCCGCCGGCGGCTCTACCCAAGGCCAACGCAGGCGCCAGGCGCTCGACGGGCGGGCCCCGGGTCGGCGAAGGCAGCCTGAGCGGGAAAGATCCACTCATCGGCAAGAAGCTCCAGGAGTACGTGATCGAGAGCCGCCTGGGGGTCGGGGGCATGGGGGTGGTGTACCGCGCGGTGCAGCCGATGATCGGCAAGCACGTGGCCATCAAGGTGCTTCGGGCCGACGTGGTGACCGACCCCCGCGATCTCGATCGCCTCCTCGAAGAAGCCCGGGTCGTGAGCGCCATCAAGCACCGGGGCATCATCAACATCTTCGGCGCGGGCACGCTGGACGATGGCCGCCAGTACCTCATCATGGAGCTCCTCGAGGGCGAGTCGCTGGAGCAGCTCATGGCGCGGGAAGGGCAGGTCGCCCCTGGTGACGCGGTCGCCATTCTCGAGCAGACGCTCTCGGCGCTCGCCGCGGCCCACGCGGCTGGGGTGGTGCATCGAGACCTCAAGCCAGCCAACATCTTCCTGGTGCGCGAAGGACCGCAGGTCTACGTGAAGCTGCTCGACTTCGGCCTCGCCCGGCGTCTCTCGCAGAACGTCACCCGCATCGCCGGTACGCCCGACTACATCTCTCCCGAGCACGCGCGGGGGCGCCCGGCCGGCCCTCCAGCCGACCTCTACTCCTTCGGGGTGCTGTGCTTTCACGTGCTGACCGGCCAGTTGCCCTTCACCGGCAACACGCCCATGGAGGTGATGGAGAAGCACGTGCACCAGGCGCCGCCGGTGCCGCGGACCTTGAACGCCAACATTCCCAAGGCCTTCTCCGAGCTGATTCTCAAGCTCTTGAGCAAGGATCCAGGCGAGCGCCCCGACGCCGCCCAGGTGAGGGCGGACCTCCGCGCGTCGACCAAGCAGCTGCGCAACGCAGCCACCATGATGAACATGGACGCCATCGAGTCGGTGGGCCCAGGGACGCCGGCCGAGGCTCGCCGGGCGCAGGCGTTGGAGCGCGAGGCGGAGGTGGCCCACTTGAAGCGCCAGGTCGGGCGACGGTGGCCCTTCGTCGTCGGCGCCCTGGTGTGCCTCTGGCTGCTCGGCGTGGCCGTGTACGTGTGGTGGCCGACCCCGGTGCCCGCGCCGTCGGTGGTGGTCAGGCGACCGCCTCGAGAGCCGAAGCTCGCCGAGCTCCACCGGGTCGACGGCCCACCCAAGACTGGGCGGTCTCCCGAGCCCACGGTCGAGCCGCCGGCCCCCATCGCCGTGCCCGAAGAGTCGGCAGGCGCGGCGGAGCCGACTCGGGAAGCGGTCGCGTCGCCGGTGCCGGTCGCGGAGGACGAGGCGCCTGACGCCGGCGCCGAGCTCCAGCGGGCCGATTACACCCGGAAGCTCGACGACTTTGCCATTGGAGCCTTCAAGCGGGAGCACCAGGTCAACGACAAGCTCGACGAGCTCAGGGCGACCTTCAAGAGCGTCGCGACGCCGGATCACGTCAAGCGGGCGCTCGACGGGCCCTTGCGCCACGCCGAGCTGGTGTGTGCCAAGGCCGAGACGCTGGTGGCCCTCAACGACTGTCATGACGCGGTGTTCGAAGCCGATCGCGCGCTGGGGAAGGCCTTCGAGCCTTGAACGGCTGACGCCACGCGGCAGGGCCTGTGGTCTTCGTGGTATTACGCTTCGCTCTTGAGTAAGGCCCGGCACATGACCCGCGACGCTCGTCGGTTGTCCTCGTCGTCGAAAACTCCGAAGCAGGCGCCGCGCGTCTACGCACCCGTCGTCACGCATTCCGAGGAGCTCCCGCTGGACAAGGCGCTGCTCCTGTCGATGCACGACGTGATGGTGAAGTCGCGCTGTCTCGAGGAGCGGCTCATCGCGATGTACANNGGCCCTGGAGAAGAGGCCTTCAACGTGCCGTTGGGGCTGCTCATCGACAAGGGTCAGGGGCCGGCGCACGACTTCTGCCACTTCCACTACCGCCAGTCGGCGACCCTCTTGGCGATGGGAGAAGACCCGTTGAACTCCTTCAGGCAAATGAAGAGCACGCGAACCGACCCCTATTCTGGTGGGCGGAACTTCGCGGGGCACTTCTCGAAGCCCGAATGGAACGTGGCTCCGGTGACCTCGCCCATCGAGGTGCAGTACGC
>PMBV01000183.1 GCA_003153055.1 Myxococcales bacterium
GAGCCACCGCCGGACGAGCCACCGCCTGTGCCGCCGTCATCTGAGTCCGATGGCGCAGGGCAACCAACCGCGGCGATCATCAAAGAACCAAAGACAAGCAACTTGCTGGGCCTCATCGTGACTCCATTCTCAATCACTGACTGACGACGCTGTGTGATTGTGCCGAAAAATGACAGTCCCTCAGTGCACACACCCCTCATCGGCCTGCGCGAACGACTGGCGCTTCTTCGCTGCCAGGTGAATGCGTCTAGCTCATGGGGCGTGGGCGCGTGTTCCCTTCCCGCAAACTCGGTGTGTCGTGCGCCAGGTCAACGCGCGCAAACGCCGCCCTTTCGACCCTTCAGAAACACCAGCGCCCACGCACGAAGAGATGGGCGCGGGCGCTGGCTTCATTCAAACCTCATCCCCAGCGACGCGTTGACGTCGCCCGAGATCGATGCCCTGCCTTACTGCAGCTGGCCGTACACGAGGAACGCAGCGGCGGCGTTCGCGGTGAGGGTCGGCGCGCCGTAAGCCACGGCCGGCACGGTCGAGCCACCGAAGTTGATGACGCTTCCGATGGTCGCGAAATTGCCGCCGAAGGCCAGAGTAGAGCCCAGGGTGGCGATCCGCGTGCCGTACTGCGCGTAGATGTCACCGTAGGTCGCGGCGAACTGAAGCGCGCCGTTGGTGCCCTTGAGCTTCAGCAGGTACGCGTTCGGGGAGCCGGAGCCCGCGACGAGGTTGGCGATGCCGGTGCTGGCAGCGGCGCCGGAGTGGGCACCGGTCACCAACACGTCGTCCGACGGGGCGAGGGCGAGCCACTTGGCGTCGTCCGAGGTCGTGCTCCCCATGCGAACGGCCCAGGCAGGGGTGAAGCCCGTGGCAGGGTCGAGCTTCACCACGAACGCGTCGGTACCGCCCTGGGTGGCGAGGCTGGTGGCGCCGAAGACGAGTGGCGCCGCCGCCGGGCACGCAAAGCTCCCGGCGACGAACAGCTTCCCGGTCGAGTCGACCAGGAGGTTGTTGGGGGTGACCGCGGCGGAGGTGCCGAACGCGGCGTCGGCCAGAGTGGAGCCATCAGTGTGGCTGAACTTGGCGACCCACATCTTCGTCGCGCCCGTGTTCGACGAGTCGACCGGCGTGCCGCCGGTGCCGAAGTCGATGTCGATGCTGTACTGACCGGAGGCATAGACGTCGCCGTTGGCGTCGACGGTGAGCGCGGTGCAGAGCTCGGTGCCGCCGTTGGCCCCGCCGATGTCACGGTGCCAGATCACCGAGCCGTCGGTCGAGTTGAGCAGCGCGATGACCGCATTGTTCGCGCCAGCGCGGTACTCGCTGACAGGGGCAAGCGGCGCGTCGCCGCCCGCAACAGCCTGGCTGCCATCGAGCAAGCCGCACACGGCGATCGTATTGAGCGCTCGGTTCGCCGCCACAGCGGTGAGCGAGCCGTTGATGCCGTTGTCGACCATCTTGGTCCACTTCACCGAGCCGTCGGTGGAGGAGAGGCCCATCATGACGTCGATGGTGTAGGTCCGCGGGTTCTGCTTGCCGTTGATCACGCCGTCGAGCCGGCCGATGACACCCAGCGTGCCGTCGGCGGTGACCGTCATGCCCCACGGCTTCTGGGTCGAGGCGTCGCCGTAGAGCTTGACCCACGCCGGCGCGTGGGTGGTGGCGTCGTACTTCGCGACCAGTATGTCCGTCGAACCGGCGACGGCGACTGGCTGCCCGTCGAAGAAAGTGGCGGAGGAGCCGATGGCGCCGGTCACGTAGATGGCGCCCGCGGTGTCGAACACCACGGCCTGCGGCGGGGAGGCGCTGAGGCCAACGTAGTCCCCAGGCGTCGGAGTCTGGTTGCGGACCGTCAGCAGGTGCGGGATGACGTCGGCGCACGTGCCGCCGCTGCAGCTCTGACCAGCCGAGCAGAGAGGAGCGCCGGTGCAGACGCCGGTCTGGCAGGCGTAGGCCTGGCAGACATCGGAGCCGGCGCAGGCCGTGCCATTGGGCTGGTTCGCGCCGCCCTGGCAGGTGCCGGTGGCGGAGTTGCAGGTGCCGCCCGTGGTGCAGGCGCTGCTGGCGCAGTTGACCGGGCTGGAGGCCTGGCTGCAGGCGCCCGCGCTATTGCACGCGTAGCTCTGGAAGCAGTGATCGTAGGTGCCGGTTGGCGTGCAGGTGACGCCAGCGGCGAGGGTCCCGTAGTTGCAAGTGTAGGTGTTGTTGCCGGTCGATGAGCAGGTTCCCGCGGAGGCGTAGCAGACGCCAGGAGAGGTGTTGCAGGTCGGGGCGCTGCCGGCGACGCAGGTGCCGCTCGCGTTGCAGACGTCGTTCTGCGTGCAGCCGCTGCTATCTGCGTTGCAGGAGGTGCCCACTGACGCGACCGGGTAGGTGCAGGCTCCGGTCGACGGGTTGCAGCTGGCGCCCGTCGCGACGTGGCAGGTGTCCGGGGGGGTGTTGCAGTTCACCGGCGTCGGCGAGACACAGGCACCAGCCAAGCACTGGCCGCCCGGACCGCAGAGGCCGAGGCCCGTGTCGCACGCCTGCCCGTCGGAACCCGCCAAAGCACAGGCGTTGGCCGGAATGATGAGGAAGTCCTTCTGCACCGAGAGACCCTTGGTGTTCGTCACCACCAGGCGAATCTGCATCCCAGAGGCGAGCGGGCTCGGAGCGGCCCACAGCGTGGTGATCGTCTTCTTGCCCCAATCGCCAGCGGCGTAGAGGACCTGCGTGCCGAAGCTGCCTGTCCCGCCGATGTTCTGCCACACCGTGGTGAGGGGGTAGGCGTTCTGCGGGTCAGACACATCGGCAGTGAAGAGGACGGTCTGGCCAGGCGAAACCTGGTTGTTCGCGTTCGGGCCGGTCGCGCGGCTGATGACCGGAGGGAAGACGAAGTCGGCCGTGGCAGAAAGGACCAGCAGGCCGAAGTTGTCACAGCCCCGCGCGGCGGGGAGGCCCGAGCCGGCAGGGGCGTTGCCACCCGGCCAGTAGTCAGTGACGTCGACCCGAACGTCGCAGCTGGCCCAGGACTGGCCAGCGGGCGAGCTGAAGTGGGTGGTCGCGCCAGTGGCCGAGGTGAAGGTTCCGCCAACACAGTTCGACGTCCACGCGTAGCGAAGGTCATCGCCGTCGGAATCGACCGCGGTGACCGCGAGGTCCGTCTCCGAGCCGTCGGTGACACCAGCGTCGGTGTAGCGGAACTTCTCCTGGCCTGCGACGCAGGAGACGAGCGGACAGGTGTTTGGGTAGGCGGTGACCATCGCGTTGCCGTTCTGCGCGGTCTGAACCTGGATCTGCACGGTCGCGGTGACCGACGAGCTGCAAACCGCCGGCTGGTCTGCCGGGCACACGTCGCTCACGGTCACGGTGATGCTGCAGGTGCCGTCGGTGGCGGGAGCGGTCCAGGTCGGGGTCTGCGAGGTGGCGTTCGTCAGTGCGCCACACGAAGCAGCCCACACGTAGCCGGAGATCTTGTTGTTCGCGTTCGATGCCGTGTCGGGGTCGTGCGCGGTGACGGCGAGCGTCACGGTCGTCCCAGGGACGACGATGGCGGCCGAGGCAGTCAACGTGTCGATGACTGGGGCGTGGTTGTTGAAGCTGTTGGGAGGCGCGATCTGCTGCAGGAGCATGTAGACCTGCGCGGTCGCTCCCGCCACGATGTTCGCGGTGGCGTCACCCTTGTACAGGTGGTCACCTGCGTCGATCTGCCAATCGCAACGGCCAGCGGTGTCGCAGGCCTCGATGTGGAACGTGCGGCCAGCGCCCGCCGGGATATCCGTCACGTAGGCGGTCCAGTCGCTGTTCGAGTCCTTCGACATCTCCATCACGATGTTGTTGAAGGTCGGCGTGCCGGTGCCGGCGCCGACCGTCAAGGTGACGCTCTTGACGTCGGACTGCTGAAGCGCCGACATCTGCACGCCAACCCTCGCAAAGCCCTTCGCAACTTCGGCCGAATTATTGCTACAGCCGATACCCAACAACGCCACCGTCAGCATGACTGCTGTCGGCGACAGGAAACCGCGGGTGAAACGACACATGGGTTGCTCCCTTTTCATTTGAACGTCAACGAGGTTGAGCTGCCGAGTGCAACGACAAGACTTCCCTGCCCTTCCCGCTTCTGACTTCAGACTGCGAACGTCACGTACGAAGCGCGCTTCGACTCAGGGGGCCGCGGTTCCGCCCGCGCATTCGCGAGTCGGGACGCCGAGGTTGTGAACCGCTTCGGTGCAGTTGTTGGACTGGCAATCGCCGTTGTTCCAGCATGCCGCCTCCGCGGGCCGGCCGAAGGCCGCCGGGCACGCAGTCGTGCAGGTGCCGCCCGTCGGGCAGTCGGTGTTCACCTGGCACGCGGTGGTGAGGGCGTTCGAGCACAGGCCGGGGGTCGACACGCTGATGGCCGGGCAAGCCGCGTTGGTGCTGCAGCACACACTGCCCGCGGCGCACGTGACCGCGGCGCCAGCCCACGCCGGCCCGCCGCTCGCGCTGTAGGGGATGCAGGCGGCTGGAGTCGCCGGCACCGGATCATACGGCCCGTTGCAGAAGTTGTCCGGGTCGCTTCCGATGTCGGTCGCGCAGTTCGCCTCGCAAGACAGATAGCCATGAGCCCGCATGAGTGGGTCGGTGTGGCAGCGGCCCGAGGTCGAGGGGACGCCAGTCTCGGCCGTCATCCAGTCGTAGAGCCGCATCTCCGCGGCCACCCTGTTTGCGCCGCCGAAGCCGACGTCGGTGTTGCTGCTCACGCTGGTGCTCGGGTCGCCATCGGCGTCGGCGAACTGGAGAAAGAGCCGCCGGGAGAGCATGTAGGGGGCCGAGATGGACCGAACGATCGAATCGCTGAACGGCATCTTGTTGATGCTCGGCCCACCAGTGAGACCGGTCCAGCCGGGGCCAAAGACGCCCTCGCGGCCGGCGTAGCCGATCGACTCCGTGTCCTGCGCGACGCGGGAGGCGATGGTGTCCGTGGCGTCTGGGTAGCCAACGTCACCCTGCGAGATGGGCACCACGAGACCCTGGGTGCAGTTGGGGTTCGTCGTGTCGTCGAGGCAGGCCAGGCCCGTTGTGAGGTCGGTACACGGCGTCGGCGTCATGCCAGGCAGCGGCGGGTCGCACGGGCGACGAATGGGGTCGAGGTCCTGGTTGTTCATGTTCGCGTTGATGATGTTCGTCCCCAGGACGCCGCGGGCGGCGCCGTTGCAGAAGCGCTGCACCTGGACGCGGTCCTTGAAGGTGTCGGTCGTCCCGGAGTTGTCGTCGCGCCGGTAGACGTGGTTGAGCGTGCCGGTCAGCGTGTGCTGCATGGCAGCGAACGCCTGCATCGCCTGGATGCGGCGGGGGCTGGCGCAGGCCACCGTGCTGCCCGAGCCGTCGGTGCCAGAGAGGATGATTTCGAGCACCTGGGTGTAGTTCGTCCTCGTCCAGGAATAGGTGCCGCCGTCCGGGTCGGTGTTCAGCGACGCGACCATGTGGGTGAGGTCCTTCTCCGGCAGCATGAGGTTGTTGACCCTCAGACCCGTTGCGTTCGTCACGATGACGGCCGCGTCGAGGCCGAGCACGTTGCGAAGGTTGGGCGCCCAGAGAACGTGGGACCCACCGGGGCCGACGATGCTCGGCCGAAAGTTTCGCGACATCGGTCCGATGGTCTGCTTGTTGCCACCCAGGTTGGTCTCGGCCGTGCCCGAGCCGCCGCCCACATAGACGAGGGTGTCGGTGCGGGCGAGGCACGTCTGGTACTGCGGGCAGTCGCTATCCGCGGTGCACGTCGTCGCGCCACCGTCGGGGAAGGTCATGGTCAGGTTCGCGCTGTTGTAGCCGGAGCACCGACGGCCCGTGGATCCCAGCACCCCCGCGTTCGCGGCGCCGACGATGCCGTCCTTCATGACCATCTCCAGCGTGTCGGACCCGTTCACCGCCCACGGGGCCGGAGGCACCTGTGCCTGAGCGCCGGTCGCCGCGAAGACCTCGGCCACCATCGCGGCGAGCGCAAATATTCTCTGTCTCTGCTGTATTGACATGAATTGTCTCCAAACGATTGTGTGTTGGTTCTACGGTTGGGACTTCGCCTCGAACTGCGATGAATCGCGAACCGCGCCACTTTCCCTCCGTGTGCTGCGCACCTCTTCAGGGAAGGCGGTTGGACTATGGGCTTCGCGCCGGACCGTGAGCTGAAACCTTTGGGTCAATTCGGTGCAACGCGCTCCGCACGGCAGTCATGGTTCCTTGAATCAGAACGCAAATTAGTTTGCTCTGTCCGCGCAGGGTCGACCTGACGTTGGTCGTGTCGGTGCGCATTCGTTGCGGTCCGTCGTCTCTGGTGTGCCGTGACGCTTCTGGGACACCTGCACTCGCGAGGCCAGCCTTGGCGCTGGGAGTGAGTTACACGCACGCCATGTCGCGCAGCCATGCAGCCCCGTCGATGACCGCCTTTGTTGTTGCGGGCGCATGCTTCGGGTTCTCGCTGGCGCCCTCTCGCCAGCCCAGGCGCTCGATCTCGATCAGCTCTCGAGCCTGACGTCGGCACCGCTCCGAGGTCAATTCGGGGTCGAGCGGTTGATCGAGCGCTACGCTCTCGACGCCCAAACACGGCATTTCGCTGCGCACGCTTCAACAATGACCCTGCTGAGCGCCCGGTCGGCTGTTTCCTAAATGCTACAACGAGCACCCGGACATCAGGGCAAAGGGGATTCGTTCGCCGTAGGTCGACGTCGCAGTCTCGATATCCTGGAGGCTCCGAGATGAGCAAGCATGTCTGGTTGGCGATCCTCGTCGCTTCGATGGGCGGTCTCTCGGTTGCTCCTGAGCAGGGGGCAGGCCTGAGCCCAGAAGAGACGGAGAAAGCACTGTATGCGATTGGCTACCTCGCAGTTCAGCGGCTCCCTGTCGGCTACCACGACTTCACGAGGGAGGAGGTCGAGGTCGTCCTCAAGGGCTACACGTCCGTCGCTCTCCGGCAGCCACCTGAGTACGAGATCAACGAGGCTGTCTCCAAGCTCGACCAGATGCTCGGCGAACAGACCGAGTCCATCAGAGCCGACTTGGCGCTTCGGGGTGACCCCATGTCCCCTGGTTCCGTCCTCGTCTCCGGGGTCGAACGGTTGGCGATTGCCAGGGCAGACTCAGGAATGTGAGGCATCGCTATGAAGCTCCTACCGTGTTGCCTCGGTGCACTCCTCGCTGGCTCGATCGCCGCGCTCGCGGGGTGCCAAGACAGATCGTCGGCGCCATTCGCTTTGAGCCACGGGCAACCTGCCCCCGAAGCGCACCCCAACCGTAGCGCCCTGTCACCTGAAGGGCGGCGCCAGGCGGTGTACGCCTTCGGGATGGCGATGGCGCATCGCTCCTTGCCCGTCGGCCATCTCCTTCTGTCTGAGGACCAGGTCGAGGAGATCGCCAAGGGTGCGCGCGACGCCTTCGAAGGGAAGCCGTCAGCCGTCGCGCTGGAGGAGGCGGAGGCCCTCTCCGGCCGCTTCTTGAGGCAGCAGTCGAGGCAGACTTCTGAGCTTGAGATGACGAAGGGTACCCTGTACCGCGGGGCCACCGAGAACAAGCCCGGGGCTCAGCGACTCCCGTCTGGCCCGGGCATCGTCCCGCTCTCGACCGGAGAGGGTCCGAGAACCATCTCAGCCGGGGCGGAGAATTCTCGGACCGATCGACCGAATGATTGAATGCGTGAATGGAATGCAATTCATTTTCAGACGGGTCCGAGCGCTGGTGCTTCGCTCGCTGGCTGCATTCACGGCGGTTGTGCTGGCGTGCATGCCGTGGCATTCGGCGAGCGCAGACGCCCGCTCCCGGCTTTTCGACATCCGCGAGTTCCAGATCGCCGGCGCGAGCCGACTCTCGCAGGCCGAGGTGGAAGCGGTGGTCTACCCATTCCTCGGGCCAGGCCGGGCCGTCGACGACGTGGAGCAGGCGAGGGCGGCGCTGGAGAAGGTGTATTCCGACCGAGGCTACTTGGCCGTGAATGTCGCCATTCCACCGCAGACGGTGCGCGATGGTGTCGTCGTTCTGAGAGTCACCGAGGGCCTCGTGAGCCGGCTGCGCGTGCGCGGGTCACGCTGGTTCTCTCTGAGCGATATCAAAGACCAGGCGCCGTCACTCGCCGAGGGAACGGTGCCGAACATCAACGACATCACTCACGACATCGTCGCGCTCAACCAGATCCCCGATCGACGAGTGACTCCCGCCCTACGCGCCGGCGCCCTCCCGGGCACGATGGACGTCGATCTCAACGTTCAAGACTCCTTCCCGCTGCACGGCACGCTCGAGGTCAACAACCGCTTCAGCAACAACACCACGCACACTCGGTTGACGGGCTCGATTCACTACGACAATCTCTGGCAGCTCGGCCACTCGGCCGCCTTCTCCTTTCAGATTGCGCCCAAGCGACTGGACGACGCCAAGGTCTTCTCGGCTGCCTACACTGTTCGCCTGCCTTCCGCGCCCTGGGTCAGCTTCATTCTGACTGGCCTCAGCCAGGACGCGAACGTGTCGACCGTTGGAGGGATTGCCGTGGCCGGTCGAGGGTGGATCGTCGGAAGTCGAACGCTGTTCCTGCTGCCCAGCACGAGCCAGTTCTTTCATACGATCACCGCCGGCATCGACTTCAAGCGCTTCGTGGAGGAGACCTCGCTTTCCGAGGAAAAGCTCTCCACGACGCTGCTCACTCATTGGCCAGTGAGCGTCCAGTACGGCGCCACGTGGCTGGGGGAGGCGTCGCAGACCCAGCTCGGCGCCACGGTGACCTTCAACCTCCGGGGGCTCGGGGCGACCGCCGACGAGTTCGACGCCAAGCGCTACAAGGCCCAGGCGAGCTTCCTGCATTTCCGGGCGGAGCTCTCCCGAAGCGACAAGCTGCCACTGGGGATGGAGCTCGTCGCGAAGGCGCGTGGCCAGTACACCAACGATCCTCTGATTCCCTCCGAGCAGCTCATCGCAGGCGGAGCCGATTCGGTTCGTGGCTACCTCGAGGCCCAGGCGGCAGGAGACTTCGGGGGCGTCGTCTCCCTCGAGCTCCGCGGGCCCTCGCTCTCGACCTGGATCGACCCGGCCGACCGGGTGCTGAACGACTGGCGCTTCCTGGTGTTCGGCGAGGGGGCGTGGGTGCGCCTGTGGGACCCGCTGCCCGAACAGCGGTCGATCTCTCGGCTCTGGAGCGTCGGAGGTGGCACCCGCATCAAGCTCCTTCGGTACGTGAACGGCGCGGTGGACGTCGCCGTACCCCTCTGGTCCGAGGGCGCCACGTCCCGCTACACGGTTCGCTTTCTCTTTCGGTTCTGGGTCGATGTCTAGGCGAGGCGCCGAGGCTCGGCGCGCAGTGCATTCGATGAGGTCTCTCATGTCAAACACGCGAATCTTCTTCGGCCTGGCCGCGAGCCTCGCTCTTCTCCCTCAGAGCGCCTTGGCCTCGTGGTGGAACGACGAGTGGGCCGGCCGCAAGCCCCTGCGCGTGGACGCCAGTCCCACGGGCGCCAACATCGCTGAGCCGATCGGCGCGACACCGATCCTGGTCCGCCTCTCCTCCGGCACCTTCAACTTCTCCGCCGCCAAACCAGACGGCAGCGATCTCCGCTTCATCGCCGGAGACGACAGGACTCCGCTCAAGTTCCACTTCGAGAAATACGACTCGCTCTTGGGCGAGGCCTTGGTCTGGGTTGGGCTCCCGGAGCTCACGCGGGGCGCCAAGAGCGACCTCTGGCTCTATTACGGCAACCCGAAGGCCGCCGGCGCCGAGGACGTCAAGGGCACCTACGACGTGGGCACCTCGCTCATCTACCACTTCGAGGAGCGCGGCCAACCCCCGAAGGACTCAACCACCTGGGGCAACCACGCCCTCAACGCGGGAGCGGGGACCGACGCACTCATCGGCTCGGGTCTCAAGCTGGACGGCAGTAGGGTCGTCGGTGTTCCCGCCGCGGCGCCGCTGGCCTGGGCCGCGGGTACCGCGATGACCTGGTCGGCCTGGATCAAGCCCGCGGAGGCGACTTCCTCGGGGGTCATCTTCAGCCGCCGCGACGGCGCCAATGCCCTCGTCATCGGCCTCGACAACGGGAAGCCCTTCGTCGAGATCGAGCGCGACGCGGGCGCCCTTCGCGCGGATGCGAGCGAGCCCTTCGGTTCAAACGGCTGGCACTTCCTCGCGGTGACCGCCGGCCAAACGCTCACGCTCTGGGTCGACGGGGCGGTGGCGGCCAAGCTCCCCGCTCCCCTCCCATCGCTGAACACCGCCGCCTTCATTGGCGGCTCGGGCGAGGAACCCGCCAAGGCTCCCGGTGATTCGGCCGCCGCTCCTCTGCTCGCGGGCTTCAAGGGAGAGCTCGACGAGCTCGAGATCTCCAAGGTCGAGCGGCCAGCGGGCTTTCTCAGGATCGCCTTCGTGGCGCAGGGAACCGACGCGGGGAAGCTCGTCGTCGCGGGTCAAGACGAGGAGGCCAGCACCGGGAGCGGTGGCTACTTCGGGGTGATCCTCCGCTCGGTCACGATCGACGGCTGGGTGGTGATCGGGCTCTTGGCAATCATGGGTGTCATCAGCTGGCTGGTGATGATCAACAAGACCACCTACCTGGCCCAGGTGGAGCGCGCCAACGACCTCTTCTCCGAGAAGTTCCACCACGCGAGCGGCGATCTCCTCGGGCTGATGAGCGCGAGCAACGGGGTGTCACTGCAGCTCGACGCCAAGACGTCGCAGCACTCCAGTCTCTTCCGCATCTTCAAGACCGCCAGCGAAGAAGTCCGCAAACGCATCGGGGCTGGAAGGGCGCTCACGGCCGAAGCGATCGAGGCGATCCGCGCCTCGATGGACTCCTGTCTGGTGCGGGAGAACCAGCGGCTGACGGACCGGCTGGTGCTCCTCACCATCGCCATCTCGGGCGGCCCGTTCCTCGGCCTCCTGGGGACCGTGGTGGGCGTCATGATCACCTTCGCAGCCATCGCCGCCGCCGGCGACGTGAACGTCAACGCCATCGCACCAGGCATCGCCGCGGCGCTGGTCGCCACGGTCGCGGGCCTGGCCGTCGCCATCCCGGCGCTCTTTGGCTACAACTGGTTGCTCACCCGCATCAAAAACGTCACGGCGAACATGCAGGTCTTCGTCGACGAGTTGGTGACGAAGGTCGCCGAGGCGCACGCGGAGAGCTCCGGTCGCGAGCCCGGCGCCGCCCCGCACTCCGGGCATTCGGTCTTCGAAACCACGCCTCCACTCGCTCCCACGGCCGCTTTCCTTCAGGACTAGAGGCCATGCACGTCCAAGCGGAAGACAAGGTCTACGACGACATCAACATCACCCCGATGCTCGACCTGGCGTACGTGCTGCTCGTGATCTTCGTGATCATGACCACGGCCACGGTTCAGGGCATGCGGGTGAATCTGCCCAAGGCGGGCCCGGCCTCGAGCCTCGCCAAACCAACCACCAAGGCCATCACCGTCACCCAGGAAGGGAAGGTGTTTCTCGACACCGTTCCCGTGACGCTCGCCGAGCTTGAGCAACGCCTGATGCAGCAGAAGGCGCTGACTCCCGAGTTCCCGGTCGTGGTGCGCGGCGACGGGGGAGTCCAGTACCAGAGCGTGATCGACGTCCTCGACCTCCTCGGCCGGCTCAACATCACGACCGTCGGCCTGGCGACCAAGGCGCTGGTCAAGTAGCGCGCAACCCCCCCCCGGAGAGAACGTGACAGCCATGTCCGAGAGCCCCGAAGACCCAAGGCCGCCGCGATTCAGCGCGGTCAGCCTGGGCGCTGGCGGGTTGGTGCTGGTCGCGCTCGCCGCCGGAGTTTTCTCGCTTCACCGAAGTCGCCCCGCGCCTGCCCCTCGAAAGGTCATGCAGTTCACGAGGGTGAACCTCGCTCCTCCACCGCAGGCCCCGAAGCCGGTGACGCCTCCCCCCCAGCAGGTGGCGCCATCCAAGGTGGTCGAGACACCGCAGCTGAAGCGCATCGAGCTGAAAGACCTCGTCCCTCCAGAGGCCCCGCGCCCCTCCGCCGAGCCACCCTCGGGCGGTCGCCTCGCCCTCGCGACTGAGGGCGTAGGCCCCGGAGACGCCTTCAACTTGGCGGGCAACCCGGGCGGGAAGAGTCTTCTCAGCGGCGGTGGTCTGGGTGATGGGACGGGCACGGGCCTTGGAGGCGAGGACGACGCCAATCGCCGCTTTGGCTGGTACTACGCTCACATCGCAGCGGAGATCGAAGACGTCTTTCGCAAGCAGAAGAGGCTCCTCACCGCCTCGGCGCGCGTGGAGCTCCGCGTCTGGGCCGACGAGATGGGCCTCATCGAGCGGGTCCAGCTCGTCTATTCCACCGGCAGACCCGAACTGGACGCTGCCATGCAATCGGTCGTCGGACATCGGCTGAAGGAGCCGCCGCCCCACGACATTCCGATGCCGATGATCGCCCGATTCACGGCCCGCCGCCCGCAGTGACGCGACGCACCGACACTCTCTTGAACCACCAAAGGTAAGGACCGTGACGCCTCTCTCAGCAAGACTCCTGCCCAGCCTCTGGCTCGCGTTCGCCGCGGGCGCGCTCCTCATACTCGGCTCACCTGGCCCCGCGCGAGCAGACGAGCCTCCCACCGCCGCCCAGAGCAACGACGACGCAAGCGGCGGTGAAAGGCCAGACCAACTCAAGCACGTCGTCTATCTGCCAGAGACCATCCGGGCCCAACTGCGCGAGGAGATCAAGGACGAGGTCCTGAAGCGAGCCGTCTCCGAGGGCTGGGCGACGCCCAACGCCATCCCCGCCTGGACCCAGCGGTTCAGGTTCACCGCGGACGTTCGCCTCCGCTGGGAAATGGTCTTCTTTCAGCGCGGCAACGCCAACACAGGCATGTTCCCGGATTTCAACGCCATCAACAACGGCCAGCCATTCGATGTCCTGGGGTACGATCTGGCAAACGATCGGTACTTGAACGTCGACCAGAACCGAAGGCGCCCCCGGGTGCGGGCGCGCCTCGGGGTCGACGTCGACGTTGGCCAGGGCTTCGGCGTGGGGTTGCGCTTCGCCAGCGGAGACGGGAGCAATCCGGTGTCGACGAATCAGACCCTCGGTGGGGCGCCCGGCGACTTCAGCAAGCTCCAGCTCTGGATCGACCGCGCCGCGCTCACCTACGAGCCGTTCAAAGGAAAGCCGAGCGGCATCCTCCTCGAGGCGGGCCGCTTCGGGAACCCCTTCTTCAGCACTGACCTCATCTGGTGGAGTGACCTGAGCTTCGACGGCATCGCCTTGCAGGGCCGGGTCAACCTCGGGTGGCTCGAGCTGTTCGTCAACGGAGGCGGCTTTCCGTACTTCATCACCGGTTTCGACTTCCCAGCGGAGCGGTCGACGAAGATCCGAAGCGTCGACAAGTGGCTCATCGCAGGGCAGCTCGGCGCGAAGTGGGAGATGCCCGAGCGCTTCACGCTCACCTTGGCCGCGGCGTACTACTACTTCGACAACATCGAAGGCCGGGTCGGGAGCCCCTGCGACACCAACCTCAAGGGCTACACCTGCGACACCGATCTCACGAGGCCCCTCTTCGCCCAGAAAGGCAACACGTACATGGCGCTTCGGAGGCCGTCGGTCTTCGCGCTCACCTACGAGGCCGCGGGGGCAGCGGAGTACCAGTATTTCGGCCTCGCCAGCATCTTCCGCGAGCTGGCGATCACCGGTCGCTTCGAGCTCAGGGTCGCGCGGCAATTGAAGGCCACGCTCGACGGCGAGTTCGTTCGGAACTTGGGCTTCTCCACCAAGCGGATCGCTCCGATCGCGCTCAACAGCCGGGCTTCCTGTGGTGACGCCTGCATCGGCCCCTTCGAGGGCGGCCTCAACGGGTATTTCGCGCGCCTCTCGATCGGCAGCCCGACGATGGACAAACAGTGGAGCTGGAGCGTGGGGTTGACCTACCGCTCCATCGAGTCGGACGCGGTGGTGGACGCCTTCAACGATCCCGACTTCGGCCTGGGCGGCACGAACCTGAGGGGCTTTGTCTTCGCCGGCGCCGTGGCCCTCACCGATGGCGTCCTCGCCAGCGTCCGGTGGATGAGCGCCAACCAGGTGTCGGGCCCTCCGTACGGCGTCGACGTGCTCCACATTGATGTCACCGCGAGGTACTAGCCATGCGCTCGGTTCCGCTCGTCGTCCTCCGCACCGCCTGCCTCGTGATGGTCATCAGCAGAGGGCCTGCGCGGGCGGCCGACTCAGGGGCCGAGTCGCGTCTGCGCGAGGCGCTCCGATCGACCAGCGCGCAGGTCCGCGCGCTCGAGGACGAGAGGGCGCAGTGGCAAGTCACCGACGCCCAGCAGAAGAGGGAGATCGAGTCGCTGAAGAGCCAGCTGGCGGCCGTGCCGAAGGAGACTCAGGCATCGAAGGAGGGCATGCAGTGCTCCGCTCAGCTCAAGCGACTTCGAGCCGAGCAATCCGAGCGCGCCTCAGCCACCGCGAAGCTCGAGGAGTCGCTCACGCACTGCGAAGCGGCCGCGTTCGACACGGCAGCCCTCGTCCGGGCCCGCGAGGAGCAGGCCGCCAAGCAAGTCAAGGAGGTCGCCCCAGAGGTCGCGGGGCTGACCGAGCGCCTCAAGGACTGCGAGGGCAAGAACCACCGAATGTTCCAGGTCGCCAAAGAGATCCTCGATCAGATGTGGAAGAACGGCGCGGGCGAGCCAATTCTCGGGCTCAAGCGCGTTGAGATGGAGAACTTCGCCCAGGATGCCGAGGACAAGCTCCTCGAAGCAAAGGTCAAACCATGAACACTCTCCCCGTTTCATCGCTGTCTCGTTGGTTGGCTCTCTCGGCCTCGGTGCTCCTGGCCATCGTCCCGTTCGCGGCCGCGGCCGATGTGGTGGCTCGCGTCGGCGGAACTGAAGTCAACAGCGACGAGCTTCGGGCCTACCTCGACACCCTCGGCGCTCCGGAGCGAGCGGCCTTGGCCAAGGACCCCGGGATGCTCTCTCAACTGGTGCGCGCCTATCTCGCACGGCAGGCGGTGCTCAAGGAGGCGCTGACCAAGAAGTGGGATCAGCGCCCCGAAGTGAAAGCCCAGCTCGATCGCGCCCGAGAGCAGGCCATCACCGAGCTGTATCTGCAGTCGCTCTCGAAGCCGCCCGACGCCTATCCCAGCGAGGCGGAGCTGCAGGCGGCCTACGACGCGAACAAGAAGGCATTCGAGGTTTCCAAACAATACCGCATCGCCCAGATCTTCGTCGCCGTCGCCAAGCAAGCCGACAAGGAGACCGAGGAGAAGGGACGTAAGAAGGTCGACGAAGCCCTCAAGAAGGTCAAGCAGAAGGGGGCTGACTTCGGAGCCATCGCTCGATCCGACAGCGATGAATCCGCGGCCGCCGAGCGGGGCGGGGAGATCGGCTGGCTCACCGAGGCGCAGATGGTACCGGGGATCCGCGCGTCGGTGACGAGCCTCGGCTCAGGAGCCACATCGGAGCCCGTTCGCCTCGACGACGGTTGGCACCTCATCAAGGTGCTCGAGACCAAGCCGACCTCGACCCGGCCGCTCGCCGAGGTTCGTGACGCTCTCCTCAACCAGCTCCGGGCCGACCGCGCACAGGCAAATCGGCAAGCCTACCTCACCAAGCTACTGGAGCAGAATCCGCCGGCGATCAACGAGCTCGCCCTCTCGAAGCTCGTCAAGAAGTAGCTATCGTCCAGAGATGGCGACCTCCGCGGAGGCGGTGCCACCACGCCCGTCGGAGACCGCGACGGTGACCGTGCAGCTCGTTGCGGGGTCAGGATTGTAGAAGCGAGCGGTGTTGGGGGTACCCGAGACGACCGTGGTGAAGGTCGCGGTCGAGCAGTTTGACGTATACGCGTAGGTGAGCGGGTCCTGATCGGGATCCTTCGCGGTGACGACGACGTCCGCGGTGACGCCGACCGGGAGATTCTCGGGGGCGCTCGGGTTCGGGCTGAGGTCTCCCCCGACGATGAACTCGTGGACCTCGATGCAGGTCAGCTCGGGAAAGGTGTTGAAGGTGGCTGTCACCGCCGCGCTCCCGCCGACGTTGCCTCCACCGCAGGCCTCCGAAAGCACCAGCAGGAGGGCCATCGCCACGGCCAACACTGGGCTGAGCCTGTGTCCATTCATCGTGTCGCGACCTCGGAGTGCCGAATTCGTGGAACCGCTCGGTGACCTGACGGCGTGGTTTCCCCCCCCACCGCAGGCAGACCGTACGGCACTTCGATCAGCCCTCGAGCAAAATCGAGGTCACGCCGCGGGATTCAGTTCAGGTTCCCGGTCCCTGCCGTGCCCGAGAGGGACTGCGACTTGTAGCTCGTGTCCGTGAGGTTGTAGCTGAGGAGGCCCTCGACGACCACGAGCGTCGGGTCGACGTTGCCGTCCTGCCGGCGAGGCGCCATCGTCTCCGAGATGCACACCGCGCCGACGATGACGATTTGGTCGTTGTCGCGCCTCCAGTTCTGGAGCGCCGGGAGGCCCTCGTCTGGGTTGTCGCGGATGTAGAGGTAGACGTCATTCGCCCCGTCGCCGTCGAGGTCGACGAAGAGCTCCTTGTGGTCATTTGGGAGCGTCTTTGACTTGGGGTCCGCGGGAGTGGTGTTCCAGCTCGCCTTGACCGGGTTGTACACCTGGGGTTCGCCCAGGTAGTCGTCCCACTTGGCCTGGTGGCGCGCGAAGTAGGCTCGCGCGTATTGCAGGCCGCTGGCGGCGCAACTGTCGCGGACGATGGCCCGGGCGGCGGCGATGCTCCGCACCCGCTGCTGGTGCACGTAGAGCATCAGCGCCGCGACGATGGAGGTGAGGAGCGCCACCATGAGGACGGCTGTCAACAAGGCGGAGCCACGAGGTCTGGTGCGCGTGTGCATGGCTAGAGGTCTCCCGCGGAGAGGTTCGGGAGTTCCACCCGGCGCGTATAGAGCGTGCGGCGGTGTCCGTCGGGCACTCCCCCGGCGGCGACGGTGTGGTCCTCGATGCTCATTGGTACGTACTGGGCGGACCTCTGGATTTGCCCATCGGTGTTCAGAATCGTCCTCGCGCTCTTCGCCACCACCGAGACGCGCACGCTCTTCACGCCACGCTTGAAGGCGGCGGGGAGGCCGAAGGACCAGCGGATACTGTCTGGGTTCCCGCTCTCGGTGTCGTCGACGCCGACCGCGAGCTGGAGGTCTTCGATGTCCTCTTGCACCAGCCGAGGGGTGCCCGCGGCCACCGGGTAGCTCTTGGGGTCGTTGCCCACGGTGCCGGATTGCACGAAGAGGGCCGTTCCTCCATGGCCGTCGGCATCGACGAAGTAGCGCTCCATGACGACAGGCATGATGAGGTCGCCCTGGTGGAACCCCGAGACCTCGTCGGGGGCGAAGCCCGACAGGGCCTGTTCATTGAAAGTGAGGTCCAAACCCAGGCGGGTCGTAGATGGCTCGAACTGAGCCCCCGTCAAGAGCACGGCCTGCTTGAGGTTCGTGACCGCCAGGAGCAGCCCCGCGCCCGGGCCACTCAGCGATTTGTTCTGCCACCCCTTGATGTCACAATACGCCGAGATGCTGCCGAAGCCGGTCTGCTGCACTGTCGTCGCCGCGCCTTCGTCTATGCACGACTCGAGGAGCGCGTCGCGGTGCGGCCGGATGATCCACAGCTCGTCGGGGCCGGCGGCGTTGTTCACCACGATGACGGGGTTGGTCCTCGTCACTGTCGCGCCTTGAGCGATGAGGAGCCCGTTGCCCATGCCCAGGCCGGCCCGCTGGATCGCCGCCGCGAGGACGTTGCCCGCGAGGTGCGCCGCCTCGTTGGTGTCGGCGAGCTCCTGGCCACGGCGAGAGAACGTCACGGTCTCGATCATCAGCATTGCCGCCATGGTGATGACGACCACCAAGATGGACAGTGAGATGAGGAGCTCCAGAAGCGTCATGCCTCGGCGGTTCATCGGGCAAAGACCTCTCGCCCGAGGACCGAGTTGGTCACGCCGTTCTCCTTGCGCTGAAGCACGCGCACCCACCGCGTCACCGCGTAGGCTCCCTCGATGGCCGTGGGTGTGGTGGAGGTCGCGCCAGTTTGGGTGTTGACGACCTCTCGGCAGAAGGCATGAAGTGGGATGTCTGCGCTGACGCACGAAGTGATGCTCGCAGGGCACTTTGGGCTCGAGTTCGCATCGCAGCGAGCGAAGGTGCCGTCGGAGGCCAGGAGGAAGAGCGCGCCCGAGCCCAAGTCGCCCGGGGCGGAGGATGTCGGCGACGGGTCCAACGCCCAGGGGGCTTGGCCAGCGTCCAAGGCGAACGGCATGGGGTCGGTCTGGGCGCGCACCTCCGCCGCCTCGTAGAGTTGCTGCTTGTTCTGCAGCCGCGCGCGCTGGAGGCTGGCGTCGACCAACACCTGCTCGTGTAGGTGATCCTGCCCCGCGCGGAGCGACTTCGCCGACGCCAGCATGGCCGTCACCGCGCCGAGCGAGCCGACGATGAGAACGACCAGGGCGATGAGAACCTCGAGCAGGCTGAAGCCTCGGCGCCGGAGGGACGTGCGGAGAAGGGGTGCGCGTAACATCATGGTAGAAGCACCCGACGGAGCCAGGCCATGAGCCGGTAGGTGAGGCCCTGATCGTCACCCACCTTGAGCCGGGAGTCCTTGTTCGAGGCCTTGGCGTCGTCCGCGGGGATTGTGGTCGAGGTGTAATTCATCGTCGACATCTGGCTGGTGACGACTCCCTTGAAGACGTTGCCATCGAGGTAGACAGCGACGCCGCCGTATGCCGCGTCCGTGCCAGCGAGCGCGTTGGTCTTCGCCGTTCCCAAGTTGAGCGTGTACGTGTGGCCGTTGCCCGTCTCGGGCAGTTGCATGACGTCCGACGCCACCTTGTCGGTGGCCGTGGTGAAGTAGGCGACGGAGCCGGCCACGGTAATGGCGCCGTAGACGCGCTCGCCCTTGGCGAACTGCACCGGGAAGTCGGGGGCGGGGGCCTCCTGGAGCACGCCCGACGTCTTGCCGACGCCGCGGGCGCTGTCGGGCGTCCATTGGGTCTTCCCGTCGAGTTGAAGCCCCAGGCCCGTGGCGACCGGGACCCGACGGTTCGACTCGAGGAGCGCCACGTGGACGCGGCCGAAGACCTGATCCGCGGCCGACAGCCAGTCGGCGCCAGCGGTGCCGAAGAGGGCCACGCGCTCGCCCCGATAGGGGTAGAGGGGCGCCTCCTTGGGGAGGTCCGGGGGTATGCGTGCGACGGCGATGTTGGTGGTGATGGGCTGCGGGTCGATCTTCGAGGAGCGAGTGTCGAAGGCAGGGAATTGGCACGGCGCCTCGGGCTTGCAGTCAACGGTGGCGGCCGTGTTGAGGTTCTTCCCCGTGGCGGCGTCGAGCTCCCACAGGCGGCCCTCGTGGTCACCGACGAAGACGCGGGCAGCTCCGTCGGCGCCGGTGATGACGGTCGCCACCGGTGGCACGGCGTTGTCATGGAGTCGGTCCGAGTCGTCGTAGGGGCGCTCCCACTGCCACATGAGCTGTCCGGTCGAGGCCTCGATGGCGTGGACCTCGAGGCCGCTGCGACCCTGGCTCATGTTGGACACCGCGAAGACGACGTACACCGGCTCGAGCCCGATGCGGATCTGCGAGGCTGACAACCCCGCGGTGCCTCCGAGATCCTGGAAGTCGTACAGCTTCTTCTCGAGCGTGCAGGTCTCCTTGAAACCGTTGGTGTCGTGCGCCATCACGCACTTGGGAGCGATCTTCCCGCCTGGCAATGGAGCGTCGTTGGCGGCTGTCATCAAGACGGTGGGTGAGAACTTCGGGCTCCCGAAGAGTGAGCCTGCGCTGTCCCACAAGAGGCGAGGGAGGAGCGGGTTGGTGACATCGATGGCGAGGAGCTCGGTGCTATCGGCTCCCAGCGACACCAACAGCAGCGTGTGCCATTGGCGGATGCCCGAGGCATCGAAGTCTGCGAAGACATCGAGCACCACGGGAGAAGAGTTGACGCGCGCCGTGTTGTCCCGGAGGTGCGGCAGTTGACTCGCCGGGAGAAACGACCACAGCTCGGTGCCTGGCTTGGGGAGCCCAGTGTCGCTCTTGAAGGCGGCGGCGTATTGAGTCAGGAACGTCGGATGGTTGTCTTGACTGAAGGCGAGGCCGGAAACATCGTACTTATGGCCCCCTCCCACGTAAAAGGCGTGGAGCTGGCCGTCATAGCCGCCGACGTAGGCCACCGTGGGGCGGGCCCCGAACTTGTCGGTGCGTTCGCTGGGCCCGACCACCGCGGCCGATGAGTACACCAGGCCGCCCAGGTGCGCCCGGCTGTCATTGCCGTCTTTGCACCCGTCGGCGGGGGTCAGGTTGGTGTCGTCGCCGCTGTCGCAGTACCCGCGGACGCGCTGGAGGATCCACGCGGCGGCCGTCGCGTCATCCTGGCGCGCCTTTTTATCTCCGCAGGCCGCTTCCAACCCACTCTTGTCGTAGAGCTGGGCGTAGTTCATCACCTGCTGCACGTCGCACAGGCCATCCTTCCCGATGACCATGTGGAGGCCCTTCTCGTCCGTCTCGTGGTCGTCGTAGACGGAGTTCGTCACGCGTGAGTTGAAGCCGATCACGTCTACGCAGCCCGTGACGCTGTCGGGGCAGACCGCGGCGCTGCGGTCGAGCGTCATTCCATCGAGGACCTCTGGCGTCCACCCCTTCTGGAGTTGGTTGTTCCTCACCGCGCCGCGGTCCTTGGTGCTGTCGGCGGTAGCTGGGTAACCACCCAGCCAGGTGAAGAGGTTGCGCCCCTTGGGGAGCGGCTCGATGCCCGGCTGGCTCAAATCCGCGGAGTCGAAGAGGAGCGCGCTCGTGTAGCTCTGCGTGCCGACGTGGAGCTGGGACATCTCGTGCGACCGGAGGTGCCCAGGGTAGTACGGCCAGGTCCACATCTTCCGGTCCGACCGGTCCGACAATTTCGAGGTGAAATTGTCGACGGCGGGGTCGGCCTTGCGCCCTGACACCGCGTCGTAGGTCGGGGTGAGGACCTGGTCGACGTAGCCGCCGTCGACCGAGCCATAGACGATGGTCGGGGCGGCGAGCGCGCGCTCGGAGGACTTGGGCACGCCACCGAGGTTCAGCATCGAATTGAGCACGATGCGCGCGCCGAGCGTGTCTCCCGAGACATCGTGGCCGCCGACGTAAACGACGACGCCCTTCTCCTCGGCCTCGTGGCCCATGATGAACACGTCGTAGCCATCTGCCGTCAGAGTTTCGGTCGTGGCGTTGATCCTGAGCATCGGCTTGGTCCACGGCTTGTATGTGTTGACTGGCTTGATGGCCTCGAGGGCGCCCATGTTCCAGTTGAAGAGCCAGTCGCCGACCTGAGAGAAGATGTTGCCTTGGTTGGGGAAGTCGACGCACGGCAGCTTCTTGTCTGGGTCGGAGCAGCTGTGCAACTTGGAGAGCGAGCTCGTGTTCACCACGTTCTTTGTTATCTGGTTCGCTGGATTGTACTCGTCGCTGAAAGAGGTGAACAACCTGACGGTGAAAAAGTTAACCCCGTCCTGGGCGAGGAAGTCGCTCCCCGCGCCGGGCCCTCCAATTCGTGCAATTCCCTTGTCGTCGCGATCGTAGGCGGCGTCCTCCCAGGTGGCGACGCTCGCGCACTCGCCGAGGATGTTCCCGCCGCCCGCGAGGAACTTCTTGATGCTGCCGACGCCATTCACGTCGTTGCCGCCCTGCTCGCCGGCGCCGTTGATGTACCCCTCCCAGTGGGGAGCCCAGAACAACACATAGTCCAGCGGGCCGCTCGTCTTGGTCCGGCGATTCAGGATCCCGTTGGGGTAGGTGGCCTGGTCCACGTAGTCGAGGTCCTCGGTGGTGAAGCGATCGAAGACGACGCCGCGATTCGCCTGGGCTTCGGTGGCGGACGTGCCCACGAAGGCGGGCTTGGATCCGTTGAAGGAACAGCCGCTCACGTTGCCAACTGGGCAGCCTTTGGAGTCGTTGCCATTCTTCGTGCCCTGCAACCAGAGCCCGGAGATCTTGAGGTACTTCTCGAGGACGAAGTCGAAGCCCCCACCAGCGTGGGAGAAGCGGTTCTTGTCGACGTAGGTATCAGTGCCGCGCCCGTAGCTCGGATCGTAGAGCGCGAACGACGCTGGCGGCAGGTTGAGTCGGCGCTCGATGATGGCGCGAAAGGAGATGGTCGACTGGTGGATGTCGACGAAGTGGCAGGCGTTGGAGTATTCCAGACCGGCGGAGGTGGTGGTGCTCGTGCTCAGCTCGCCGCAGCTGCAGGTCGAGGTGAAGGTGCTGGTGGCGATGGAGGGGAAGGCTCGTGCGCCCGTGTCATCCTTCTTGAGCAGGTCGAACACCCGCTGCGCATCCGCGGCGTCGATGACGAAGGGTGCGCCGCCGTAGCTCGCCTGGGTGAACTTGGGCGTGGTGAGACTGGCCGTGGTAAATGCTTCGAAGCGCGGCCAGGCGTTGCTGTCGTCGTAGGTATTGAGCTTCCCGGCTTTGAACGTGGTCCCCGGGTCCGGGAAGTCGTCCTTTCCGAAATCCACCTTCACCACCGGCTGCTCGGCAGTGTTCTCGACGTGGAGGTCGCAGCCGTCGCTCCAGGCCGCGGCGTCGGGCGTGGTGACTCCGTCCACCAATTTCGCGGTGTTCGTAGGCTTACACCGGTTCACCGACTTCTTGCCCGAGTCGTTGATGATGTAGACCGTGACGGGGTTCGCCTCGTTGCGGTGCCCCGGGCCGTTCGCCTCGAGAATCCGGTAGACGAGCCCGTAGGCCGACACCTGCCCACACTGGGTCTGGAAGACCGAGGTCATGGGGATGATGAGGGAGCCCCGGGCGAACGTCTTGATGTCCGCGGCCACCGCCGTCGTCGCGGCGAGCGCCAGCGCGATGACCAGGGCAGCCCTCGCCGAGGCGCAACTCCGCCGTCGCCAAAAATCGATACACATGGAACAGATCCAGACCATTTGAGCGAACAACCTTTGCGAAAAGGAGTCGGTCGAGCGCTCTTCGGGTCACGACGTGGAGCTCAAGGACCTCTTCCAATGGAGGCGTCATCTACCGCTCGGGCCGTCATTCGTCCAGAGCGCTCGTTGCCGGATCGATCGCCGGTGCTCTTCGAACCCAGCGGGCGATCGCGTCTGAGAGCTTCTGCTCGCTGATCGGCTTGGCCAGGTGGTCGTCCATGCCTGCCGCAAGCGAGCGCTCCCGTTCCTCGGCCAGGACAGAGGCGGTGAGGGCGACGATGGGCAAGTGGCCGCCCTCCCGGCGCTCCCGGTCGCGGATGAGCCGGGTCGCCTCGAAGCCGTCGGTCTCCGGCATCATGCAGTCCATGAGGACGAGGTCGAAGGACTCCTCCTGGGCACGCTCGACCGCTCGCCGGCCGTTTTCCGCCACCACCACCGTCGCCCCCAGCCGTTCGAGCATGCGGCGAGCGATGGTCTGATTGACCCGGTTGTCCTCGGCGACCAGCACCCGGGCGCCGAAGGAGGCGGAGACACCAGACCGCGGCGTGAGTCGGGTCCTCGTCTCCACTCCGGCGACCACCCGCGCGAGCGCTCGCCGACCGACCGGCAGCCTGAGCACTCGGCCGCCGCCCTGAGGTACCACGCTGGTGGACGCCGGGCACAGGGCGACGCGCCTCGGGGTGCCCGCGAGGTCAGGGCACCCCGAAGGTGAGCAGAGCACCACGTCCACACCCTCGGCGGCCTCGAGGGACTCAACCACCCCGACGCCCAACGCCCGGAGCTGCTCCCCGAGGATTCCCCGGCGCTCGTCGCTCGGATCGATGAGCAGCGCACGGAGTCCTTCGAGCCGCGGCAGTGGGGAGGCGCCCTCCGCGGGGCCCGTCGCCTCGAGGATGACGCGAATGGTGAAGGTGGAGCCCACCTCGGGACGGCTCTCCACCGACAACTGGCCGCCCATCGCCGAGACATAGGAGCGGGAGATGGCGAGCCCGAGCCCGGTCCCACCGAACCGGCGGGCGGTGGAGGCGTCTGCCTGGCCGAAGGGCTGGAAAAGCCGAGCGCGTTGCTCGTCCGTCATCCCGATGCCGGTGTCCGAGACACGGAGAACGAGCTCCACGCCCGCCTCCGAGCGCTCGCCGGCCAGCGCGTCGACTCGCACCCGACCAGACGAGGTGAACTTGAGGGCGTTGCCCACGAGGTTCGCCAAGGCCTGCCTGAGCCTCCCCGCGTCACCCACGAGGCGCTCGGGCAGCGATGGATCCACCCTCGCCAGGAGGTCGACCGGTCCGCCCGAGACCCGGGCTCGGAACAGCTCAACCACGCCGAGGACGAGCGCCTCCGGCTCGAAGGGCGCGCGTTCCAGCACCAGCTGCCCGGCCTCCACCTTGGAGAAGTCGAGGATGTCGTCGAGGATGGTGAGCAGCGCCTTGGCCGAGCCGTGCAGGGTCTCGCCCAGATGGCGTTGATCCTCGTCGAGCTCGCCCCCCAGGAGGAGCTCGGCCGAGCCCAAGACGCCGTTCATCGGGGTGCGGATCTNNTGGCTCATGTTGGCCAAGAAGCTGCTCTTGGCGCGGGCGCCCGCCTCGGCAGCCTCCTTGGCCACCCGGAGCTCCTCGGTGCGCTCGAGGACCCGGCGCTCGAGGGTCTCGTTGGTGCGCTCGAGCTCTCGGCGCGCGGTGGTGACGTCCTCGTACAGCCGAGCGTTGTCCAGCGCGGTCGCGGCCAGGCTGGCGAGGAACTCGACGAAGGACACCCGGGCCGGGGCGAACACCCCGGGAGCGTCCCGGTGCTCCAGGTACACCACGCCGGAGAGCCGGCTCTTGAGCATCAGCGGCGCGACGAGGTAGCTCTCGGGCCTTCCTCTCGGGGACGGCCAGAGCTCGGCGTGGGCCGGTAGCTCACGTGCGTCCGACACGACTGTTTGGTGGCTCCTCCCCACGTACCTGACGAGCTCCACCGGTAGGTCCCGGTTTTGCTCCAGCGGGCTCCCGAGGCCGAGCCGTACCTCGTTCCCGTCCACCGTGTGCGTCGCCTCCACGACGAAGTCCTCGCCCCGGGGGATGACGAGGACACCCCGCTGGGCACCGGCGTTCTCCACCAGGAGCCGCAGGAGGCGCTCGATGAGCTTGTCTGACTCGAGCTGGCTGGCGATCGCCTGGGTGGCCCGCTTGGCCGCCTCGAGGTCGAGCGCGAGGCCAGTGTCCGTCGCGGTGGATTTCAGCCGCTCCGAGCTCGGCTCCTCACCGCTCCCCGGTAGGCGGTTCAACAGGCCGACGTCCCGCTCGGGCTCGAGGGTCAGCTGGAGCTCAGGGAGCTCACGCGCGAGGTGCCGGACCTTGGCCAGGGCGCCCCAGCGTCGGTACCCCTGGACGGCCGAGAGGAGGTACGGGCGGGCCACGCGCACCCGTCGCCCGGCGAGGTGGAACTTGCCGCACAGCTCGCTGGCCAGCGCCGCCAAGTGGGGGAAGCCCTGGGAGAGCGCGCCCTCGATGGCCTCCTCGTAGCGCTCCATGGCCAAGGCCACTTCGCCGTCCAACGCCGCCCGTTCGGCCTCGAGCAGGGCGAGACGGTGGGCGTGGTTCTCCGGGCACTCCTGGGCCCAGCGCCGGAATCGATCGATGAGCGCGGTCATGCTCGCTCGATGTGCCTCGCGCGCGGGTCCCTCGGTGGCCCTGGCCAGCGCGGCCCGGGCGAGCCCCTCGAAGAAGGGAACCTGGACGTTGGAGAAGAGCCCGGCCCGCAGCTCCGCGGCCAGGCAGTCGGCGAGCGCGTCGGCGTAGCGCCCGGAGAGGAAGCGTACCCGGGCGCGCACCGGGAGGTAGACGCCGAAGGCGATGGGGTGCAGGGGGGCCGGAAAGGTCGCCGAGTCGTCGAAGCCCTCGCCCAGCTCGTCGCTCGAGCCCCCCAGGGTGGCGATCGCCCGCTCGCAGACGGTGAGGAGGCTCCGGTTGATGACGTCGTCGAAGCGTTCGGCGACCTCGAAGCCGCGAGGGAGGGCCTCGCGGAGCTGCTCGAGCGACTCTCCGGAGTCGAGGCGATAGATGGCGCCAAAGCCCAGGGAGTAGGCGGCGTGCCGGGCGTCCCCCAGCTCCAGGCATCGCTTCTGGGCGAGCTCCAGATGCCTCAGGCTGCTCGACAGGTGCTCGCGGAAGTGGGCGATGAAGGCACCGAAGATGAAGTGGGCCGGCCCGGTGACCGCTGGGTTGCTCCGAGCCTCACCGATGTCGATGGCGAGCCGGCCGAGCTCGTGCGACCGCCGGTAGTCCTCGGTGAGGGACTGATGGGTGAGCGCGTACTGAGCGATGAGGAAGGGGCTCGAGTCACAGAGGCCTCGCTCGAAGGTGCGCCGGGCCGCGCGCAGGACCAGGAGCGTCATCAGCGGCGGGTTGGTCATGTAGGCGGGGGGGAGTGCCCTGGCCATGGTTTGGAGCACCGCCAGCTCGAGCGGATCGGTGATCTCCGGGAGCGCCCTCAAGGAGGCCAGGTCCCGGTTGTCGAGGAGCTGTTGGATGGCGGCGAGCTCCGTCTCGGAGGCGCGGCCGAGGGCGGCGGCATCTCCTGGGTCGGGCAGCTCGATGCCGAGCGTGCGCAAGAGGGTGACGCTTCGCTGGCAGGCTTCCGACAACAGCCCCATGGTGCTGAGCACGATCGTCCTCAGCGTGCCCGAGGCGATTCGATCCAGCGGCGCGCAGGCCCGCGAATCAACCTCGTCGAGCAGGGCCAGCGCCCGGGCGTGGTTGCCGTTCAAGAGCTCACCCTCGGCGCTACCGAGGTACGCCGCGCAGGTCATCGTGCCCTGCCGCTCCCAGCCGCCGGGCCCGAGGAGCGAGAGAGCGCGGGTCAGGTGCTCCAGCGCGATGGACGTGGCGGCCGAGGCCTGGGCGCTTTTGGCGCACCGCAGGTTGAGCGCGGCGAGCGAGTCCCTCTCGGGCTGTCCCATGAGCTCGGTCCCCGACCGGTTGAGCTGCTGCGCCACCATGAAGACCTCGTCGTCGCTCGAGGTCTCGGTGAGGTGCTGGGCGAGGTGCCGGCCGAGGGTGAGGTGCACCAGGCGCCGGCGGGCCTCGTCGAAGAGCTGGTAGGCGGCGAGCTGAACTCGGTCATGGACGAAGCGGAACCTCGCGTTGAGCGCATCGCTTGGGTCCGACGGCGCGCTCCGCAGGTACCGGTAGTTCTCGTCCAGAGGGACCAGCACGCCGTCTTGGAGGGCGAGCTCGAGGCCGGAGATCCGGCGGGCCGGAGCGAGCTCTTCCACCAGCGACAAGGTCGCGGAGTCGAGCTCGTCGCCGATGCACGCCGCGAAGCCGAGGACCTCCCGCGCCTCTTCGGGGAGCGCCTTGAGGTGCTCCAGCACCAGCTCCACCACGTTCTCGGCGACCGGGCGCCGGGCGATGGCCGGGAGATCCCACACCCACCGAGAGGCCGGGTGGTCGAAGCGGACGAGCGCATCGCGGCCGAGGGCGGCGAGGAACTCCCCCAGGTGGAAGGGGTTCCCTCGAGTCTTCTTGTACAGGGTGTCGGCCAGGGCCTGGACCTCCGCGGGGTCGCCTCCCAGCGTCTCTTCGATCAGGTGCTGAACGTCTCCTTTGCTCAGGGGGGACAACGAGAGCGTCCGAACCACGGCCGTCGTGTGCTCGAGGGCCGCCAGCTCGTGTCGCAGCGGGTGCGTCGCCGGCACCTCGCTGTCCCGGTAGGCGCCCAACAGGAGCAGCGGGCGAACCTCCGATGCCGTCACGACCCGGTGCATGAGGCGCGTCGAGGCGGCATCGGCCCACTGGAGATCGTCGAGGAACACCACCAGGGGCTTCCCAGGAGAAACGAAGGCGCCGAGGAAGCGAAGGAACGCGTCCTCGAAGCGGTTGAGCGACTCCGCTGGGCCGAGGATCGGCGGAGTGGGGTGCGAGCCCAAGACGTGGGCGAGCTCAGGGACGAGATCGATGATCAGCCGAGCGTTGGCACCCAGCGCCGTCAGCAGGGCTCCCCGAACCACGGCCACCTGCTCGGTGGGGCGGCCGAGGAGCGAGCGCACCAGCTCCCGGCAGGCGTCAGAGATGGCCGAGTATGGTCGGCTCCGTCCGACTCGATCGAACCCGCCTGACACGAAGGAGCAGTCAAGGACGAGCTCCCGCCGCAGCTGGTGGACGAGCGCCGTCTTCCCCACGCCCGGCGGGCCGGTGACGAGCAGGAGCTGACTTGAGCCCCCGCTCACCTCCCGGAAGGCAGCGTGGAGTTGCTCGGTGGCTGCGCGGCGGCCGTACAGCGCTTGGGGGAGCCGCAGGACGTCACGATGATCGTTGGCGCCGAGGGGAAACGGCTCCACGCGTCCGCGCGACTCGTACTCCACGAGGCAGCGCTCGAGGTCGGCCAGGAGCCCCGCCGCGCTCTGGTAGCGGTCCAGAGGCGCCTTGGCCATGAGCTTCTGGATGATCGACGCCAGGGCCGAGGGGAGGGTGGGGCGCTCCGCGTCGGCCCGTGGGGCAGGCCGCGCGATGTGACTGTGCACCAGCTCCAGCGGATCGTTCGAGGGGAACGGGAGCCGGCCGGTCGCGAGCTGATAGAGGATGACGCCCAGGGAGTAGAGATCGCTCCGGCGATCCACCGCCAGAGTGAGTCGCCCAGTCTGCTCGGGCGCGATGTAGGCGAGGGTGCCCTCCAGGAGCTCCGGCTGGTGGTGGGGCTCACTGCCTTCGGTGTCGAGCCGAGTGGAGAGGCCGAAGTCGACGACGGTGATGGCCCCGGTCGCGTCTCGAAGGAGGTGCTGGGGTTTGAGGTCTTTGTGGATGACGCCCTTCGAGTGGATGGCCTGGATGGCCTTCGTCACCGCGACGGCGAGGCGCAGGAGGTCGGCTGTCCCGAAGCCGGCGCTCCTGGCCACCACGTCGACCGGCTCTCCGCCGGCGTCTTCGAGGACGAGCGTCCCGTCTGACTCGAGGCCCAGCGGGCGGGCCACCTCGGCGATGCCCAGCGAGCTCAAGATGTCGAACTCGTGCCTCAACCGGGCCACCGCGCGCGGCTCCGGGTACTCTTCCCTCGGCCTCTTGACGATGACCCGAGGACCATCGGCTCCGACCCGACCCCGCGAGACGACGGTGTGGGCCGACACCGACAGCTGCTCTTCAAGGTGGTACTGTTCGAGCTCTACCAACCTGACGCTCCGAGGTGACTTGCCCCAAAGGGTAACTTCGGTGGGCGGGTGGCGCTTGGTCCTCGGTCCAGAAGGAGTAGCGTCCCGCGCAGGGGAGAGATGATGAGCGATGAGAGAGCCCCCGATGACGCTGGGCAGGACGCGACGGCTGGTGCCGAGAAAGGCGCGTTGGCGTTCCCCGTCGTGGGGCTGGGCGCGTCGGCCGGAGGGCTAGCCGCCTTCGAGGCCTTCTTTTCCGGCGTCTCTGGTGAGAGCCCTCCAGGCATGGCCTTCGTGTTGGTTCAGCACTTGGCGCCGGACCACAAGAGCCTGCTCACCGATCTCATCGCCCGCTCGACGAGCATGGAGGTGCACGAGGTCGAGGACGGGATGGTGGTGCGGCCAAACTGCGTCTACATCATTCCTCCCAACCGAGACATGGCCCTGCTCAAAGGGACGCTGCGCCTGATCGAGCCCTCATCCCCTCGGGGCCAACGGCTCCCCATCGATTACTTCTTTCATTCCCTCGCCGAGGATCAGCGCGACCGGGCCATCTGCATCGTGCTCTCGGGCACTGGCAGCGACGGCTCGATGGGTGCCCGCGCCATCAAGGGTGAGGGTGGGATGCTCATGGTGCAGGACCCGGACTCGGCCGAGTACGACGGCATGCCTCGCAGCGCCATTGGCACCGGCCTGGCTGACTTCGTGCTCCGGCCGGCCGAGATGCATGCGCAGCTCGTCGACTACGCGGCTCGCGCCTATGGCCGTCACCTCAGCTCCCCGGCGGTTCTGACGCCGCAGGTCGACCAGGCGCTCAAGAAGATCTGCGTCCTGCTCCGCGCCCAGACCGGCCACGACTTCTCAGAGTACAAGCCGAGCACCGTTCAGCGGCGGATCGCCCGGCGAATGGCCGTGCACCAGATCGAGTCAGTCGAGCGGTACACCGCGTTCCTGGCCGCGACGCCGGCGGAGATCGAGGCGCTGTTTCGCGACCTGTTGATTGGAGTGACCAGTTTCTTCCGCGACGCCGACGCGTTCCAGGTGCTCGAAGAGCGGGTGATTCCCCAGCTGCTCTCGGATCGGGCGCCGGGGTCCACGCTCCGCGTCTGGTCGCTGGGGTGCTCGAGCGGCGAAGAGGCCTACTCCATCGCCATTCTCTTGCAGGAGCGGGTCCAGGCGCTCAAGCAGAACCTCAAGGTCCAGGTCTTCGCCACCGACATCGACCGGCAGGCCATCGCCCTCGCCCGCGCAGGGAGCTACCCGGCGAGCATCGCTGCCGAGATGTCTGCCGAGCGGCTGACCCGCTTCTTCGTGCCCGAGGCCCCCGGCGGCGGGTTCCGGATCAACAGGAGCATCCGCGACCTGGTCCTCTTCTCCGAGCATGACGCCATCAGAGATCCACCGTTCTCACGGCTCGACCTGTTGAGCTGTCGGAACGTGCTCATCTACATGAGTGGCGAGCTTCAGAAGCGGCTCCTCCCCCTGTTTCACTACGCGCTCAACCCCGACGGCTTCCTGTTCCTGGGCAACTCCGAGACGGTGGGTGACTTCGCCGAGAGCTTCTCGCCCATCGACCGGAGCGCGAAGGTGTATCAGCGCCGCGGCGATTTTCAGGGAGGGCCGCGCGTCGCACCCCGAGGGTTCGGAATGCCGACGGAGGCTCGCCACGGCCAGGCGCGCCTGACGCCCGCCACTGGCCGCTCTGCCGAGACGCGCTCGCTGAAGGAGGTGACCGAGCAGGCGCTGCTGCGGGAGATCGCGCCCACGGCGGCGCTGGTCAATGCCCGCGGTGACATCTTCTACCTCCACGGTCGGGTTGGCGCGTACTTGGAGCTCCAACCGGGAGAGGTCGGGGTGAGCAACATTCTCAAGATGGCTCGCGAGGGCTTGGCCCACGAGCTGACGGTGGCGCTGCACAAGGCGGTCAGCGGTCGGGAGATCGTCTGGGCGCGGGGACTGCGGGTGAAGACGAACGGCGACCCAACGATGGTCGACCTCGCGGTGCGGCCAGTCGCTTCATCTGCTGGACCGGGGCCGGCGCACGAGGCGGATCTCTTCCTGATTGTCTTCGAGGAGGCCTCCGCGGTCGGCGGCCAGGCGGTGCTGAGTGGAGTCGCGGCCCTCGCCCCTGGGACCTCGTCCACTGGGTTCCCTGACGCCGAGGCGCGGATCGAAGCGCTTGGCGAGGCGCTGCGGGCGAAGGAGGAGTACCTCCAGGCCGCCAACGAGGAGCTCGAGACCTCGAACGAGGAGCTCAAGTCCTCGAACGAAGAGATGCAGTCGGTGAACGAAGAGCTGCAGTCCACCAACGAGGAGCTCGAGACCTCCAAGGAGGAGCTGCAGTCGGTCAACGAAGAGCTGGCGACGGTGAACGTCGAGCTGCAGACCAAGGTGGCTGATCTGTCGAGGGTCAACAACGACATGAACAACCTCCTGGCGGGCACGGGCATCGGCACCGTCTTCGTCGATCAGCAGCTGCGCATCGTGCGCTTCACCCCGACCGCCACCAAAATCATCAACCTCATTCAGGCCGACGTGGGCCGGCCGGTGGGGCACATCGTGTCGAACCTGGTCGGCTATGACCAACTCGTCGCCGATACCCAGGAGGTCCTCGATCACCTCAGTCCCAAGGAGGTGGAGGTCAGGACGCTGGCGGGGGCGTGGTACACGATGCGAATCAGCCCCTACCGAACGCTCGAAAACGTCATCGAAGGCGCGGTCATCACCTTCGTGGACATCACCGGAGAACGGCGGACCCAGGCGTTGCTGGCGGAAAGCGAGGCTCGCTACCAGCACCTGATCGAGACGCTGCCCGACCGAGTGCCACCGCAAACGCGCTGAACGACTCGCTGGGAGGTCGAGGTGCACTCAGGGGGTTGCCCGTACCGTAGGTCTCTTCATTGGCAACCGATTGGGGGGCCTGGTAGTCGGACGGAGGGGTGTCCGATGAGCGGCATTGGCGATGAGCCCGATGGGACCGCTGCGCTCCGCCGCCGGGCCGAGGAGCGGGTCAGGACCTTCGAGGGCCAGGATCTCGAGGCGGCCCACTTCGAAGGAGTTGGCGAGGTGGTGCATGAGCTGCGCGTGCACCAGGTCGAGCTGAGTATGCAAAACGAGGAGCTGCGGCGGGCCCAGACCGAGCTCGAGGCGGCCCGGGCGCGCTATGCGGACCTCTACGAGATGGCGCCGGTCGGCTACTACTCGTTCAGCGCGCAGGGGCTGATTCTCGAAGCCAACCTCACCTTCGCGACCATGCTCGGCGTGGCTCGGAGTGCGCTGATCAACACACCCATCACCCGGTTCATCCTCGGTGACGATCAGGACCTCTTCTACGCCTACCGCCGCCGACTGTTCGACTCGGGTCGCCTCCAGGTCTGCGAGTGGCGGATGCTCCGGGCAGGCGAGGGCTCGTTCTGGTCGCGTTCGGAGGCGACCGTCATCGAGGGCGCCGATGGCGCGCGCGTGGGCCGCGTGGTGATGAGCGACGTCAGCGAGAGGAAGCGCGCGGAGCAGGAGCAGGAGCGGGAGCGAGAACGGGCCCGCCTCGCCCAGGAGCTGAAGCTCGAGGCCCTCGGGACCCTCGCCGGTGGCATTGCCCACGGCTTCAACAATATTCTCCAGGGCATTCTGGGTGAGCTGTCGCTCATCGAGGTCGAGCTCGGCGAGGAGCGCGCGCGGACGTTGGAGCTACGCGAGGCTCGGGCGCTGGTGGATCGAGGTGGCGTGTTGATGCGCCAGCTCCTCGGGTTTGCTCGCCAGGGAAAGTACGACGTCAAGCCCTTGAACCTCGCCCGGGTGGTCGAGCGGACGAGCGAGGTGTACGGGCGCAGCCGAAGAGACCTCATCATCACGCTCGAGCTCCCCTCCAACCTCCGGGCGGTGGTCATGGACCACACTCAGCTCGAAGAGGTGTTGGCGAACCTCATGGTCAACGCCGGACAGGCCATGCCCAACGGAGGCCGGTTGCTCATCAAGGCCGAAGAGGTCGAGCTCACGGCCAGCGAGGTCGGCCCAGACGCGGCGCCCGGGCCGTACGTGAAGCTCCTCATCTCCGACACCGGCACAGGGATGGACGCGGTCACGCAGGCGCGAATCTTCGAGCCCTTTTTCACGACCAAGGGTCAGGGGCATGGGCTCGGGCTCGCCTCGGTGTACGGAATCATCAAGAGCCATGGGGCCCTCATTCGCGTCCAGTCGGAGCTGGGGCACGGCGCGACCTTCCTCCTCTACCTTCCGGTCTCCGCTCAGCTGCCCGCTGAGTTGTCACCCAGGCCCACGGAGCTCCAGCGCGGTCAGGGGACCGTCATGATCGTCGACGACGAGCCGGGGGTCCTCAGGGTCTGCGGCCGCATGGTGGAGAAGATGGGCTACGAGGTGCTCTCTGCCTCGGGGGGCCGCCAGGCGGTTGACCTTCTGCGCCAACACGGACCGCGGATCTCGCTCGTCATCCTCGACATGCTGATGCCGGACATGAACGGGGCGGAGACGTTCAAGGCCTTGAGGGAGCTCGCCCCGGGCCTCAAGGTGCTCCTGTCGAGCGGCTACAGCGTCGAGGGCGATGTCCGAGAGCTCTTGGCGCAGGGCTGCAGCGGCCTCCTCCAGAAGCCCTTTGACGGAGCGACCCTCTCGGCGCGGCTCCGCGAGCTGGTGTGAGCGCGGGGCGGAGCGAGCACTACCGGCCCACCAGGAATTTGTCGTACCACCCTCGACGGTACAGCCACGCGAGGACCCCGAAGTAGTGCTCCGGGGAGGCTCGTTTGAGGCACCAGAGCACCCGGCCGTCGCGCTGCGGGATCGCGTAGAGCTTGCCCCGGTTCACGCTGTCGACGATGACGCGGGCCACGGCGTCCGCGTCCATGGTGCTCCGGGCGAAGAAGCGGGCAGCCATCGCCGCCTGCCGCTCGTTGCTGAAGGTCGCGTGCTCGAGGAGGTTCGTCCTGAAGAACGTAGGGCAGGCGACGGTGACGCCGATGTTGCTGCTGGCCAGCTCGATCCTCAGCGTCTCGGAGATCGAGATCGCCGCGGCCTTGGAGGCGTTGTAGGGCGCCATCTCGGGCAGCGAGACGATTCCGGCGCTCGAGGCGACGTTGACGAGGTAGCCGCCTCCCTTAGCCTTGAAGAGGGGAATGAACGCGCGACAACCGAAGATGATGCTCTTCAGGTTCGTCGAGAGCACTCGCTCCCAGTCTTCCAGGGGCACCTCCTCGATGAACCCCGCGGCCACGACGCCCGCGTTGTTCACCAGCACGTCGGCGCCGCCCCACCGCGCGGTGAGCACGTCACGGAGGTTTTCGACCTCGGCGTGCTTGGTGACGTCGCAGCGCACGGTGAGGGCGCTTCCACCGGCCTCGCCCACCAGTCGCGCGGTCTCCTCCATGCGCTCCTCGTGAATGTCGCTGACCGCCACCTTCCAGCCGCCGCCGGCGAACCGCAACGCGAGCGCTCGGCCGAGCCCGCCGCCCGCTCCGGTGATCACCACCCTCTTCATCGGGAATCGCTTGTCGAGGTTCACGGCCGTCTCGCCTGGTCGCGGGAGGGCGGCGGTTCCTTCCCGGGGTAGACGCTCGGGTAGTCCTCGAAGAGCTTGAGATAGGCCAGCGCCTCCCGCTTGAACCGACGGAAGCCAAAGACGAGCGGGAAGATGAGCTTCATGGGGTTGAGCCGCGGGAGACTCTCTTCGCTGAGGGCGCGAATGCCGCTGTACCGCTTCGCCGCCGCCAGCATGTAGCGAGCGTCGTAGTAGGTGGGCTGCACCTCGAGGGGCTTCTTGTCGACCCCGGCCAAAGCAAACACGGCCTGCATCGCCGTTCGACACGAGGTCTCGACGGTGAACACGGCGTCCTCGGGCGTCTCCACGTACTGACCAATGAATGCCAGGTTCGTGCAGCCCGAGGGAACGACCTTGGGCCGATCGGCAATCTTCCTCGGCATGAACTGGCTGGTGATGTACGGCATCATCGCCGTCGACACGGAGGTATGCGCAAGCAAGTCATCGCGCAGGTCGAGCATGCCGAGGTGAAAGAGCAACTCGGTCATGATCTCGTGGCCGGTGCAGTCGCACATCGGCTTCTTGACGTAGTCGCCGATGTTCTCACCGTAGAGGCCGTAGCCCCAGAGCACCTCGACGTTGTCAGGCTGGTTCGAAAAGAACGGCTTGTGGTGGAGCTCGAAGCTGATGTCCCAGGCGGAGTCCTTGATGGTGATGGCTCCGCCGCGGCCAGCCTTGCTGCCGGAGACCCGCTCGATGCGCTCGACGAATTGCGGGTAGTCCGTGATGGTGGGGAAGAAGCTGACCCACTTCGTCTTGTCGATGTCGCTGATGAACGTCGCGGGAGCCCCGAACTTGGGGTCGCGCTTCGCCAGCTTCTCCCAGAGGGTGAAGACGCCGCGCTGCTGAGTGTCTCGGTTGGTCGGAGCGACGGTGTGACTGTCGCCGAACATCGAGTTCTGCGACATGCTCCCGTTGGTGAAGAAGACCAGGTCATTGGGCCCGACATCGATGCGGGACACGGCGCCGTCGTGAACGAGCTCCAGGGCGACGACGGTGTTGTGGTCGGCCGTCATCTGAATGTTGCTCACTGCCACTCCGGTGCGGAGGTGGACCCCGAGCGATTGGAGCCAGACCTCCATCGGCTTGATGATGGCCTCGTACTCGTTCAGGTCGGTGTGCAGAATGCCGTGGAGGTAGTCGATCTCAGGACCGAGGTGCGCGAACCGCCGAAAGTACCGCTTGGCCTCGATGACGCTGTGGTACCGCTTGAAGGCCAGCATCGAGTGGAAGCACCACCAGAGGTTGGTGTCGAAGAAGCGCGGGGGGAAATACTGCTCGATCGACATGCCCTCGAGCTCGGTCTCCGGGACATAGGTGAGCCGGAGCATCAGTGCCACCAGCTCTCCGTCCATCTTGTGATCGTGGACGTCGACGAGGCGGCCCTGCTTCTCGATGACTCGATACTCGGAGTGGATCGGCTCCCTGGAGTTGAAGTCCCACACGTCGTCGAGCACCGTGCGGCCCGCTCGCCGCGGCGATGGCACCTTGGCGCAGAGGTACCAGAGGCACTCCATGTTGGGCTCGAGCTCCCGCTCGCCGCGGCACAGGTACCCGTGCGCCGCGTCACCCGTGCCGTCCATCGCCCCGCCGAGCGCCGCGCCCGCTTCGAGGAGCGTGATGTTCTCGGCCGGCATGTGCACGTCGTCGGCGAGAAACGCCGCGGCAGCCAGGCCTGCTTGGCCACCGCCGATGATGAATGCCTTCCGGTTCTCCATTTTCGATGGGCGGGCGGCGCGGTACATCAGATCATAGATTCGCATCAGTGGCTCCTCGACTGCGTGAAGTGGCTCATCGGCGATGTCATGGGTTCGCTTCTCGCTCCAGGCGAGCGGCCAGGAGCGCGGCCCTGGTTCCGTCGAGAGGCAGCAGCGACAGTGTGACGGCGTCCCGCATGCGTTTCTCGAGACCGAGCTCGCGCATGTAGCCGTACCCGCCGAGCACTTGGACGGCATCGGTGGTCGCGCGGACGATCGCTCGCCCGGCGGTCCCACGGGCTCGCAGTGCATCGACCACGCACCCCGGCACGTCGCGCTCGAGTGCGCTGGCGGACTCGACGAGGACGGCGCGCGCGCAGGCCACGTTTGCATGGATCGCCGCCACGAGCAGGGCGACCGGCTCGTGCCGCTCGATGAGGACGCCGCCTTGATGGCGTTCTTGGGCGTACTGGCTGGCTGCCTCCGCCGATGCCGAGGCGCTCCCCCCGGCGCTGGCCAACAGGGCGATCGACAGCTCCGCGAACAGCCGGCTGACCTCGAGGTTCGACAGGTCGCTCCACGCGAGCAGCCGCGCATCTCGGGCTTCAAGGTCGGCGCACGGCATCGCCCGCGTGCCGAGCAGTGGCACCGGAGCGCCAACCTTCAGCTCGTCTCTCGAGACCCACGCGAGGCCCAGCCGCGAATCGCGCCGCGCGAGGATGGCGACCGCGCTCGCTTCAGAGGCGAGTGGCACGGCGCGTTTGCGTGCGACGAGGCGCGCCTCCGACTCGAGCCCGCCACGAACGTGGGCCGCGACCGCGAGCGCCACGTCACCCTCCCCGTCATCGGCCAGGAGCTCGACGGCTTCCTGGAGCGCGAGGGCGACTGGCTTTCCGTCGATGATGACGCCCAGCCGTTGTGCCCAGCGCTGGGCGATCGCGGCCTGGGCGACGTACGCACCGAGGCCCGCGCACGTTCGTCCGAGGGACCAAACGATCGCCGCCAGCTCCGGGAGCGAGAGCGCCGGTGCATCGTGCGCCAATCCGGGAAGCCCCAGCGGACCGAGCGCGGCCATCGGCGTGAGTGTCGGCATGGCTGAGGGAAAGAGGTCGAGCGCGGCGACCCGTGGGCCGAGCTCGGTCTGGGCGAAGGACGCGATGGCCTGCGAGAGCTCGCCCGCGGTGGGATCGAAGGTATCCAGAGTCATGCGTGCTCCCCGTTGTGGACAGCACCGCGAAAGGCCGCGTGACGATTGAGCTGGTTGGTGCCCTCGTAGATCTGCGTCAGCCGGGCGTCTCGCAAGCACTTCTCGACGCGAGTGCGCTCTTCCGCGCCCGCGGGCCCGAGGACCTCGAGTGCGCGCAGGCAGACGTCGACGGCGATGTCGCTCGCCGCGAACTTGGCCGCCGACGAGTAGCCGACGTACCGCCCGACATCGACGCCTGCGAGCCGCTGGGACAACATGCCCGCCCCGAGCGTCTTGGCGCCGTCGCTCCCCGTTATGGCGCGCCCGAGGGTGGTGCGACGCAGCGGCCGTGACGCGCGCACGACTGGGCCGACGAGCCGTTGTGGACCGAGCAGCCGCGAGACCACGCCCTCGTCAAACGCGCGCGTCGACGCGATGTAGCCGCCGCGAGAGAGCTCGATGGACGCGTACATCTCGGCAAACGCCTGCTGGACCCACGGGCGGTCACTGAGCAGGCCACGGCCGGCCGGCTGGCGGCAAGCGAGCTCGAGCGCAGCGCGATACGCGCCATGAGCGATGCCGGTGGCGATCGCCGCGACCGCCCCTCGGGAGCCCGCGAGCGTCAACTCCACGAGGCCAATGGCGCCACCTTCGGGGCCCAGACGGTGCGAGGCAGGCACGAAGCAGTCGTCGAAGCACAGCTCCGCCGCGTGGCTGGCGCGCTGGCCCATCTTGTTCTCGACCCGCACCACCGAGAACCCAGGGGCGTCCGCTGGGACGACGAAGGCTGTCCAGTTCTCCGCGGGGGTTCGGCGTCCCTCCCCGTGGCGATCGATGGCACAGATCAACGTCGTGTACCGAGCCACGCTGCCGTTGCTGATGAAGACCTTGCGGCCAGTGATCCGGTACCCGCCGTTTACGGGCGTGGCGAAGGTGCACAACCGGGCGGCCCGGAGGAGCTCCTCGTCCTCCACGTCGGTCCCGGCGTCGGGCTCGGTGATGGCGGCCGCGCACAAGACGGCCTCGCCGCGCCGTTCCGCTGCCGTCATGTCACCCATCACCTGCTCGAGGAGGTGCAGGTCGACGGCGAGGAGCAGCGGCATCACTCCGAGGTAGTGCGCCCCGATGAGGTTGGCGATGCCACCGCAGCCAGAAGCGATCTCCTCCATCGCGAGCGCGCACTGCAACGACGTCGCACCACCTCCGCCGAGGAAGGTGGGCAGCGGGAGCGTGAGGAGACGGTACTCGCACGCCGCGCGAAGGAGGTCGTCTGGATGGTGGCGAGGGTCAAGGAGCAGCCGTTGATCGAGCTCCGCGGCGATGGGGTCGACGTGACGGCGTCGGAACTCGCGGGCCTTCGCGAGCAGGCTGGCGGCACGGGGGTCAGCGCGGAGCACCTCGGCGAGCACGGCCGAACGCGGATCGAGCGCCACGTCGCACGGATGGAGGGTGGGAAGTGTCGGGCTCATGCGTCGAGGAGGTTCCGGCCAGCGCACAGGACCGACTGCGTGTGCGGCGAATATTGGTAGATGAGCGGACGAGGCCCGAGCTCGAGCGCGCGGAGTTGCGCGGCGATCGGATGATCGCCCAGGGAGAGCTCGACGCCCCTCGGATAGAGGCTCTGTGCCTGTTCGAGGTGATCGGTGATGACGTTGGCTCGCAGCGGGATGCCATCACGCACCGAGTAGGTCTCGATCCGCACGACGGTGCCACGGCTGGTGGTGAGCATCGGGCCCGAGAGCCGGAGGATGTTCTGTCCGTCTGCGCCCAGCTGGCAGGCGATGCGCCCACGGCCGCGCTCGAAGTCGATGCTCGCGAGGAACTTCGGGTATCCGTAGAGCTCCACGCCTCCGAGGCGCGCGATCTCGGTCGTCACCGGCAGCTGCCACACGTACGCGCTCGTCACTCCGCGAGCGAGCTGCGCGAGGAAGCTGGCTCCCGCGATGGGTCGCCGCGCGATCGACGCGAGCACGGCGATGCTCAGCTCGTTGTAAGGCCCGATGTCGCTGTCGCGGTACTCGAAGGCGGTGATCGCCACGAGACTCGTGCCGGGAACGAGCTCGATGGGGCGCAACGAGGGGTGTCGGAGGAGCGGACGCACGGCTTTGGTCGGCGCGGCGTAGATGGCCGCGAAGGAGCTGCTGTCCCGGTAGAAGACGGGCAGCTTCGCCGTGTACGACTTCCAGCCGAACTCCCACTGAGTGACGCCTTCGAAGAGCGTTCGAGCGTCCCGCTGAGGCTCTGTGTGCATGCGTAGCTCCACCGTCGTTGAGAACCGTGATGAGCTGAAGTATACATACGCGTATACTTAACGCAAGGGGTGGTCAGGAACTCATTGCCCCTGGGGCTCCCCGGGATGGCCGAGTGTTTGGAAAGGAGAGCGTGATGCGCAAGCAGATGGCACTGGTTCTGGCCCTGGCGATCACCGAGAGCGCCGCCGTGGCTGGCGCCAACAAGGGGGTGCTCGCCGACGCCGACGCGGCGTGGAAGTACCGCGACGACACGGCCGCGCTCAAGGTGTCAGTCAAGGCGCTGGAGAAGACGGCCGAGGCTGCGCCGTCGGGCTTTGAATCCGCTTGGCGGCTCGCGCGCGCCTACGGCTGGCTGGCCGAGCAGGTCGACGACACCTCTAAGAAGGAAGCGCTGGGAAGGGCCGGCGTGACGTGGGGCGAGAAGGCGCAGGCGCTCGAGCCCGATCGCATCGAGGGCCACTTCTATGTGGCCATCGCTCTCGGCATGTACTCGGAGGCGATCGGCGCGACGCGCGCCCTGCGTGAGGGGCTCAAGGGCAGGTTCGACGATGCGCTCGACAAGGCGCTGGCGATGAACCGCGATTTCGATCACGGCGGCCCGCTCCGAATGAAGGGGCGGTCGTACTTCCTGCTGCCAGGCTTCGTCGGCGGCAGCAACCGGAGGGCCATTGAGTGGCTCGAGGCGTCGCTCAAGACTGACCCGTCGTCGCTGCGCACGAAGTACTACCTGGCCGTCGTCTACGAGGACAACGGTGGCGCGGACCGGAGGCTGGCGCTGAAGCTGGTAGACGAGATCGTGACGGCCGATCCGAAGCTCGGTGACTTCTCTGACAACCTGGCCGCGCAGCGCTGGGCGCGAGCACTGAAGGCACGGCTGGGGGAAGAGTGAGTGCGCACGGGGCCCCGCTATGAGGCGAAAGCAACTTTGCGGAAGGCGTTGCCCGAGCGCCTCGCAGGCACGCTCAGCCGCGCGGGCGAGTGGTCTTGCGCTTCGTGCCGGGCGCTTCGGCGCGGGGGGCGAGCGGGAGCGGTGGGACGGGATCACCGGGCTGTGCGAGGGTGGCGCCGAGCATTCGCAACAGCACTCGCCGACCTCGCGGAATGTCGAGGGCCTCTGCCGATTCGCTCGCGAGCCTCACCGCGACGTGTTCGGCCGCGGCGATGAGCCCCTGCACGAGCAGCGGGTCGACCGGCGGCTCTCCGGAGTCGCGGTAGTCGTCGAGCATGTCGGCGATGATACGCCCCGTGACAGCCTCGCGGCGTCGAGCGAACTTCGAGCCGCTCGGGAACTGCTCGAGGAGGATGGCACGAGCCAGCGGTCCGAATTGAAGGATCGCGCCCAGGTAGGCGTCGACGGCGGCCTCCAGCTTGGCGGCGGGAGTGAGAGCCGTCCCGGCCGCGGCTCGCACGAGTGGCGGTAGGAGGGCCACGGCCTCGGCGGAGACCGCGTCAAAGAGGTCCTCTTTGCTCCGAAACGACTTGTAGAACGTCCGACGCGAAACGTCGGCGGCGCGCAAGATGTCCTCGACGGAAGCACGCGCAAAGCCCACTCGGCCGAACACCTCAGTCGCCCCGCGGACTATCTGGTCACGCGCTGAGAAGTCGGCGGTGGGGCGTCCGCGCCGTGATGCACGTCGCGGTGCTGCGTCCTTCGAGGGAACGCCGCCGCCGCTGACGCGCTGTCCTAGGTCAACTGGAGTGCCGTCGTTGTGCTGACTCGTCATCTTCCGAGTGACCCTACTACAGCCCAACGCTCGACCGGCGGCCACGACCTGGGCGGCAGCGCTCAGCCGTGGGCTCGATGTCTCCTGGAAGGGGACTCGTGCGCGAATCTCGGTCACTCCGCTCCGTTGGGCCCCGGGATCCATCGCCAGCCAAGCTGCCAAATTCAGAGAAGCGCCGTGCTCGCATCGGCGCTGGCCCGCGCCTTGCTCAGACATTCGGAGTGAGGCTTTGGTTTGTTGATGGGCGTGAGGCACTTCGAACGAGAGGCGGTTCTGCAATGTCAAAGATGCGCGTCGAGGTTCCGATTCTATTTCTGTTGTTCTGGTTCGCGTCGGGATGCGGGGCTCCACCCTCGCCGACCCCAGACTCGGGCGCTCCTCCCGACGCTGGTCGCGAGTGCTCCGTCTTCGAAGAGGGCAGCACGCGTGCGTGCACGTGCTCGGGCGGCGCGGTCGGCACCCAGGCCTGTCTGAACGGCAAGTACCAGGCCTGCAAATGCACCAGCAGCGGCGCCGGCGGCGGCGGTGGCACAACGCCGGGACATCAGCTCATGTGCAAAGCAGGTTTCTACTCGGGCGAGTTCTCGGGATTGTATAGGCCTGGTGTGTTCGGACTGGGGATCGTCGGAAGCCCGGTTTCGTTCAAGGTCGAGGGGGCTGGGGCGGGCGGCTACCCTGCGTTTTCGTTCACCTTGTTGGCGAGCGAATCAGGGTCCAGTTCCGGCATCGACGAGTTCGGCACCTACACCGTCAAGGACGGCTGTATGATTGGCTCTGCCAAAGTCGACGGCACGAACTCTCCCTTCGTCGGTCGCATCAGCGGCGGGCTCGACTGCGATACCGGCGAGTTCAAAGGCGCCATCACGGGCCAATACGATCTCGTGGGGATCAAGCTGCTGAAGTACTCCTTCGCGGGTACGGCGACGAGTCAGTTCCAGGTCGCGCAGGCGAGTCTCACGGATGGCCTGTGGAATGTCCTGGAGCCCAACTCGCTCTTCGGCCAACCGGCCGGAGGCGGTGGCGGCACCTGGTCAGCCATCTGGGTGAGCGACACGCCTCCGGCGGGCCAGGATCCGTGCTCCGCGGCCTTCGCGGGCAGCGACGCGGGTACGGCTGACGCGGGTACGGCTGACGCGGGTACGGCTGACGCCGGTCACTGACAACTCCCCAACAGGGAATCCCCAGGAGAATCAGAACATGCGCCCCGCTCTTGCGCCGCCTTTCGTTGCACTCGTGATGATGGTCCTCGGCTGCGAGGGCGCCGCGCCCACGCCGTCCCCGTATCAAGAGATCTATGCCGCCGGGCTCACCAAGTACTCTGGCACCGCCATCGTGCAGCCTTCGAGCATCACGAATGAGGCTCCCTTCCCGAGCGTCAGAGTCCACCACTTCACGGCATTGAGCTCGGAGCGTGGTCCGCTCTGCATGAGCGGGAGCGAGTTCTACGTCGAGACGCGAGACGGGTCCTCCAGCGAGCTCCTGGTGTTCCTCGAAGAGGGCGGGCTGTGCTTGTCCGAGGTCTGCATGGCGACCGCCGACGCAACGCTGTCGCTGCGCGCCCTGATGGTCAGCGGATTCCTCGGAGTCGGCGGTGTCCTGAGCTCGATGGACCGCGAGAACCCGCTGGCTGAGTTCAACGTGGTCCACGTACCCAGCTGCGATGGGGCGATGTTCGTGGGCGATGTCGACCGACTGCTGGCGGTCAACGGCGTGAAGAGCATGGCCTACCAGCGGGGCCTCCAGAACCTCACCGCCGCCTTCGAAGTTGCAAAGAGCCGCTATCCCAATCCGTCGCGCCTTGTCCTCGCGGGGGCGGGCGGCGGTGCCTACGCGATGGTGCTGGGGCTCGCCCTCGCGCGCCACTATTACCCTGGGACGGAGATCGCCATCATCTCCGATTCAGGCGGGCCCATTCTGCGCGACCACGACAAGGCGTTCGCGGGGCGCGCGCTGGCCGAGGTCAACGCTCTCCAATACGTGCCGACGAGCTCCTGTGCAGACTGCATCGAGAACGGGCACTTCACGAAGATGTTCGCCTGGGCCCTCGATCGCGACCCCAATTTTCGGGTCGCGTTCATGATCCATGCAGACGACCTCATCAGTGCAGACATTCTCATGAAGAGCCCACCGCCAATCTTTCGTCTCGCGCTGCTTCGCGAGCTGGCCTCTCTCGACGGCTATGGCAGTCGCGTCCATCGGTTCATCACGGTGGGCAGGGGGCATACCTATCTGTTCAACGTTCCGATGATGGACCACCTCATGGACACGGCGGGCGACGCCCTCGACGGCATCAATTCGATGGCCAGCGCTCTCGACCCGGCGATCCTCCTCAGCATCCTGAGCAACCCGTCCACTGCTCTCGACCCGAAGACCCTCATCAGCTTGCTGAGCGGCCCGCTGTCCAAGGCGCTCGACCCGACGACCCTCCTCTCCTTTCTCTCACGTGCTTTCGACCCGAAGACCATTCTCGAGTCGCTGAGCGGCCCCTTGTCGAAGGCCGAGCTCGACGAGGCCGGAAAGCCGGTCACGGGCTACCACTGGCTCGAGGAGTTCCTTCGCAGCCCAGACACCCTGGTCGATGTCGTGAATGTCATGAAGGCCAAATAGAGCTCAGTGGACGAAGAGGGGAGCTTATGAGTCGATTGCCGATCTGTTCCAGGAGGATGACGATGAAGACGATTCGGTACGAAGGTGTCGTTGGGTGCTTGGTAGCGGCGATGGCCGCGTGCTCGCCGAGTGGTGGCCCGGACGGCGCGACCGGCCGCGATGCCGGCGGTAACCAAGCCAGCTCGACCGATGCGGGGACCTGTACCTCGGCCCAGGTGGCGATCCTTGGCCCTGCCTGCGCGACGTGCGTCGAGAACAACTGCCGGGCCCTGATGGCGTCCTGCGCTGGTGGCAGTTGCGGCCAGTGCTTGCTCGGCTGCACCACCTGCGCGTCGGCCTGTCTCGAGCAGGTTCTGAGCGCGGACGCCGGCAGGAGCGATGCCGGTGGCGTGCCCTCCGGCGGCGACGGCGGCACGCCTTCGTGCGATATGATGCGCAAAGGCAACTGTTGCAGCTACGCCGCGTTGGTCAACCTCGAGGCGCAGTGTCAGCAGGCCCTCGACTCCGACAGCGAGACGATCTGCTCGTCGCTCATGTCGCAAACGCGCAACTTCCTCGGCTTCTGCAAGTAGAGGCACTGGCATATGAGTGAAGCGCGTGTGGGCATCGAGGCCATGGGTCTCGCAGTGCCGGAGCGGTATCTCGATATGGCCGAGCTTGCTGAGGCACGCGCGGTCCCGGTGACCAAGTACCTCGAGGGCATCGGGCTCAAGGAGATGGCGGTGGCGGGCCCCGACGAAGACACCGTCACGCTGGCGGTGAACGCCGCTCGGGCGGCCCTCGGCGATCGGTCGGTGAACGACATCGGGCTCTGCGTGGTGGGGACCGAGACGGCGGTGGACCACTCCAAGCCGGTCGCCTCCTTCGTGCAGGGGTTGCTCGGGCTCCCCTCGCACTGCCGCATCTACGAGGTGAAGCACGCCTGCTACGGCGCGACCGCGGCGTTGATGGCGGCGATGGACTGGATCCGCGCCGGGAGCAACCGGGGCCGCAAGGCGCTTGTCATCGCCTCGGACATCGCCCGGTACGGCCTGAGGACCGCGGGCGAGCCCACCCAAGGGGCCGGGGCGGTGGCCCTCATCGTCTCCGCTGAGCCCGAGCTGGTCGAGCTCGATCCCCGGGTGGGGACCTGCTCGCGCGACGTGATGGACTTCTGGCGACCGCTGTACTCGAAGGACGCGCTGGTCGACGGGCAGTACTCCGTCTCGTGCTACCTCGAGGCGCTGCTCGGCTCGTACCGGGCGTGGCTCGGCGAGGTGAGCGGCAGTGCGCAGCCGCCGGCCCTCGACGAGCTGGCAGCAATCGCCTACCACGTGCCCTACCCGAAGATGGCGAAGAAGGCGCATGAGGCCCTGCGCGCGCTGGAGAACGACCCGGAGCCGGCCAAGAGCTTCGCCCGGCAAGTGCGCAGCGGGCTCGTCCTTCCCGAGCGGGTGGGCAACATCTACACCGGCTCGATGTATCTCTCGCTCCTCAGCATTCTTGCCACCGACGAGCGCGACCTCGACGGAGCGACCCTCGGCCTTTTCAGCTACGGGTCCGGCTGTTGTGCTGAGTTCTGGACCGGGAAGGTGACGCCGGGGGCCCAGGGAAAGGTCAAGGCGATGGACCTCCCGGGAGCGTTGTCGCGACGGAGGAAGGTGTCGGTTGAGACGTACGAGCGCATCATGGGCCTGCGCGAGGGCCTCGACACCAAGCCGCTCGAGGACGACACGTCCCGCGGGCTCCGGTTCCTCGGGGTCGAACGCGACCGGCGAATCTACTCGCGGACCTGAGCGCCCGGTCTCGACTCCTTCAACAGGGCCGCTCTTCAGACAACCACATTGTCGAACAAAGAGGCACCGGTACCGTGGCGTGGGCTGGGCCTTGGCACGGGAACGGCTCGAGGCAGGGGTCGGGGGAGGGGGCTCAGAGGTCTCGGGCGAGCACTACGAGCCCCTCGGCCGGGTGGTGAGGGGTGGGCCCTTCTTCGGGGCGACAACCAAGTTGTCGCTCGAAGCGCGTCTTGCCGCCGCCTCTCCGGGATGGAAGATGCTCCTCCATTTGGCCCTCGCCCCTGCGAGCCCCGGACCTCGCGTCGAGGGTCGTGCCGTTGCTGATGCGCGAGGATGGCTCCGGCCGGTCGGGTGCATAGGCGGGTGCTTCTCACGTGTGCTCACCGAGGTCTCGGGTCGAGGGGCTGCCCAGACGGCCTCGGTGGTTGGGCAGTAGCCCGCCCTCGCCCTTCAAGGCGTGCTCGTCGCTCGGCGCCCGTTGCGGGTCCCTCCTCCCCGGTGGGAAGAGGTCTCCCAGCGTGTCATCACTGTGTACGAATCAGTACTCCGTGATGACAGGGCTGTGGAGTGACCCGTTCCCGAGGTCCCCGAGCAGCTCGCGCGCTCGGTCGACCTTGACCTGACCGGCCTCGACCAGGAGGGCCGCCAGCCGATGGACCTGCTCGCCCCGCGCTCCCGCCTCCAGCGCGACGCATCGGGCGTGCTGTGCCATGTGCCCTTTCTGAATTCCCACTGAGCCCAGAGCCCGCAGCGCCGCGAAGTTCTGCGCCAGCCCGACCGAGGCCATCACCTCAGCCAGCTCGTGCGCGCCCCGGACCCCGAGGATGCGGTGCATCAGTCGGACATGCGGGTGGACTTTGATCGTTCCGCCGACAGTCCCCACGGCGAGTGGAAGCTCGATGTGGCCGACCAAGCAGTCGCCCTCTCGCGCCCAGGTCGAGAGCGGGCCGTAGCGCCCGTCGCGGCAGGCGTAGGCGTGGGCACCGGCCTCGATGGCCCGCCAGTCATTGCCGGTAGCGATGGCGACAGCGTCGACGCCGTTCATCACGCCTTTGTTGTGGGTCGCGGCGCGGTACGGGTCAGCCTGGGCGAAACGGCTCGCTTGAACCACTCCAGAGGCCACGTCCTCCCCGGAGTGGTCGATGGTTTGAAGGGCCGAAACGGGGATCCGACACCGCGCGCGGGCGAGTCGGCGATCCGCGAGGTTGGAGAGAATGCGGAGGCCCACGGTGCCTCCGGAGATCGCCTCGACGTGGGGGCCCAGCGCCTCGGCCACGGTGTTGACCAGGTTGGCCCCCATCGCGTCTCGCGTGTCGATGATGACGTGGAGCACGAGGATCGGCTCCCCCCCCGGGCCCTCGGGCGCGTCGAGGACCCGCACCTCGAGATCGACCGCGCCGCCGCCGCGTTGGTGGAGCGAGGGATGCACGGCGTTCGCCAGCGCGAGGAGGTCAGCCTTCGCAGCCAGGAGGCGCTCTTTGGCTTCGGCAGGATTCCCGTAGTCGATCACCTGCACCTGGGCGATCATCAGTGAGCGATCAGCGTGGGCGACGAAGCCACCGCCCTCCCGGGCGAGTCGAGCGGCGAAGGACGCGGCGGCGATGACCGAGGGCTCCTCCACGGCCATGGGCACGAGGAGGTCGCGGCCGTTCACGCGAAAGTTGAGCCCCAGGCCCACCGGCAGACCGAGGGTGCCAATGACGTTCTCCACCATCTGGTCGGCTGTCTCGATTGCGAGCCCGGTCTGGCTGAGTTGCTCCGACTCTTCGTCCGAGAGGTTGCAGAGGTCGGCGACCTTCGCAACCCGGTCGGTCAGGCTGAGCTGGTAGAAGCCCGGCAGTCTCGAGGTGAAGAGCGATTGTGTCATGTGCTGCTCCTTCAGGATGGGCGCTGAGTCTTCAGTAGTGGCGCTCGAGCACGTACCAGCCGAACGCACGGAGCATCACCTTGGACTGAGACTCGTCGATCAGCGGGTCGAGTCGCCGCCAGGCACTCTCAATCAACTCACGGGCCTGGGTCACACAAGCGTCGAGGGCGCCGCACTGCTCGATGCGTTCGATGGCCCCGGCCACCACCGCCGGATCGCTGGGGTGAGCGGCGACCGTGTTCCACAGCGCCCAACGGGCGTCGGCGTCGAGGCGGCCGAAGGCCTTGACCAGGGGGAGGGTGAGCTTGCCGTGGGTGATGTCTTCTCCTCGCTGCTTCAAGTCGCCTTCGAAGCCGCGGAGGTTGAGCACGTCATCGATGATTTGAAAGGCGAGGCCCAGCGAGTCGAAGTAGGTCCCCAGCCCCTCGACCTGCTCCGGGGTGCCGCCGCCCGCGATGGCGCCCATGCGCGCGAGGGAGGCCGCCGGCACCGCAGTCTTCAGGCGGTGAATCGCCAACACCCGCTGCTCGAGCACGTCGAGGTCGCCCCAGTCGAGGGCTGCCGGCACGTCGCACGACAGTCCGTCGAGGTCGATGGCCTGGCCCGCGTGGCCAGCACGGAGCGCCTGGAAGTAGAGATCATAGATCCGCAGCTTGTCGGCATCGCTCAAGAGCGAGCGGGTGAGCAACTGCTCGCCGAGGAAGTAGGCGGCGGTTCCGGCATTGAGGGCGATCGCCTCGCCGTATTTGAGGTGGGCGGTGGGCCCGCCGCGGCGAATCGTCGACTTGTCCTCGACGTCGTCGACGATGAGCGAGCCCGTGTGCATCAACTCGGGGAAGGCCAGCCAGTGGGAGAACTTGCGGGAGTCGCCCCCGACGACTTCGCAGCAGGCGAGCGCCGCGTAGGACCGCCACGCCTTTCCGCCGCGGTCGGTGATCTCCCGCACCGGGGCGATGAGGGTCCTCGAGAGCTGACGGAGATCGACCCCGTCGAGGTACGACTCCCGCCCCGGCGCGGCGATGAGGCGGAGCGCGTGGGCACGCGTGAGCTCGAGCGGGGCGACCGCGCGAACCGAAGCCCGCACCGCCTGGCCGACGCCCTTGAAGAAGTCGTCGAGCGTCTCGGCTTCACAGAAGCCGCTGCGCTCGAGGTACCCCAACCCAGTCAGCGGTTTGCCGGCCAGTGTCCCGGAGACCTCGCAGCGACCCTCCCAGAACGCGGGCTTCGACATCACCGTCACGAGCTCCTGGTCGGCGAAGGCGGCCTTCACGTCGAGGAGGAGCTCAGCCCGCGGCACGTGGAGCACCAGCCGGGTCGGGTAGCGCTCGAAGGTTCGCATCGACTGCCATTCGTCGTGCGCCGTAAGGGTGAACTCCGGGAAGGCGCTCCGGAGGCCTGCTGGGTCGACCACCACCGCGCAGCGCCCGATGGAGGCCATCGAGTCGGTCCGGAGCAGCTCGTACGCCGTGACTTCGCTGCCGTCATCGAGCTGCAACGCCAGCCAGTTCCAGGCCAGCATGTCGGCTCCCCCCGCGACCCCAGCCACCGGGGCCTCGGCGCGGTTCTCCCGCTCGGGAGGCGGACGGCCGAACTCGTGATCATACCAGCCTGAGCCGTGCAACGCGGTCGACTCGCCCTCGAGACAGAGCCGCCCCGTCACCTCGCAGCGAGGGAGGAAGTAGTAGAACATGTCTTCGCCGTGAGTGCCCCGCACCAGACCGTTGTCGCCGTGGCGAACCGGGCTCTTCTGGGGGCGGAAGGCGAGCTCGAGCTCGAGTGGGGCTCGGGGCCCGTCGTCGGCACGGAGGCGGAGGCGGTAGGTTCCGTCGTCGTCCTTGGCCAGGTGACCCACCCCGAAGTCGAGGTCGAGTGAGCGCAGCGACACCGCGACTTCTCCGGGGAGCATTCGATCGGGGAGCGGCACGCGGTTCTTCGCCAGTGCCTCCCGCACTGCCCGATTGATCCGGCCGTCCTTCACTCCGCCGCCGTTCTCGAGGCGCTCGAGGCCCAAGCGCGGCGCGCTCCGGTCGACCAGCCCCTGACCGAGGTACTCTCCTCGCGCGGGGTCGGAGAGGGCCCAGGTCAGTGAATGGCTGTACTCCGGGCGTCCGTCTGGGTGCACCTTGGCGAGGATCCGGAAGAAGGCGGCGAAGACCGAGAACGTCCGCCCATCAGGGGTCTCCAGGTGGCTGTTGAGGTACCACCACTCGGTGGTCGACGAGGCGTGAGGGAGATCGTGTCGGTGGAGATCGATGGGGCCGTCGGCGGGCCAATCTTCGGGAAACCTCGGGAGCTCACACTTCATCTGCATGACGGACCACCTGGCCAAGGTTGGGGGGATCGGCACTCGCGCACCGGAGCCCCGGCGTGCCAGGTTGAGCAAGGCGCGAGCCAGGGCTGTGCAGTCCATCCATCGGTCTGGTTTCGACCGCTTGACCCGCGAGAGGCCAAGGAGTGCGGAGGCGTGGCGTCACCGAGATTCGGGCATTGTCCCCTGCCAGGGGACGTCACTCTGCCTCGCCCCTCACGACGCGCGCCGTCATTGGAGGAGCGAGTTCAGGCCGAACTCGACATCACTCGCGTGGTTACAGAGACCGCAGTCGGCGCCGACAAACACCTTCTTCGCTTCCAGGTCGCCCAGGAGCTGCCACCGCCACCAAGCGACGGGCAGGGGCCACACGCGGTCGGGCTGCTCCATCAGCACGAGGTGGCCGGTGTACGTGCCACCGGTCTCGAGGACCTGGTGGTAGTACACCCATGCTCCCGGCATGGTGGCGTTGTCGGTGGCGGTCTTCACCGATGAGATGGTCGGCGCCCCCACGTCGTGGTCGCCCGAGATGTCGACGAACGGCTTGTCAGACGAGGTTCCTGCGTTCCAAAGCATCACCGCCTTCACCCGAGCGTCCTTGGCGGCGGCCACCGTGGCTGACGCGCCTTGCGAGTGCCCCATCGCGCCGACGCGAGCGAGATCGAGTCGTTGGTAGAGGACGCTGGTGGGGTCCTCGTTGAGTGCCTTGACGTAGTCGAGGGCGCGCAGCTGCACCGCGTTGGTCGGCGCTGTCGCCGTCCAGGTGGAGTTGGAGGCAACCACCACGAAGCCGTACGACGCGATGGTGCCGAGGAGGATGGCGTAGCCGTGAGTGTACCCGCAGGTCCCGTTCGCCCAGGTGATGATCGGGTACTTCTCGCCGGCCTTCATGCAGGCGGGGCGGAAGACGGTGTAGAGCGAGGCGTCGAGGCCTCGGGTGTTTTTTAGGTCCGCGGTGACCGATGTCGGCTCGTGGAACGTGTCGATACCGGTGGGGTTGCAGATGATTTCCCCTGTGTTGACCGGGTTGACGTAGGCGGTGCCAGCGCCCTGGTTCCAGTCGATCTTCGCGCCGTAGGGGCCTGCCGCGACAGTGATGGGGCCGTAGGCTCCACCGGCGGTGAGCGGGATGGAGACGTATTCGGTCGCCTTGCAGGACGCCTGCAGCTTCGCGGCGGTGTCCATCTCGGAGGTCTTGCACAGGGGAATCAGGGAGGCCACGCACGCGTCGAACTGGGCCGCGCCGCCACCGCCCACGCCCGCACCTCCTCCACCCGCACTTCCTCCACCCGCACTTCCTCCACCCGCACTCCCTCCGCCAGCGCTCCCTCCGCCGATGGCGTTGCCACCCGAGCCCCCACCACCGCCCCCGCCGCCGAGCATTCCGCCACCCGAGCCGCCGGTGTGCGGAGGCGTTCCGGCGTCGACGCCCGTGTCACCCGGGTCAGGGCAGCCTGCCAGGGTGACTACGAGTGCGCCCGCTCCGATGAAGCCCATCAGCCCCAGCGAGCGAGCACGTCGGCGGAGCGATTCTCCGGCGAAGCGAACCGTGGAGCCACCCGTCGTCGCGACATTCCCTTGCATGCTGGACCCCCTCGAGCCTGGAGCCGGTGTGGCTAAAGCGTGCCTACCGTAAGATAGGTCGCAACCTACCAATCGGTAGGAAGCATCGTCAAGGGGTTGGAGATCGCGGCTCGCGCTGCCTCTACGCGGTGCCCTTCCTGGCAAGGAAGGCCCGTTTGTTCCTCGCACCCAATCGCTCCAGCATCGGGCGAAGCCATCGGAAGACCCCCGGTGCGAGGTAGCCGAGCGTCGCCAGCTTGCCAGAGCTCATGGGGACGTCGATCTCATCGATGCGCTCCTCAACGACCCTGAAGACGGCGTGGGCGACCTCCTCGGCCGAGCTCATCGGCTGCGAGAACACCAGATCGGGTACTTGGGCCACGTCTCCGAAGAACGAGGTGTCGACAGGCCCAGGGCAGACGGTCCCCACGTGCAGCGTTCGCTCGGAGAGCTCCACAGCGAGCGCTCGAGTGAACGCACGCAGCCCCGCCTTCGTCGCGCTGTAGGTCGCCTCGTGAGGGACCGGGATCTTACCCGCCAGACTGGCCACGTTGACGATGACGCCGCCTGGCGCGAGGTGATCGATGGCCGCCCGCGAGAGCAGAATGGGAGCCACCAGGTTGGTTTCGAGAATGCTGGCCAGCTCGTCGGCTGAACGCCCGGCGACGGCCCCTCGATGATTCACCCCGGCGTTGTTCACCACGACGTCCAGGCTCCCGAAGCGCTCCACCACGCGACAAGGGAGCCGCGCGATGGCCGAGCGATCGGTCACATCGAGCGGGAAGCAGGCGGCGTGCTCGGCGCCGAGGCTCTCTACCACCGCTTCCAACGCCGCCGCTCTCCGGGCGACGAGAGCCACGAAGGCACCTCGCGCTGCCGCTCCTTTGGCCACCGCCAACCCGATGCCACTCGAGGCTCCGGTTACGAGAACCACCTTCTTTGCCCAGATCATCAATGGCTCCATCGAAAGAAGACCGCGAGTGGCAACGAGCAGATCAGACGACCAGGGAGGGCGGTCACGCCGTGGCGCGCCGGGCCGTCCCCTTCGCCCCGAGGAAGGCCAGCGACTCGCGCACCAAGGCATCGGCCGCCCCCGCGGTTCCATCATGGAGGACGGTGCGATCGGGTCGGAGCACCACGCACCAGCCGAACGGCGCGGCGCCAGGGACGAGCGTGTTGTCGAGATCCTCGGTCGCCTCGCGACTGGGAGCCAACCCACGAGGGCGGACCTCGACGAAACTCCCCCCTGCATCGGTCCACGCCCGGGCGATGACCGGCGACACGGTGGCCGCCGGGTTTGCGCCCAGCCCTACGATTGAGAAGCCCGAGCCCAAGACGTCGTCGCTGAGCGCGAGCCCTCCGGTGACGTCTCGAACCAGCCCCTGCGGGAACCAGGAGCCCCGCTGGATCGCCCCGCGTCCCTCCACGAAGAAGCCCTCGCAATACGAGTTCACCGGCTTGATGCCCAGCTCGTCGATGAACGAGCGGACCTGCGGCAGGCCGCGGAGGAGGTGCAAGCCACCGTGAATCGCCAGGGCGTGCAGCCGCGTCTGAGGCATCACCAGCCGGCCCATCCAGCGGGCCAGCGCGACCATTCGCGCGGCGAGCGGGCGGCGCTCCTGGTCGTACGTCTCGAGGAGGCTCGGCGCCGCGCGCCCCTTGAGCACCCAGGCGAGCTTCCACGCGAGGTTGCCCACGTCGCGCAGCCCGGCCACCAGCCCCTGGCCGACGAACGGCGGGGTGAGGTGAGCCGCGTCGCCGACGAGGAACACGCGCCCCTTGCTGAAGCGCGAACAGACGCGAGCCTGGAAGCGATAGACCGCCTTGCGCTCGATGCGAAGCGTCCCCGGCTTGCCCCACGGCCTGAGGAGCTCCTCGACGTTCGAGTCCTTCTCCATCTGCTCGCGTGTCTCTCCCGGCCGGAGCATGAACTCCCAACGGGTGCGGCCGCCCGGAGCGACCATGTGCACCGCGGGGCGCGCGGGGTCGCAGAGGAACTCGACGTGATCGATGTTGTTGGGCACCCCGAGCGCATCGACCACCAGCCAGTCCTCTCCATACGTCATGCCGTCGAAGCCCTCGCCGATCGCCGCGCGGACCTTCGAGCTCGCCCCGTCTGTCCCCACCAGGTACTTGGCTCGCACGACCTCCTCGGCGCCGTCGCTCGTCCGGAGGACAGCGGTCACTCCGTCTTGTTCCTCGGTGAAGCGCACCATCTCGACGCCAGTTCGCGCCGACACCCCCGACTGCTGCTCGGCGTGGGCGCGCAGCAGCTGCTCGAGCTCGGGCTGGTAGAACGTCACCAACTTCGGGAGCCCGTCGATCGAGCCGGCGGTGTTGATCTGGGCGAACTGCCCGAGCTTCGGGCTGTGCATTCGGACGTAGGGAATCGCGACCTGGGCGAAGGCGTCGGGACGAATCCCCACCATCTGGAGGATGCGAAGCGCCTCATTGTCGAGGGCGACCGCGCGTGGAGCCATGAAGATGTCCTTGGCCTTGTCGACGACCAGCGTTCGAACGCCGTAGCGACCGAGCAGCCCGGCGATCGCGGCGCCCGCCGGACCGTAGCCAACCACCAGAACGTCCACATCTTCGGCGTGAGTTGTCATTGTGTGCTCCAAGGTGAGTGACATCGTAGAGACCGCGGGTGGCTATGATTGTGGTGCGGCGATGATGCGGTTGCGTTGGGTGCCGAGGTCGACGCGGCCGTCCTCGGAGCGAATGCTGGCCTCCACGACGTCGCCCGGGCGGAGGTACTGGGGCCGCCGCGCCTGAGCCGCGAGGAAGAGCCGCCACTTCGTCTTCTCGGGCAGGAGCGCGGCGAGCCGCTGCATCGCGGGTGATGGCACCGACAGCGCGCACCCTGCTGGCGTGCCGGTGGAGAGCAGGTCGCCGGCGGCGAAGTCGTGGACTCCCGAGAGCTCCGACAGCGTCTCAGCCGGGCCGTACACCAGGTTGGCGGTGGTGTCGCTCTGCCGGACCTCGCCGTTGACCGTCAGCCGCAAGCTGAGCTGGCGGAGCAGGTGGAGGTCGTCCTTGTCCAACAGCGCCAGGCGAGGACCGACCGGGCCGAAGGTACGAAACGACTTCCCCTTGTAGAACTGCATCTCGGGGAGCTGCACGTCTCGTGCGGAGTAGTCGTTCACGATGACCGCGCCGGCGACGTACTCGTGGAGGTTCGAGTCGGTGACCTGGCAGCCTCCGTTGATGTCTCGTCGGAGGATCAGGCCGAGCTCGACCTCGTAGTCGAGGAAGCGCACCCGCTGGGGCCGCACCACGTCGGTGTTCGCCGGCGCGATGCACGAAGCCGCCTTGGTGAAGATCATGTTGTACGTCTTGGCGTTCGGGTCGACTCCCGACTCGAGCATGTGCTGGCGGTAGTTGGCGCCCTGGCAGACGAACTGCTGATTGCGAGTGACCGGCGACAGCACCGTGAGCTGGGTGAGGTCGAGCTCCGGCCCGGCGAGCCCGTGGAGCGCGGAGACGGTCACGCCTCGCACGAAGTCTCCGGTGGTGGGGAAGTCGCCGGCGATGGGGGTGACTCGGTTGCCGCGGACGACGCCCCAGCACGGTTGGTCGAGGTGCAGGTAGCGAATGATGTGGACGATCATCGAATGGTCTCCGAGCGAGAGCGGTGGTTCACCCGAACAGGCGGGCCAACGCGATGGCCTTGCCGATGGTGAGGTCGGGGCTGCGACTGACGTTGGCCACGATGGCGCCGATCAGCCCCGGGGTGAGCTTGGGCCTGGTGAAAGAACGCGGCATCGGCGGGCCCCACTGCGCCATTCCCTCGCGGCTCACCAAGTGGACCCCGGCGGGAAATTCCTCGGTGAAGACGTCGCCGTCGCTGTAGTGCTCGTGCTTGCACCCCCACGGGTCCCTCCAGTAGTCGAAGACCTGGCTGCCGAGGAGGTGACGCCCAATGCCCCAGGCGTGCTGCCAGCCCGCACCCTGCATCACCTGATGGCCCATGCCGACGGCATCCGCGTCGACCACCTCGAAGGCCGCATGGTTGAACGTGGGAACCACCCCCTGCACCATCGTCAGCGTGTGATGGTCGGCCGGTGTCTGGCCGAGGTCGAGCCGGAGGAAGACCCCCGCTGGGGAGCCGTCGGGGAGCACCAGGACGTCGCTGGGGATGAAGCCGAAGTGGCGGGTGTACCAGCCGCAGGTCGCCTGGAAGTCAGCGATCTCGAGCGCGACGTGGCCGAGCCCGAGCACTTCGGGCGGCGTGGCGGGTGGCCGCTGCGTCGCGTTGACGCGCGCTTTCGCGTCGCCGGTGTTCATCGAAATCGCCGCGCGATGGGGGAGCGGCTCGACCGGCGCCTGGCCAAAAATGACCTCGACCAGGAAACCAGACGGATCCTTCAGGGCCACGACGTCGCCTCCGCCCGCATGCCGCGACTTCGCGATGGGGCTCGCACCGGGGATGCGGGCCACCGCCTCGAGGTCCTCCCGCGTTCTCACCGTGAGGCCGAAGCCGATGAAGCGCGCCTCGCGGTGCGCCTCGACGCGGTAGCAGTACGGTTGGGAGCCGGCGGCGCGCAGGTAGAGGGCCTCGGCCGTGCGGCTCGCGGTGACGAGACCGAAGTCGGCGAGGAAGCGCTCGGCTTCGTCGATCGCTGGTCGCCCGAAGACCAGGTGGGCGAGGGTGACTGCTTTGACTGTCGGGGCGGGGTGCCTCGAGGGCTCTGCGGCTCGAAGTGCGGGCATCGGGTCTCCAGCGCGGTGTGTGGAATGACATAGTGCTCAGCACTGATAGAGTTGTCAAGAGTGACTGGGCGCTCTGAATCTCCCGAGGCGCGCCGGAGGACCGTCTCTATTCGGTGACCCGAAAGTCGCCCGGAGGCTCTCTCCGACCGCGACCTTCCGAGTGGTCCCCTGGCAGGGGACAGTGTCCGATTCTCGGTGGCCCTTCTCGGTGGCTCTCCCGTCCGTCCCGAGCCACCCAGCCGAAACCAGAAGGGGCGCCGGCCTGGCCCGCTCCTTGCTCTTCCGCGGCCTCGCAGCTCCAACCAGCCTCCGAGAGGAAAACATGAACCGACGAATCGCAACGCTGTTGACGGCCGGCATCCTGGCCGGATGTGGAGCCACCGAGACCCCGGAAGTGAAACGTACCGAACTGCGAGGCCACGTCGACACCCTCGACGCCTTGCAGGTCGATCTCAATGGCACCAACGCGTCAGCCGATACCTCCGCTGCCACGTTCTTGGCTCAGCCGTTGGATACCCTGTCGTCCTCCAACTCGCTGACGTCTTCGATGATCGCCCAGATCCGCCTGGTGCTCACCCAAGGGACGGCCGTGAACAACGCCCAGGGGGCATTGCTCGTCACGCTCGATGATGGTCGCGATCTCAGTTGGAAAGTCGTCGCCGAGGTGGGGCCGAACGCGGCGACCTTCACAATGCAGGTCAAACCCCAGGCGAGCGCCGACACCGCCTACGTCACCATCGTGAGCGGTCAGGCGACGAAGAGCCAATCGTCGCGGCAGGGCAGCCTCTCGGTGGACCTCGACGCTTTGAAGACCGTGGACACCAGCGCCCACGGCCAGGGTCAGTTCTTCATCGCCTTCGTCTCGGACAGCGCCTCCAAACGCGTCTGTGCCCACCTGGCGCACTTCACCTTCACCGCCCTCCACCCCCCCATCGACGCGAGCCTCGCCGTCAGCGTCCAGATGGGTTCGTTCGAAACCCGGGTGCACTTCGAATACGCCTCCGCGGGCCTCCTCGGCGCCAAGACCGCGACCCATGAGCTGCGCATTCTCCCGCACGTTGGCGGGCGCGGGGAGCTGACCGTGGACGCCGGGACCCTCGGCTCGGTCGACAGCATCGGCTGCTGGAACGGACAGAGCCACACCCTCTACTTCAACGCCAAGACGTGCGTGTTCGGCTCGTGCGCCGATGTCTCGGTACAGGGCAACGCCACGGAGTGCGACAGCGTGCTCAAGATGGAGGAGCCGCTGGCGGTCGGCCAGCCTGGGTGCCAGGGGTTGCCCCCGGAGCCGAATGGTCAGCCGGATGGTGGGCTGGCCGCCTTGCCCTAGGTTCGTGCTCAGTCGCGCTTCCGGCCCTTGGGGGTCAGGCCGTGTGCCTCGAGCAGGCGGTAGAAGTACGAACGCGCGAGTCCGGCCTCGCGCGCGGCCGATGAGGTCGACCCCTGGTGTCGCGCCAGCAACGCCTTGAGGTAGTCCCGCTCGAAGCGCTTGATCGCCTGCGCGCGCCCGTTCGTATAGTCGACGGCCGGCGTCTCGACCTCCGCCGGTGAAGCGGTGGGGGGTAGGGCCTCGCCCCAGCCGACGACCGCTGCCCGCTCCACGGTGTTGCGGAGCTCCCTCACGTTGCCCGGCCAGGGCTGGCCGCGGAGCGCCGCCGTGGGAACCGGGAGCGGCGCGCCGTGCTCCTTGGCGAAGTGCTCGGCGAGCAACGCGATGTCATCGGGGCGCTCGCGCAGGGGGGGCACCTGGAGCACGAACACCGCCAGCCGATAGAAGAGATCCTCCCGGAACTCCCCACGCGCCACTTTCGCCTCGAGGTCTTGATGGGTGGCGCACACCAGTCTGAAATCCGAGCGGCGCGGTGTGTTCTCGCCGACTCGCTGAAACGCCCTGGTCTCTAGAACGCGCAAGAACGACGGCTGCAACTCGATCGGGAGCTCGCCCACCTCGTCGAGGAAGAGCGTCCCCCCATCGGCGGCTTCGAACGCACCGGCGACGTCGCGAATGGCGCCGGTGAAGCTGCCACGGACGTGCCCGAAGAGCGCCGACTGAAGGAGCTCGCGCTGCACCGAGCCGCAGTTGAAGACTCGGAAGGGGCCGCCCGCTCGCGTGGAATGGGCATGCATCGCATGGGCAACCAACTCCTTGCCGGTTCCCGTCTCTCCATACACGAGGACCGAGGTGTCCGTGGGGGCGACGCGCTCGATCTGCGCGTACAGCCGTCGCATCGCTACCGAGGCACCGACCATTCCCTCGAGCTCGGTCCGATGACTCACGGCGTTGCGCGGCTGCGCCACGGGGAGCAGCGCGAGGTGGCTCTCCCCGACTTGGATCACCGCGCCGATGGGCAGCTCCACCGACTCGAGGCGACCGCCCAGGTACAGTGTCCCGTTCTTGCTCCCGAGATCGCGAACACGCGCCGTCGTGGGCAGAAGCTCGATGCTCGAGTGTCGGCGAGACACGGTGGGGTCGCTCAGCACGAGATCGCAGTCGGCTCGTGTCCCGATGACGCTGGTACCGGGTTCGAGCTGCTTCCTCAGGCCGCGATCGGGGCCGTCGATCACCACCAGGCACAGCCCGGCGACCCGCGAGCGCGATGAGCCGCCCAGAAGAGACTTGGTCTTGGAGTCGCCCACGGCTACGGCCCGAACTCCGCGTGAGCCTGCTTCACTCGATTCTCTTCGATGCGGATCGTCCGGCGGAGCTCCTTTCCAAGCTGTGGGTTGCGAAAGACGAGCTGATGGGTACCCACTGGAAGCGGGTAGCGAGAGATCGGCGTCTGGTCGATCTCCTTTCCGTCGATGAAGACCGATGCCCAGGGCGAGGCGTCCGCCGACAGGTAGCCAATGCGCGGCTTCTTGGGCGTCGCCGACTCCGCCTTCTCACCGCGCGGCGGTGAAGGGGAGGCGCGCGGCTTGGACGGTTCGAGACTCGGCGTGGTCGGGACGGGCGCATCGGGGCCCGGAGTCTCCGCCGCTGGGCTTGGACTCCATGGGGCGGGGTCGAAGCCCGTGGCGGGCGCGGAGCTCGAGACGGGCGGCGGCTCACCAGGGCTCGAGAGGAGCGCGAACGAGATCGCCGCCACCAGCCCAGCGACCAGTAGGGCAGCGGCCACCGTGAGCCGTCGGCTCAACCCGGAGGACCCCGGCGGCTCCTGCTCGGCCCGTGACGAGCGGGTTCGAGTCCGGCCGTTCGTCGAGGAGTGGTCGCCGTTCAGCGCGTCGACCCCCTCGGCGCATCGGAGCTGGACCAGCTCGCCCAACTCGCTCGGCCGTGCCACCGGTCCGTCGAGCAGCGCCTCCAGCATCGCCTTGGCGTTCGAGAACCGCCGTGCGGGGTTTCGGTCGGCGCCGCGGAGGATCGCCGCTGCCATGCGAGAGTCAGTCTCCGGCCGCCGCTCGCGCGGGTCGGGCAGAGGCGCGTGGTGAGCCGCGTCGAGCGTGGCGGCTTCGCTCTCGCGCTCGAAGGGCGAGACGCCGGTCGCGGTCTCGTAGATGGTCAACGCCGCCGCGTAGAGATCGACCCGGCGATCGACCCTGGCTCCCGCGACGAGCTGCTCGGGGGCGAGGTACGCGAGCTTTCCCAGGAGACGTCCAGGCCGAGTGGAGCGCACGCTCCCCGCGACCTGCGCAATCCCGAAGTCGGTCACCAGCACGGCTCCCGCCGTCGAGACGAGTACGTTGTAGGGATTGATGTCGCGGTGAACGATCTCCAAGGGGCGGCCGTCTCGGTCTCGGAGCTCGTGCGCGTAGGCCAAGCCTTCACACAGGCCGGTCGCCACCAAGCGGACGACCGCTATGGGGAGGGGCCGGTCGACCCGCCGACAGGCCGCCAGGAGCCGCGCCAGCGAGACGCCTTCTACCAGCGCCATCGCCAGGTAGTAACGGCCATCGGCCTCGCCGACGTCGAAGACCTGCACCAGGTTGGGGTGGTTCATCTGCGCGGTGATGCGCGCTTCGTCGAGGAAGCGGCGGACGAGCTCAGGCTCCTCCGACAGGTGTGGCAACAACAGCTTCAAGGCGACCCGCTTGTCGAACGCGCCTCGGCCAGTCTTGCGGGCGACGAAGACCTCACCCATCCCACCGGCGGCGATGCGAGAGAGCAGCTCGTATTCACCCACCCGCCACCCGGTCGCGGGAGGAGCGGTGGCCGCGGAGGCGACGCTTCCGACCGTCTGGTGGGCTAATCGCACGACGAACCGGTCGAGATGCAGAGCTCGATGTCATCGACGAGGAAGGTTCCCAGCGTGGTGATGGCCCGCAGCTGGACGGTGAGTGGGCTCCCGCCATGCGCTCGACCCTCCGCGCGAATCTCGCTCCACTTGCCGGAGCTGGTGAGCGCCGGGCTCTCGAACCTGGTGGAGGGGCTCGCCGAGTCTCCTTCGAGGATCGAGAGCACGACTTGGGCGCCGGTGCCCCAAACGAATGCGCTGGCACAATAGAGCGTGTCCGCCTGAGATGAGGAGACCGGCGCGACGGTCGGCACCACGCCGTCGGCGCCCAGGCCGACGGTCAACGCTCGCGCCCCGTCATGGACTGAGAGGGTTTCGATGAGGAGCGGGACGCCGGTGAGTGAGGACCAACCCTCCGGCTGCGAGCCACTCTCGAAGGTGCCGTTCACCAGCAAGTTGGGACCTCGGCTCCCGGCGTCGTTGGGGCCGCGGTTCCCGGCATCGGTCGTGCATCTCCCTTCGATGCAGAGAATGCCCAGCCCGCACGGCCGATCAGTGGCGCACCGCTTGCCCTCGACGTCGATCGCCTCGGACAGACAGCCCGCGGACATCGCGCCCGAGAGTGTCCAAACAGTCAACATCATGATCGAGCTCAGGCGCACGAGTTCCTTCACCAGACGAACAACGCGGTCGAGGTGACCGCCGCGACCCCGGCGGTGGAGAAGAGGCCGATTGCCCAACTGGCCTGGCTGGTGGCGCTCGCCTGGCGGGCCCTCGCCGTGTCGGCCCACTCCTCGGCCCGGGCGTCAGTCGCCGTTCTGCTCGATTGCACCTGCAGCAGCACGCCGCCGACGACCGCGGCCAGCGCCACCGCGGCCACGATCCATGCGCTGGTCCTCATCACCTGGGTCCCGGAGCTGCTGGGTGGGGCGGGGCTGGGGGCGCGCACCACGACCGCTTCTTCGGGGACCGACGAGTGGACGGCCAGCGTGAATGGCTGTTCTGCCGAGCCCAGTCGCGCGACCGACGCGCCCGTGGCGTCTCTCGCCTCCAGGTACCAGCGCTCGGCCAGCGGGGTGGGGCCGAAGTCGAACGCGGCGACGTGCTCGACGAGGGGGAGCTCCTGTTCGTGCCACGACTTCTCGCCATTGGCTTGGCTCATCAACCACACTCGAGCGACGCGTTTCCAGGGATCCACCACCGTCGCGCGCAGCTGCATCGGCGGCGCGAGCAGCGGGCTCAGGGCGACGAAGTCGAGAGCGAAGATCCTCGATTTGGCGGCGTCGAAGACCGCGAGGACCTTGGGCGAGACGCCGCGGTCGAGCTCCCAATGCGGGTCGCTGGCGAGCAGGCGCGCGAACGAGTCTTCGGCGAGGGCTCGTTTCCCCTCGGCAATCTGGCAACGGCCGAGGAGGTCGAGCGCCTCGAGCCTTTGACTCGAGCTCATCGCGGGGACCTCGAGCGCGATTCCGAGCTGGCCGCGAGCCTCGACGAAGCGCTGTGAGGCGAAGAGGCTTTTCGCCTTGACGAGGTACGGGTTGGCGGCCTCGTCAGGTCGCGCGGCCGCGAGAACGAGGGTGAGCATCAGGTTGACGATCATCAGCGGCTCCCCAGCTCGTCCTTTCCTCGAGACTCGCACCACCTCGCGTGTGATGGATCTTCCTATACCAGGAAGACCGGCCACAAGCGCCAGGTAGGGCGACGCGCCGATTGGGGCCCCGAAGAATTCCGTGACCCGAAACGGCCGCTCGGTCGTCGGTCTGGCATGCGGGAGGTATGTGATATAGTGGTCATAACTGAGAAGTTTGTCAACGCTGATTGGGCGCTATGTTCAGGGACAGCCATGTCCACTCCAACGAAGGAACGGAAGAGACTCGAGCACTCGCGCAAGAAGCCCGACCGGCCGCTCCCGCCCGTCGAGGCGACCTCCCGAGGCGAGAGGCGCAAGCGCGAGACCCGCGAGCGGCTCCTTCAAGCGGCGTTTCGGCTGTTCGCCGAGCGAGACGCCGACGCGGTGCCGATCAACGAGATCACCGAGGCCGCCGACGTGGGCTTTGGGTCGTTTTACAACCACTTCCCCTCGAGAGAGGCCATCCACGGCGAGCTGATGCGGCGGGTCTTCGAGGAGTTCGCCGACGCCCTCGACCGCCAGACGGTGGACCTGGAAGACCCCGCCGAGGTCATTTCGATGAGCATCCGGCAGACGGTGCTTCGGGCTCAGCGGGAGCCGCTGTGGGGTCGGTTGCTGATCCGGGAGACCTGCCGAGGGCGGTTCCTCACCCAGGGCCTCGGCATCCGCCTCATCCGTGATCTCCAACGTGGGATCTCCGCGGGCCGGTTCAAGGCCCCAGACCCGCTCATGTGCTTCGTCATGGTCGGCTCGGCCATTCTCGGGGCGGTCGCGGCCGAGGTGCAACTCACCTCGGAAGACGTCGCGGCGATCGAGCAGCTCGGCGTCTCCACGGACGGATTGCCCGAACGGACCGCGGTGGCGCTCCTTCACACGCTCGGCCTTTCTCCGTCGGAGGCTCGGGCCATCGCCCGGCGCCCGCTGCCGGATGACGCTCCTTCCACGACGCGACTCCGCGGCTCGGAGGTTCAGAAGGAATTGGAGTGAGGAGGCCGTTCTCGTCACCGCCGATCGCGGACCCGGAACCCGATGCGCACCGCGCCCCAGTGTCGCTGACGCACCATGATCGGCGCGGAGACGTCCTTCATCAGCAGCGTCTTCCCTCCGCCCATGTCACGGCGGTAGGTCTGCATCAGGAAGGGCTCGAGGTTCTTCGCCGCCCGAAGGCCGGTGCGATCGTCGAAGACGCGTCGGTTGCGGCAGTTCGCCGCGTTCCAGACGGGGTCGGAGCCCTGCGCCTTCGAGAAGATGAGGTTGTGCGTCGGCAGGTAGCCGTTGCGGTCGACCGCGGCGCAGAAGGCAATGCGCGGATCGATCGCCAAGACCGGCTCCTGCACCGCGGGAAGGAGCGCGTCGGTGAGCGAGGTGAACCGGCTCAAGACCTGGGCGGGGTTTGAGCCGGGGACGGGCTGGTAGCGTTCGTCGAAGAGCGCCTCGAGACTGATGCGGCCCGCGGCGACCGCCTCCTCGAAGAGGTGAGCGACGACGCCGGCCGTCCGCACCGCCGCGGCGATGATGGCCGAGTCGTGGGTGTCGAGGCCCGCCGTGGCGATGTAGCCCATGAGCGCTTCGCTTCGGTCCAGCACGGCGCTGACCAGCCCATCGGCGTGAGCCAGGCTCTGCTGGGTGTGGACGAGGCTGTCGTCGACCTTGGCGATGTGCTCGCTGACGTGTTCGCACTCGCGCCGAGATGCGACGGCCGCCTCGGCGATGCTCACCACCTGTTGCTCGATGGTGGCGATGCTGCGCCCGAAGCCATCCACGGCGCCGCTGATGGTCCCGATGCCATCGCCGACGTGGGTGGCTGTGTTGGCCGCCCGGCTATTGGTCGCGCGCAGCTCGCCGAGTCGCTCCGAGAGCGTCTGTACCGTGTTGTCGATGGTGCCGGTGGTCTGGGCGGCCTCCCGGGCCAGCGCCTTGACCTCATGGGCGACGACGGCGAAGCCCTTGCCCTTCTCTCCGGCGCGGGCCGCCTCGATGGTTGCGTTGAGGGCGAGGAGGTTCGTCTGGGTGGCGATCCGCTCGATGCGTTGGGTCATGCCCGAGACGTCTCCCAGCGCGCCCTCGAGCTGGGTGAGCCGCCCGTCGATGCCCTGCACTCCGGTGACGAGCTGGCGGATCTCGTCGAGCGCGCCGCTGACCACGCGCCGTGAGTCGTCGGACTCGGCGATCCCCTGTGCCGCGACCTTCTTGGTCTCTTCGCCGGCTCGGTCGATGCGCCCGATGGCCTCGGTCAGTGCCTGGGCGATCTGTTTCAGCTCCCGGAAGACGCCCCCCTGCGACTCCACGAAGTGGTTGAGGTCGGCGATCGTCCAGGTGATGTCGGCCATGTCGAGGGAGAGCGAGTCCACCCGCTCCAGCACCTCCGCCGCGAAACCACTCATGACGTCCATCGAAGTGCCGCGATCGGTCATCACAATGCTCCAGCGCGTGCCGCACCACCGACGCGGACTTGATGCGGGTGAGCAAAGTGCGTGCCTGCGCAAGCCCCGAGGCCATGGTCGAGAGGCTGCGTCGAAAGCGACCCCTGGGGGTGCGGTCCAACCCGGTCAAGCCGAGGACACAACACATGAACCTGACGTCCGCTCCAACTTCGGCGCTGCTCGGGAGGGGAGGGTGACCTCCCCTGGCTCCTCGATACCCGGCCTCAGCGGAACGCGGCCCGCAGGGCCTCGAGCCCGACCTTCGGATCCAACAGCCCGTGGTAGATCGGGGGGATCTCCTTCTTCACGCCGAACAAGTTGTAGACCGCGTGCATCGCGCAGTGCACCGAGTACTCGACGGTGTAGACCGTGTCCTCGGGGAGCTCGACGTGTTGGCCGAGGAGCGCGAAGTTGGTCGCGCCATCGGGGAGCACCTTCGGGCGGTCCTCCGGGATGCGCCGGGAGAACATCGCGGAGGCATAGGGCAGCATCACCGGGGTGACATCGGTGGTCGCCATGGCCTCGGCGCGGATGTCCTCGAAGCCAAGGTGGTGAATGAGCTCTGAGAGGATCTCCTTCCCAGTGCACTGGGCCATGGGCTTCTGAACGTGATCGCCCTTGGCATCGATGAACAGGCCGTAGCCCCAGGCGGTGTAGGTGTTGGGCGGCATGTTGGGGAAGTGCGGCTGGTAGGGGACGACCAGCGACATCAGCCAGCCTGAATCGACGAACGTCATCAGGGCGCCCGTCCCCGCGGTGTTGCCGGAGTACGCCACGATTCGCCGGAGCAGAGCGTCACCGCGCATGGTGAGGGTGAACGACTCCCACTTGTNNCGGTGTACTCGATGATGCGGTTGAGCAGCGTGTCACCGTGCATCGTGAGGGTGAACGACTCCCACTTGTTCTCGTCGACGTTGAAGAAGGTGTTGGGGCGGCCGAAGTCGTCTGCCTTCCGGGCGATGTTCTCCCACAGCGACCAGGCCCCGTCGCGCCGATCGCGGATGAGCTCGGGCGCGGAATCGTTGCTGCCGTAGGTGGCGTCGGCGGCGATCGACCCGAGGGTGAGGAAGCAGGCGTCCTTCGGGGCGAGCTCGATGGTGGACTCTCCGCCCTTGGTGCGAATGTGCAGGCGGGTCGCACGGCGCTTGCCGCCGGCCGACTCGAAGTCCACGTCGGTGACTCGCGTCCCGAACCGCACGTCGACGCCCTGCGCGGTGAGCCACCGCTGCAGCGGAACAGCGACGGAGTCGTACTGGTTGTACACCGTCCGTCGCACCCCGGCGAGCGTGTGCATGCGGGGAAATTCCTGAATGAACCGCAGGAAGTACCGCTTGAGCTCGATGGCGCTGTGCCAGTTCTGGAAGGCGAAGGTGGTGCGCCACATCTGCCAGAAGTTGGTGCGGAAGAAGTGGTCGGAGAACATCTCGTCGATGCGGCGCGCGCCCAGCAGGTTCTCCGGCGTCGCCAGGAGCCGGGTCAGCTCGGCGCGATCAGTGGTGTTGAGCCCGTAGTCGGCGGCCTCGAGGATCTTGGCTCCCCGGCCGATCAACCGCGCGTGGGCGTCGGTCTTGACCCGCTGGTTGAACTCGAGGATCTCCTGACGAACCGTCTTGTTGGGGTCCTCCAACGAGGGGATGCTCGCCAGGAGGTTCCACAGCGTCTGGTAGGGCTCCTCAGCCAACATCCGCCCGCCACGGGTGACGTAGGCGTCTTGCGTGGGCGCGAGGCTGCCGTCGAGCGAGCCTCCAGCCAACCCGAGCTCTTCGAGGATGTGGATCTGCCGCGCGGGCATGCCAGCGTCACGGATCAGAAACACGGCGGACGCCATCGAGGCGATGCCACCGCCGACCAACCAGACTTCAGACTCTTTCGCGTTCAACATCAGTACGTTCCCCTTTGCTTCGGTTCTCACGACTCGGGCGAGGTGGCCATTTGGGCGCTCGCTCGCGGTGAAAGGAGGGAGGGCATTCCGGTTTCGGGTCACTCCCCGGGCGACGTCCGGCAGGGTGCGCACCACCCAGGGTCGGAGCCTCGCTCTTTTTCCACCACGGTCTGAGCGGCGTCTGCCAAGAGCCCGTCCATGGGTCAGGCTCGCGGATATTTCTGGGCGGTGGTGCGACTCGCGCCGGTGGGGCTGGCGCTCGCCGTTCTCCAGGCCTTCCTCCCCTACGACTGGGATCAAGGCGTGGTCCGCGCGGGCCTCCTACTCGCGCTCGGGAGCCTGCTCGCGGCGGCCGCACCCCTGGGACGGCGCCTCGCCCGCTTCGAGACGCCGCGCGCGCTGGCGGTGGGCCTCGGTCTTGCCGTGGCCTTCGCCGGCTTTCTCCACGTCCGTCAGACCGTCTTCAGTATCCGCGGCGACGTGCGCTCCGAGATGGGGGAAATCCACGTGCGCGCAGTGCCGCTCCTGCTCAAGGGCGTCAATCCTTGGTCCTGGGGGACGGTGCTGGACAGCGGCACCTACCTCGGCCTCTCCGGCTTCGAGGTCGCGCATCGCTGCTTGGGGTGGTCCGGTGCCGAGGCCAAGGGGCGTCTCGACGCGTTCTGGGGCTCCCTCGAGCTGGAGCAGATGCGCGCGCTGTTTCCGGCGACCCTCGACACTCCCGAGTGCGCCGAGGCGAGGGAGCTGCTGGCCATGTCTGGCTACAAGTACGGGCCGGTGATGCTGGCGGTGTACGCGCCCTTCGTCCTCGCCTTCGGACGGCCGGGCATCTACCTGTGTCACCTCGCCGCGCTGCTGGCCATCGCCGCCGCGCTCTGGCGTCTCCTGGGGCGCGGGTGGCGCCCGACAGTCGCGGTCGGCCTGGCGCTGGCCGTGCTGTTCGGTCAGTCGGTCATTCTCCGCAACACGCTCATGGACTCAGACTGCGACCTCATTCCAACCGCCCTGGGGTGCTGGGGCCTCGTCTTCGCCCTGCGCGATCGGCCCCTGCCGGCGGGGGTGCTCCTCGGCCTGAGCGTCGGGGCCAAGCTCTTTCCAGGCATGCTGCTGCTGCCGTTGCTCCTCGGCCGTCGCTGGCTTCGTGGGGGCCTCGGCTTCGGGTTGGCTGTGCTGGTCGGCGTGGGCCCGGCGGCGCTCCTCGACGGCCGAGGGCTGTTCACCAACGTGGTTGGCTTCAACCTGTGGCGGGGGCCAGACTCGACCTCGCTGGCCTATTTCGTCCCCGAGCGGTTTCGTGTCTGGCTGCTCGCGGCCGCCGGGGTGGTGGCGGTGTCGCTGTGGCTGGGCGCGTGGTGGCAGCGGTCGAGGCAGGGGCTCCTGGTGGCGACGACGGGGACGCTGCTCGTGTTCCTCGCCTCGGCGAAGATCTTCCACAACAACTATCTGGTTTGGCTCATCCCCATCTACGGTGCGACGCTCGGTCTCCTGCTGACCGCGGGCCTGGTCCCAGGTTCCGGCCCAGTCGGATCTGACGCTCTGCGCGCCGACGTGGCCGCCGCCGAGTGACAAGAGGCCAGCGGTCGAAGGTGCCGTGGCCCGGCCGCACGGGGGTTGGACCGACACGGGCCATCGAGCGTGACGCTGCTCGGTGGCCCGGGGTCGCGGCCCGGGTTACCGGCGATCGTCGGAGTCGAGGTGCCCGACCCGGAACGCTCCATCGTGGTTGACGACGGCCCAAGCCGTCTGGGTGCGCTCATCGACGCCGTAGGTCCCCAAGTGGTACCCGGTGCGCCACGGCCCGGAGACGAACTTCTTCCTTCCTCCGATGTCGAGATCCACGGCGTTGACCCAGTGGCCGCGGGAGTCCGCCGCCGACAGCCCGAACGCGCCGTCGCGGCGACCCTCGTGCTCGTAGCTCAGCGAGAGCACGTAGACGTCGGTCTCATCGCTTCCCATCTCGGTGGCCATCCCCCATAGGTGGAGGGTGCTGCTGGCGGCCCCGCCGGACCGCGGTGACCAGCCGGTGTCGACGGCGTGGCTCATCGGCCGGCCGCTCCCGTCCTTCTCGACGCTGCCGTTCACTCCTTCGAGGATCCGCGCCTTGGTGCCTTCGAAGGCGTCTTGCACGACGGTGTAGGGCCGTCCTTGGGCGACGACGAACTCCTTGCCGTTGAGGCTGGAGCCGAAGGTCTCCCGCTTGGTGAAGTGGAGCGTGGGCGTGGTGGAGATGAGGGACTCGCCACCGGCCAGCGTGGGGTTCACCACCGCCGAGTAGTAGTCGCCCGTCACCCGAGGGCCATCGACCGTGAAGATGTAGTAGCCGACGGTGTTGAGCTCTTGCGCCAGCGGTGTCTGCCTGGGGTGGCCGAAGGCGGCGACGTCGTACTTCTCGTCGTTCGAAGGCACGTTCGGGAAGTAGAACTTGCTGCTGTCGGAGGCACAGACCAGCTGCGTCACGCGCGTGGTGCTTCCATCCGTTGTCCACACCAGGCTGCGATCGTGCATGTGGTCGTGGCCGCCGAGGTAGTAGCGGACCGAGCTCTCCGAGAGGCTCTTGATGAAGGCGTCAGTGCCAGCCGGGTCGGCGGACGGAGAGGAGCCGAACAAGGTGTCTACGTGGTTCTCGGTGATGAGCCCTTTGTGCCCGAAGACGAGGGCGTGGGTGCCCGCCGGGCGGCTCGCGAGCGTCTGCGAGATCCACCCTTGTTGAGCCTGAATGGTATTCTTGGCGCCGTCGAACTGATCGAGCAGCACGAAGCGCACGTTCTGGTGGTCGAACGAGTACGTCTTTCCGGCCATCGAGGCGGGGCTGCTGAAGCTGCTCCCTACGAGGAACGGGGCGCCGACGACGGGCGCGGGCGGCATGGTAGCAGCGTCTGGGTTGACCACCGCGAGCGCGTCGCGGGGAGTGGAGTTGTTCCACCCGGTCTGGGTCTGGGGGAAGACGCGGAGGAACTCGGGGCCGGCGCCGGAGTCGTGGTTGCCGCGCAGGGGGAAGAAACCGATGTGGGCGTCGTAGAGCGCCTGGGTGTAGCGCGCCCGAATGTCCATGTTCGCGGCGCTGGACTTGTCGGCGAGGTCTCCCACCGCAACGACGAGGTCGACGCCACGCTCGATGAACTGGTGGTTGACCTGGCTGATGATGTCGATGGCGCTGGTGCCAGGGTTGCGCCCGTCGTCCGCCTCAGTCCACTGGGTGTCTGCGATGACGCCGAAGCTCCACGGCATGGCTCGGTCATGCGATGGGTGGCGCACCTGAACCGGCATCGGAAGGACGAAGTCGGAGAACTCCGGCGCTTGATTGAAGGCCCGCTCGCCGTTTCGGCCCGCGTACGCGTCGAGTGTCGGCGAGTAGGTGCTGAAGTGGATGGTGCCCTCGCGGAGGTCGAACTTCATCAGGCGAAGCCATCCGTCGCCGCCGGCGCCTTGCGATGTGTTGCCCTGGTAGTCAGTCAGCAACTGGTAGACGGTGTGCCCCGCGTTGTTCTTGTCGATGCGAAGGTTCTCGGACTTGGAGACCTGGTTGACGGTGGAGCCCCAGGCGTGGCCGCAGAGCACCATGAAGATCTGGTCGTTCGTGGCGATCAGCTTCTCCCAGACGCCCTGGGCGTCATTCCAGCCACCGGGAGCGTTCTTGAGGTACCGCGCGCTGGCGGGGATTCGGTGGGCCGGGACCGCCAGGGGCAGGCTGTCGTCGGCGTCGGCGGGGGGATCGAGGTACTCGTGGGTGGTGATGATGGTCGGGGAGCCGTGGTGCGCGTCAATGACGCCCTGAGCCCAGGCCAGCGCCGCGTCACCGGCCTCCATTTCGAGGGCGATGTGCAGGAACGTCTCACCGCCGGCGCGGAAGGTCTGGTAGCTGGAGAGACCCGGGCTGTGCGCCAGGCCGTCGGAGGCGCCACCATACCAGCGCTTGCCCGCGAAGAATGGCGAGGTGGACCCGAAGGATGCCTTCCACATGACGTTGCTCTTCAGTGGCTGGTAGCCGTTGGCGGCGGTGTAGCTGTAGTTGTCGTAGTCGTGGTTGCCTGGCGTGAGACTGAAGGGCACGCCGGAGACAGCCAGGAGATCGATTGCTTCCTTGGCCCGCGCCCATTCCGCGCCAGCGCCGTAGGTGGCATCGCCGGGCGATCCATTGGTGCCATCGCCGTGTTGGACCACGTCGCCGACGTGGGTGACGAAGGCGAGGTTCAGGCGATGTCGGTTGTTCGCGAGGTACTGGGTCTCGGTCTTGAAACCAACCAGGCTCGCCGGCTGGGCTTTGTTGTTGTCGACATAGTTCTGGGTGTCTGGAATGACGGCGACGGTGAAGACGTCCTCCCTGTCTCTGTCGTCGTGGGCGCTCGCGGTCACCGGAAAGAGCGCGAGTCCGGCGAGGGTGATGCTGACCAGTGCAAAGGGCCAACCCTTCTTCTGTTCAAGCATGATGTGACCTCCAGGTGATGAATGTAGTTGCCTGAGACGTCGACGAACCGCCGTGAAGCGAGTCAGCTCATACGCTCGGCGAATGGCGCTCTGGCGAACCGTCGGTGTCGCGGTGGTGGCGTGGGCTGGTGGCGGAATCGAGCTGAGCAGGCGTTCTGATGTGCGTGGCTGCGGGGCGCTGATGGTTGAGATGTGTCACATCGGCGAGGTCCCGGTCGTGCTCCAGTTCGATGACCGCTTCAGCGACGTCCTGGTGACGCGTCAGGGGGCAAGTGGTTCGCTTCTTCGACGCGGAGCTCCTCGAGACGAGCGATGCGCTCGCATCGCCGCGAAGCTCGTCTGGGGGAGACAGGTGCTCTTCGGCTTCGGTCGAGGCGCAGCGTCTCCCCGGGAGGAAGAACGTCGCCGACGGCAGGAGCTCCACCTCGACCCTCGCGCCAGGCGTGAGCGGCTCAACGCGGTCGTGCGCGCACCACCTGCCACCGACTCGGAGCTCCGATGGGCGACCCCTGCACATCGTTCGAGCAGGGCCCCTGGTTCTGGCGCCGTCACCCGCTCTTCGGGATGTTCGCCTGCGCCGATGTGCCCAGCGAACGCGGGGAGGGGATGCAGTGACTGACCGTCAGGTTCTCCAGGCGGTCTCGGTGCCCCTCGTCGTCGCGGATTTCCTGGCAGTACCTGCAGAAGACGGCTCGCTGGCGAGCGTTGCCTCAGCGGGCAGGGGCCGGGAATACACGCGTCGAGCCGAAGCCTCGAGCATCTCGCTGATCTGCTCTTGGACCTGCTTCTGAGACATCCGAGACACCCCGGCCCGGTTCTTTTCCGCCAAACAGGTGAGCGTATCGATCAGCGCGTCGATGTCCTCCGGGCAGTTTTCCAAGCCAAGGCTCACCCGCACCAGGCCCGGCAGTTTGAGCCGGGGGAAGAGGCTCTGAATCACCCGCTGGAAGCCTTCGAGGAACGGGCCGATGTCGAGGATGTGCTTGACGATGAGGTGGGCGCAGTGACAGCCGTGTCTCACGCCGATGCCGCTCCGTTGGGCGAGCGCGTCGGCCACCCGGCCGGGTGACGCGCCCTTGAGGCTGAACACGATGACGCCCAACCGCTGGGCCCACCGAGGCGAGGTAGGGTCCTTGACCCCGTACACCGTGAGGCCGGGCACCCGGGCGAGCCCGCTCAAGGCCCGTGCCGTCAACGCCCGCTCCTCATCTTCGATCACCCCCATGCCTATTCGCCGGAGCAGCACCAGCGCCTTGCCCAGCGCGGCGATGCCGCCCGCGTTCTCTTCGCCGGAGGCTCGAAGGACCTCGAGCTCCGTCGCGTCGAACCGGACCCAGCCCTTCTTCGCCACCAACACGCCGCAGCCGAACGGGGCGTAGACCTTGTGCGCGGAGAAGGCGAGGACGTCGATGCCCCAGCGCTCCATGTCGATCGCCCGGTGAGCCACCAGTTGGGCCGCGTCGACCAGCAGGCGAGCACCGTAGCGATGAGCCAGCTGGCCGATCGCCGCGAGCTCGTTGCAGGCGCCGAGGACGTTCGATGCGCCGCTCACCGCCACCAGGGTGATGCGGCGGTTTCCGTGCTCGCGCTTCTGGTTGTAGCCGGAGAGGAGCGCCTCCATCTCGGTCAGGTCCAGGAATCCCTCTCGGTCCACCGACAAGCGAACCAGCGAGTGGCCGGGGATCATCCGCCACGGGAGGTCGTTCGATGAGTGCTCGAGCAGGGTGTTGAGCACCACCGGCTCGGCGCCGTCGTCTCGAGGCTCACCGCCGAAGCTCTCGGCCGCGAGGTTGAGGGCCTCGGTGGCGTTGGAGGTGAAGACGACGTCATACTCGCTGAGCGGCGCCCCCAGCATCTCAGCGCACACCGACTTCACCTCGCCGATGATCTCCCGCTGTGCGTCCTGAGGCTGCCGGCAGGTTCGCCGGAAGGCCTCCCAGATCGGCTCGAACGTGGGGGTGCTGGCGGCGTTGTCCAGGTTGATGAAGGGCCTGGCGCCATCCTGCGTGGGGACGGACACCCCGCGCCCGATCAAGGTGTGCTTCAGCTGGTCCAACAGCGCTCGCCCGGTGGAGGGCTCCAGCGCGTCGCGGTGGAGAATCGCGTCGGCCGGGAGTCTCCCGGTGGGCGAGCTGAGGAGCCCGTCGTCCCTCGATGACTGCACCAGGCGCAGGGCCTTGGCGAAGGCGATGATGTTGACGATGGCGGGGGTGCCCGCCTCGAGCCTGTCTGGCCTGTCGGCCCAGATGACCCAGTCCTCGGAGACGAGCTTGGTGGTTCCTCCCCCGGTCTCGAAGGGAATGCCCCGGGGCAGGGCCGCTCTCTCGATCGCGAGGGCCCGCACGCCCACGGACAGGCCGAGGTCCCGGCTCGACACGACGTGATGTCGCCCGGGTGGGAGTCGCTTCGTCAGTGCCGCCGCCCTCCGAGGCGTGCAAAACACGACGGCGTAGGCGCTAGAGCGCCGATCAGGTTTCTG
>PMBV01000203.1 GCA_003153055.1 Myxococcales bacterium
GTCGAAACCACGAATCAGACCTGGGGTGGCGGTGACCTTTCCACTTCCCGACTCATCGAGAATGTACTTCCCCTCGGTGACGTCGGTGATGGCGACCGTCGGGCTCCCGCTCAGTGGGCCCTTCAAGTAGTGAATCAAGAGGCCGAACTCGTGGTCGCCAGAGGTGAGGTTGGAGCAGACGAACCAAGAATCGGCCAGGGCTCCGCTCTGAGGCTTCAGGTCCTCGATGGGGTCGATGAACATCGGCTGGTTCGGCCGCTGGGCGCTGTCGGGTTTCAGGACGGGCGTACTGCACGCTGCAATGCAGAAGAACAGGCAGAGTTTCACTGCGCCGGAGCTCCCGGCTTCATATTGACTCATTGCGTCCTCGTGGTGACTGCGTGGATTGAAGGGCGCTGCTTGGGCATCACCCGAGCAGCGAGTGCGCCGCCTGTTCAGGACCGCGGGCTATTTCAGCGGTGAGCTGGCCGTGGGCTCCAGGATGACGACCTCGACCCCTTTGATCTTCGATGGGTCGAAGCCCTCGAAGTCGCGGAGGAACTCCGGGCTCCCCATGTAGCGCTTCTCCGACTCGGCGTGGTCGGTCCCCTCGTCCATCGACACCAGCACGTACAGCCGGTGCTCCGTCTCGCTGGGGCGACTCCAGATGCCGTGCGCCCGGATGCCGAACTTCGGGAGGCTCTCCAAGTGCCGGACGTAGATGACGTCCTTGTAGAAATCGAGGTCCTTCCTGGTCGCCAGAGTGTAGATACGCAGCTCGTACGTTCGCATGCCGATTCCTTCAGTATGTGGTGAGTTGAGGACAAATGGAGCGTTCGCTCTATTCCTCATAATGGAGCAGCCGCTCTAGTGCAAGAGGAGTGTGAGATGTCGTCTGAGTATTCACCCAAGGGACTCCGGAGGACTCCGCAGCAGTCGCGAAGCCAGGAGTCGACGGACCGTATGCTCGACGCCGCGCTGGCCATCATCGCCCGCGATGGGATGGCAGGTCTGAGCATCGCCGCCGTCAGCAGCGAGTCGGGCGTCTCCAACGGGGCGCTCTACCACCGGTTCGGCGACCGACACGGTCTCCTCGTCGCCGCGCAGGATCGCTTCCTGAGTGGGGTCGAGAGCGACTGGCTCACGGCCGCGGTGCCGCTGCGGAGCCTCCATGATCCAGAGAAGCTGCTGACCCGCCTGACGCAGACGTACTTGCGGCTCTTCTCCGAGCGGCGCGCACTGTTTCATGCCTTCATGATCACCGAATGGGCCGACCCCGACCTGCGTGCGCGTGGGGCTCAGACCACCAGGGTTGCCGCGCGCGAGATCGTCGGCCTGCTCACCGAGCGCTTCAACTGCACGCCAGAAGCCGCCGACACCGCCTATCGGATCGTCTTCGGCCAGGCCATTCAGCTGGTGCTCTCCGTCGAAGAAGACACTTCGGTCCTGTGTGTCGAGCCCAAGGAACGCATCCGTCACCTGGTGCGCGGTCTCCGCGCGCTTCTGCAGCCCTGAGCAGGCTCGCCCTGGTCAGGCGCGCTGCGAGGCTCCGGGCACGGCATCGGCAAATAGGGTCAACCCGGTTTTGACCAACGGGAACTCTTGTCCTTGGGACTTCATGCCTCAAGGGGACTCGATGAAGAAGACCAGCCACTTCGGAATTGTCGCACTCGGCCTTACACTCGTCGGTTGCCAGTCGGCGTCGCAGCTCGAGATCGTCATCGACGGGAGCGGCACGACGACCCCCAAAGCAGGCCTTCACTCCTACCTGAGCGGCACGTCGCTGAAGGTCTACGCGACCCCCGCCGACGGATCCAAGTTCAGTAGCTGGAGCGGGGCGGCCACGGGCTCGTCCAACCCGGTGAGCATCATCGTTGGCCTCGTCGACGGCGAGGAACGGCTGGTCGCCCACTTCTCCGGGAGCTCCACCGGCGGAGGGGGAGCCAGCAGCGGCGGGGGTACCGGAGGGAACGGCGGTGGTCCCGTGAGTGGTGGCGGCAACGGGAGCGGTGGCGGCAACGGAAGCGGAGGTGGCGCTGCGAGCGGCGGCGGTACGGCGAGCGGCGGCGGTACGGCGAGCGGCGGTGGCGCGGCGAGCGGCGGTGGAAATGGGGGCGGGGGCGGAGAAGGCCACGGCACCGGCCCGTGCGACATCTACGAAGCTGGCAACACGCCCTGCGTCGCGGCGCACAGCACCGTGCGAGCCCTCTATGGGGCCTACAGCGGGAAGCTCTACCAGGTCAGACGGGCCGACAAAACCACCAAGGACATCACCACCGTCGCGCCGGGGGGCATCGCCGACGCCGCTGCGCAGGATGCGTTCTGCTCGGGCACCAAGTGCGTCATCTCCATACTCTACGATCAATCGCCAAAGCATAACGACCTCACCAAGACGAGCGGCGGTTGGATCGGAAACAACGCCAAGGAGGCAGACGCGACTGGCATCAAGATCTCCCTGAGTGGTCACGCGGTCTATGGCATCCACGTCCCGAGTGGCGTCGGCTATCGCAACAACAAGACCACGGGGGTCGCGGTCAAAGACGAGCCAGAAGGAATGTACATGGTGGCCAACGGCAAGAACTACAACAACGGGTGCTGCTTCGACTACGGGAACGCCGAGACCGACAGCCTCGACGACGGCAATGGAACCATGGAGGCCATCTACTTTGGCAACTGCGGGTCGTGGGGCAGCGGAGAGGGCAGCGGACCTTGGGTGATGGCCGACCTCGAGAACGGCCTCTTCTCGGGCAAGTCGGCGGGCAACAACCCGGCGAACAAGTCGATCAAGTCCGCCTATGTGACAGCGATCCTCAACGGCAAGGCCCACACCTGGGCGATCAAGGCCGGCGATTCGCAGTCAGGCGCCCTCACGACCTTCTACGAAGGCGCCAGGCCGAACAACGGCTACGATCCAATGAAGAAGCAGGGCGCCATCATCCTCGGCACGGGCGGCGACAACAGCTACAGCGCCGTGGGCGACTTCTTCGAGGGCGCGATGACCTCGGGGTACCCGACGAAGGAGGTCGATGACGCTGTCCAGGCGAACATCGTCGCCGCGGGGTATGGGCGCTGAGGGTCTCCTCGGGGTGAGGCTATTCGCTGGGAGCTCGCGCAGCCTCGGGAGCGACGGCCGAGGTTGAGGCCGAGACCTCTCTCCACCACGGGGTCGGCCCTTCGACGTGGGCCGGCTCGCTCGGAAGACCCAGTCTGGGCGTGAACAACCGCCGCCCCTGCGCATTGGACACCAGCGTCTCGGCCGGCTCGTCCCAGGCGTGCAGTGCCAGGCTGAAGGTGCCCCAGTGCACCGGGAAGAGCGTCCCGCCTCCGAGCTGGTCGAACGCCGTCAGCGCGTTCTTCGGCCCCAAGTGAATATCGCCCCAGGCCTCGTGCCAGGCACCGACCTCGAGCATCACGAGCTCGAAGGGTCCATGCGCCTTGCCGATCTCGATGAGCTCCGGGGTGAGGCCAGTGTCACCGCTGAAGAAGACCCGGCGCCGGCCTGAGTCCATCACCCACGAGGACCACAACGTGCTGTTGCGGTCACCCAGACCTCGCCCTGAGAAGTGCTGCGCGGGCGTGGCCGTGAAGCGAAGGCCGCCGACCTCGGCCGACTCGCCCCAGTCGAGCTCGGTCACCCGCGCCGCGGGGAACCCCAGTGCCTCGAGGCGTGCTCCGACCCCGAGTGATGTCACCACCGGCGCAGTGCTGGCCGCGAGGCGCTCCATGCTCTGCCGGCAGAGGTGGTCGAAGTGGTCATGCGACAGGAGCACCGCGTCGAGCCGAGGGAGGTCATCGAGGCGCGCTGGCGTCGGGTGAAAGCGCTTGGGCCCGGCCAGGGCGAAGGGCGACGCCCGCTCTCCGAACACCGGGTCGGTCAGCACGCGCTTCCCGTCGATCTCGAGCAACACCGTGCTGTGCCCCAACCACGTCACCCGCAGACCCGAATCGACCCGGCGAGCCCAACCCTCCCGGGGGTCCACGACCGGCAAGGGCCCCGGTGGCGTGCGCTGGCTCCCGGCGAAAAAGAATTCTCCCAACAGCGGCAGCGGGTTGCCCTTGAGCCCCGCCCGCACCGGCAGGGTGTTGTGGAAGGTGCCATCACGCCACTGCTTCGACGCCTTGACGCGCTCCCGGCGGAGCCCAGTGAGTTGAATACCCATCGGTGGAGGAGCTAACCCCCACGGCGCCAGAAGGCTACTGGCCGTTCCTCGAGGCTACTCGAAGAGGCGTTGAGCGAAGTTGTACAGGCTGCGGTTCCAGACGGTCTTGTTGTGACCCTCGTTGGGCTCGACCTGGTACAGGTGGGGGACGTGGTTCTGGTCGAGGAACTCGTGGTACATCTTGCTATTGCTGATCAGCCCGTCGGCACCTCCGCAGGCGATGAAGATGAGCTTCACGCCGCTTTTGACAGTCGCTACGTCCTTGATGGTTTCGGCTGGTTGCTTGGTATTGGGGGCTGCTGAGTACGGCCCGATGGAATGAAAGACATCGACGTGGGGGAAGCCGAAGTTGAAGGTCTGGCCCCCGCCCATCGACAGGCCGGCGATCGCCCGGCTGTCCGCATTGGCTGCGACGGAATAGGTCTTCTCGATGAATGGAATCAAGTCGTTCAACAGGACGTCTTCGTGAGCCCCGAACCCATCGGAGGCGTTCTTCACGTTGCCGTCAGGCATGACGACTATCATGGGCTTGGCCATCTGCTTCGAGTACAGATAGTCCATGATGTTGTCTGCATTGCCCTCATTGCTCCCCTGGCCGATCCAGGAGACCTCATTGCCTCCGATTCCGTGGTGCAGGTAGAGGACGGGGTACTTCTGGCTGGTCGAGTAACCCGGCGGCGTATAGACGGTCACCTTCCGCGAGCCATAGTTCCGGGTCGGGTAGGAGATGGAGGCACTCACCGTCCCGTGGGGAATGGCGGTATCCTTGGCATCGAAGCCCTTCGGCGGCACAGGCAATCCTGCGATTGACCCGCCATCGCTGCTCCACCCACCGCCGGTTCCCGCGTCCTTCGCGCCGCCGCCACCACCGCCACCGACGCTCCCGCCACCACCACCGACACCACCACCCGCACTGGCGCCCCCGCCGCCACTCCCGCCACCGACGCCGCCGCTCCCGCCAGTACCGGGGTCCACCGACCCACCGCCAGCGTGGCCCGCGTCGATGGCGCGACCGCCCCCGGCCCCGCCATCAGGAGCCCCACCCAGCTCGAAGCCACAGGCAGCCAGCACCACCGTCGAGACCAGCAGGAGCCGGCACAGCCCACTCGGGACGTCATTCATCGTCACTCCTCGCAAGTGGGGGGAAGCCCCCGAGTCGATGCCTTGTGTAGAGTTGGGAGGCAGGGTGTTTCGGGTCACCGGACTCTGCAAGTGGTCAATCTTCCTGAAATCGACGCATCGACCTCCGACGGTCGGGACCAGACCGAGGGTTCCCCCGTACGGAATGGTTCTGCGCCTGATGACGTTGGACCCATACGCGAGTTGCCGACAGGGTGAACGTCGTTCCCTCGTTCACGCGTGACAGGGGGCACCTGCGATGGGTTTCCAGACGAGGCTTCGTAGGCGGGGAGGTTCGTCCTCGCCCTGGGCTTCCCCGCGGGGCGGCGGCTGCGCATCGAGCTCCGCGCACCGGCGGTGGTGCATTGGAGCCGCGACGGTTGGGCGACGACGCTCGACATCTCGACCCTCGACACCACCCTCGGGCACCACATCGTCGACCTCTCGACCGAGCAGCTCCCTCCTGCTTCACGGGTGGACTTCACGCTGTACTGGCCGCGCTCGGGACGGTGGGAGGGCCGGAACTTCTCGGTCACCGTCCTCTCAGAGACTGGAGGTCCGTCGTCATGAATGCTCCGCTTCCATCGGATGCCTTGGTCTTCTTCGGCGCCACCGGAGACCTCGCGTACAAGAAGATTTTCCCCGCCCTCTACGCCATGGCGCGACGGGGGCAGCCCGACCTTCCCATCATCGGCGTGGCCAACGGCGGCTTCACCTTGGAGCGCCTCCGCGCCCGGGCCAGAGCCAGCCTCGAGGAGCAGCGGGTGCCCGTCGACGAGGGCACCTTCGCGAAGCTGGCCAAGCGCCTGGCCTACGTGGAGGGTGACTACAACCAGCCAGCCACCTTCGACGAGCTCCGCCGTCAGCTCGACGGAGCGGCGCGGCCACTCCACTACCTCGCCATCCCACCCAGCCTGTTCCCCGTCGTCATCCAACAGCTCGGCCGCTCGGGGTGCAGCGAGGGCGGGCGGCTCATCGTCGAGAAGCCCTTCGGCCGAAACCTGGCCTCGGCGCGACAACTCAACCAAACCATACTCACGGTCTTCGACGAGACAGACATCTTCCGCATCGACCACTACCTGGGCAAGGAGGCGGTGCAGAACGTCCTCGTGTTCCGCTTCGCCAACACGTTCCTCGAGCCCATCTGGAACCGCAACTACGTCGAGAGCGTGCAAATCACCATGGCCGAGGCCTTCGGCGTGCAAGGCCGAGGGGCCTTCTACGAGGAGACGGGCGCGATCCGCGACGTCATGCAGAACCACCTCATGCAGGTGGTGGGCTTCTTGGCCATGGAGCCCCCCGCGACGACGTACCAGGAGTCCATCCGAGACGAGCTGGTGAAGGTGTTCAGGCAGGTGCGTCCGCTGGCGCCGGAGGACGTGGTGCGCGGGCAGTTCGAGGGCTACACGCAGGAGCCGGGGGTCGCGCGGGAGTCGCAGGTAGAGACCTTCGCCGCCGTGCGCCTCGAGGTGGACTCCTGGAGATGGGAGGGCGTGCCGTTCCTCATTCGAGCGGGCAAGCGACTCCCCGTCACCACCACCGAGGTCGTCGTGGAGCTCAAGCGGCCGCCGTTGAGCAAGCTGGCGCCGGGGAAAGGGAACTCCCTGCGAATGCGGCTCAACCCGGAGCTCAGCATCTCGCTCGGGGCCAGGGTGAAGAAGCCAGGGGGCGCGATGGTGGGACAGCGGACGGAATTGTCCCTGGTGCACCACCGCACCGGCGATGAGCTGGGGGCCTACGAGCGACTCCTCGGCGACGCCATCGTCGGTGATGCGACGCTCTTCGCCCGACAAGATGCCGTCGAGGCCGCCTGGGCCGTCGTCGACCCAGTGCTGGGCGCCGTCACGCCGGTGCATCGGTACCAGCCGGGCACCTGGGGCCCGGTGGAGGCCGAGCGTCTAGCGGCCGACGTCGGCGGTTGGGCCGAGCCGAAGGCCTCGCTGTGAGTCGAATCGTTTCCACCTGAGAGGAGTCGAGCCATGAGAATCGGGATGATTGGCCTTGGTCGCATGGGCGCCAACATGACGCGGAGGCTCCTCGGTGGTGGGCACGAGTGCGTGGTGTTCGACCGCCAGCGCACGCAGGCCGAGGCCCTCGCCGGGGCGGGCGCGGTGGTGGCGTCATCGGTGGGAGACCTCGTCGAGCGGCTCCCTCCACCGCGCGCCGTCTGGCTGATGGTGCCGGCGGGCGCTGTCGACGCCACCTTGGGTGAGCTCGCTCCCCGGCTCCAGAAGGGAGACACCGTCGTCGACGGGGGCAACTCGTACTACGTCGACGACCTCCGTCGAGCGAAGGAGCTGAGCGCCCGGGGCATCGACTACCTCGACGTTGGAACCAGCGGTGGCGTCTGGGGCCTGGAGCGGGGGTATTGCCAAATGATTGGCGGCGCGGACGAGCCGGTGCGACGCCTCGAGCCGCTCTTCCTGGCCTTGGCTCCACCGATGTCGTCGGCGCCGCGGACGCCCGGTCGCGAGCGGAAGAGCAGCACGGCGGAGCGCGGGTACCTGCACTGTGGAGGCCCAGGGGCCGGGCACTTCGTGAAGATGGTNNACAACGGCATCGAGTACGGGCTGATGTCAGCGTACGCGGAGGGGTTGAACGTCCTTCGGCATGCCGACGTCGGCTCGAGCCCTCCGGCGGCGGACGCGGAGACGGCGCCGCTCCAGAACCCGGAGCACTACCAGTACCACTTCGACCTGGGGGCCATCGCCGAGCTCTGGCGACGAGGGAGCGTGGTGAGCTCGTGGCTCCTCGACCTCACGGCGCTCGCGCTCCTCGAGCAGCCGGACCTCTCGGAGCTCACCGGCCACGTCGCCGACTCGGGTGAAGGGCGATGGACCGTCAAGGCGGCCATCGACGAGGGCGTNNGCCGACCGGCTCCTCTCGGCGATGCGTCAGGCCTTCGGAGGCCACGTCGAGAAGTCGAGATCCATCGACTGAGTCGCCGGGATGGCATGAGGCATCTCGTCGGGGCCGACTACTGAATCTCGGTGAATTCGGTGCGCACCACCCGGTACGTCGTTCCGTCATCCTCGACGAGCCGCTCGTCTTCCCTCGTCGATGGCTTGGCCCTCGCGCGATAGTAGTAGGGCTGGAGGTTTGGCGTCGGCGTCACCAAAGCGTAGTAGAGTACCGCGGGCGTCTTCTCTACCCCCGAAGTGGTGATGTAGGCGACGAGGTCGTGTTCCGGTGCGTGGAAGGCATTCTTCCACAAGTTGGCCTTGGGGATTCGCCGGTTCGGGCAAGCGTCNNCCACTGCGCGACCTCGAGCCCATCAGGCGAGAAGTCCTTCAGCCAATACCCGTAGGTGGTGTTGAGTCGCGGAACGTGCGTCTTCGGGTCGCGAAGTGCCAGGGTCGCCGCCATCTGGTCGAGCTCGGCATAGATCCACCACTCCTTGTTGCGGTCTTGCTCGAACTTCGGCGCTCGAGGGTCGAAGCCGGATACCTTCTTCATGGCACGGCCCCAGGTCCCGTTGTCGAGGTAGGCGATGGGAANNATCGTCGGCCTCGCGGCCAATCAAATAGAGCATCCAGAATGACTTGATGGAATGCCCGAAGTCTGTGTGGTGATTGGCCGGATCGCAATTCTCGGGATCCAGGGGCGGTGGGTTCTTCCCATCTTTACAAAAGGGCTTTCCCGGAGGCGCGACCGGTGGCCCTTTGTAGGTGAGACAGCCAGCGAACATTCCCGCGGGAACCACTGGGTCCACCCCGGTGCGTGCCTGGTGGGTGCTCTTGATTCCGTCATTATAGAAACGATCTTGAATGGTCTCGGCCATGGAATGAAGATCCCTGAGCCAGCCATCGCGCTCTGCCGGTGGCGCCGAAGTCGTCGTCAGCAACATGTAGGCATTGACCTGGTCGAGAAGCGCAACCAACTCTTTCTGCTCCACGGTGCCCTTGTCCGGCACGGGAATACTGGAGAAGCATGTGGGCTTGGGTTCTTGCTTGCTCTTCTGCATCCAGCGTATGAGCTTCCCTTGCTCCCACCGCAGAGACATGTACTGGCTCTTCACCTGGTCCTTGAGGTCCGTGAGCACCTTGAGCACCTTCTCGTCTCGCGACAGGTAGTAGTAAAAGGCCAATCCGAGGAGCGTATAGGACTGGTCCTGGCTGGTACGGAACTCGGCCTCCGGGCCTGGCTTGGTCCCGACCACGAAGGTGTACGAGCCGTTCTTCTTGTCAATGGCATTGGCCAAGAGCCACTTCACTCCGCGGTGAGCCAAGCTGAGGTACCTGGTGTCGCCAGTGAGGTGAAATGCCACCCCATAGGCGTAGGTCTGTCGTGAATGCATTCGCACATAGGTTCGATTCAGCAGCTCGTTCTTCGGGCCCGTCAGCCATTCGTACGGCCCGTCGCCCTTCGTGCCGTCAGGGTTCCCGTGCATTCGTTCGGCGGCGTTTGCGTCGCTCAGGGTCTTGTACTCGCCAGAGAGGAGATCGCAGCCCGGCTCCCCAAAGGCCTTGCCGTCTTTGCAGCGGTAGGTCGGATACGGACCCTTGTCTGATTTTCCCATCGCAGACGAACTCATCCAGAAGGGCATGAGCGTCGTGGTGAGGTGATTCACCCACGCCTTGGCGGGCACCGTGAGGTGCGCAGGTGGCGGGGTCGCCGGAAGTTGCGGTTGGAGTGCCGGTGGGGTCGAGGACTCCGGCGGCGCGGGCGTCTCTTCCACTGGGCTGAGATCGGGCTTTTGCTGGTGACAGCCGAAAACCAGCACCGCAAGAACGGGCAGCGCGAAGCGTCGTAGCATGTATACCCCCCCGGGAGTCGTGCGTGGGGATGGTAACGAGCCGCATTCGGCCCGACAAGACTCGTTGCCTGGCGCCCTCGATGATGGGCGCACCACGGCCGGGAATTCCCCTACCGCCCAGCTCGACGAAGGCCTGCTCATCGAGGAGCACGACACAGGAGAACACCGCCTGGGTGAGGGGCGCTTGCCGAAGCTTCGGGAAGACGGGTAGAGACGTCATTTCAACCATGCGACGGAAAGTCTTCGAATCCAGCAGCGAGGCCGACCTCGAGGAGGTCTTCGCCAAAGCGTTGATCGGCGAGCTCGGCCTGGTCGACCCCGACGGTTACGCCCGCATCGTCCCGGTCAACTTTGTCTACGCCCAGCGGGCCATCTACTTCCACGGAGCGCTGGCGGGCGAGAAGCACGAGCTGATGCGTTCGAACCCGAAGGCCACGTTCCTCGCGTACGTGCCCTACTCGCCGTTGCCGTCCACGGTGATGGGGAAGGACGGCTCGGCGTGCCCGGCGTCCATCCTCTACCGCTCGGCCTTCGTACGCGGGCGGGGGTCCATCGTCGAGTCCACCGACGAGAAGGCGCTGGGGCTGCAGAAGATGATGGAGAAGAACCAGCCTGAAGGCGGCTACCTCGACTTCCCGTCGAACCTCGACTTCTACAAGGACGAGCTCAAGGCGGTGGCCGTCTTCAAGGTGACGGTGGAGTCCTTCGCGGTGAAGAACAAGCTCGTGCAGAACCGCGGCCCGGAGCAGAAGGCCGACATCCTGGCCTTCCTCGAGAAGCGCGCCACCCCGCTGGACCTCGAGGTGGCTGAGCGGATCCGCCAAGAGCTGGCCAAGGGCTCCTCGACCTGAGCGTCGTGGGGCCGACTCAGGGCGCGACGTCGTAGGTGACAGTGCGAACCGACGCGCCAACCACGTTGACGCGCGACCAGCACGCCACGTCGACGGCAGAGATCCACAGAGTGCCCTTCCCGGTCGCCGCCGGCACCGTCAGGGCCGCCTGTGGGCCCCTCACCGTCTTCCTGTCGCTCAGCTGCCCGACCGTTAAGCCTGCGCTGTAAGCGGTCGCGCCGGCCGCCGGGGTCCACGTCGCCGTCAACGCCGAGCCCTGGTGCAGGGTGCTCCCTGATGCGGGGCTCGTCACTTCGAACCGAGCCGGGACCGTGACCTGCAGTGTGACCGGCTCGTAGCCATCGGCCTGGACCACCACGTCGTTGACGCCTACCCGAAGCACCGAAGGGGCTGCCTCGTCGAGCTGGAAGCTCTCATACTCGTCCTCCCAAAGGCCTTCTGGAATCTCGACGCCGTTGACGACGACCTTGGCACCGGGCCCCTTGACCATCACGCCCGCGTACATGCTGCCGTTGTCATTGAGCACGATGCTCCCGACCGTCTCCGGTGCGTCCCAGACGTGAGCACCGCAGGCCTGCTCAGCGCCCGTGACGTAGGCCCCCGGGCAAAGGACGAGCTGCAACCGCGGGGCGGCAGTGAGCTCAAGGGGGATGGTGTTGTCGAGCGGCACGAGCTCAGCGGGCGCCACCAGATCGCGGAAGTAGACGAGGTTGTAGCCCGGTACTCCACGAAGCCCGAGCGTCGACGGAGACTCGAGCTCCGAGCCGGTGCGGAGCCAGACGACCCAGTATCCGGGCGACAAGTAGTTCAAGGCCCCCGGGCCGGCGCTCGTCGAGCCGAGGACACGATCCGTGGTCGCGCCCTGGCTACCGACGGTCAGGTGCCCATCGTGATCGAGATCCTCGTAGGCGACGACGGAGCCGAGGGCGAAGGCTCCGCTGGGGTCCCCCTCGGGGTGGCTGAGAGCGGTCTCTGGTGGCGGCTCGAAGAACCCAACGGTGAACGGCTGGCCGAGCGGCCCCGCGGCGCCCAGCTCCTGAGAGGCAATGTCGCCAGGCGCGGGTGTCCCGCCGTCGGAGCCCCCCGGGAGTGGGTGCCACACGAGCGCCAGGCGTACGTCCCCGCTCACCGTCACCCCTGCGTCGAGTGAGAGCTGGACTTTCAGTGTCGCGAGCGGAGGAGGCTCGACTCCGCCGTCGGGAGTCGGAACCGGAATCGGAGTCGGCTCCGGGCAGCCGAGCAGCAACGACGCGCTGGCGAGGAGCAGCAGGGTGAGGCGTGACATGCGAAGTCCTTTGAGGCGAGGCCACGTTCATCGCGGCCTTCCACGAGAGGACTGGCCAGCTCGAGATTCGTGGGAACCTCAGGGCGCGACGTCGACGAGGACCGTACGAACCGATTTGCCGACCACGGAGACGCGCGAGTAGAAGGAGGACAACGTCCCGTCCTGGGCTTCAACCCTCAGCCCCCCCCGCGCGGGCGCCTTCGCCTGCGGCACCGTCAGGGACACCGAGGTGCCGCTCACCCGCTTCTGGGACCAGAAGCTGTCCGGGTAGTTCACCCAGAATCCGGCCTCGTACACCGTCGCGCCGACCGCTGAGGTCCACGTCGTCGTCAACGCCGAGCCCTGGGCAACGGTGCTCCCCGCCGTGGGGCTCGTCACTTCGAACGCAGAGGGCACCGTGACCTGGAATCTGAACGGCTTGTAGCCATCGGCCTCGACCACCACGTCGTTGACGCCTCTTCGGAGCACCGAAGGGACGGGCTCGTACAGGTGGTCGGCAGACGCGACGCCGTTGATGGCGACCTTGCCGTTGGTCCCGTACACGTAGACGCTGCTGGAGAAGATGTGGCTGTCCTCGTCGAGTTCGATGCTCCCGGAGGTCTCCGGTGCGTCCCAGACGCGAACGCCGCACGCATCCTCGACGCCAGCGGCGTAGGCCTTCGGACAGACGATGAGCTGCAGTGGCGGGTCGTTGGTGAACTCGTCGGTGAACTCGATGGTGAGGGCGGTGGCGAGCGGCAGGAGTTCCAGCGGCGTCGCCCGATCCCGGAAGTGCACCACGTTGTAGCCCGGCACTCCGCGAGACCCGGGCTTCGTCGTGGACTCCAGCTCCGAGCCGTGGCGGAGCCACGCGACCCAGGTCCTATTCGGGAACGTGTCGAAGGCGCCCACGCCGGCCGTCGAGCCGAGGACGAGATCGGTCGCTGCACCGCGCCTGTCGAGGGTCAGCCGCCCATCGTGATTGAGATCCTCATAGGCGACGAGCGAGCCGAGGGCGAAGGCTCCGCTGGGGTCCCCCTCGGGGTGGCTGAGGGCTGTCGCAGGTGGCGGCTCGTAGAGCTCGACGGTGAGCACCTCGGGGAATTGCCCGGCATAGCTCACCTCTTCATAGGAGACGTCGCCGGCCGGCGTCGTCCCTCCGTCGGAGTCCACCGGGAGTGGGTACCACACGAGCACCAGGCGTAGGTCCGGGCTCACGGTCACGCCAGCATCGAGTGAGAGTCGGACGTTCAGCGTCGCGAGGACGTCGCGATGGGGCTCCACTCCGCCGTCCGCCGGAGTCGGAGGAGGTAGCGGTTGCGGGCAGCCAAGGAGGAACGACGCGACGGCGAGCACCAGCAAGGTGAGGCGTGACATGTGAAATCCTTGATTGGAGGTCACGGTCCTCGCGCTCTTTGGCGGGAGGACTGGCCCGAGGAACCTCAGGGCGCGATGGTGCACGTGACAGTGCGATCCGACGCGCCAACCACTGAGAAGCGCGCGAAGAGGTTGGGCGCCTTGTCGAAGGCTACGACCTGCAGGCGGCAGGGCCCCGGCTCATGGGGCACCGTGAGGGCAGCATGGGGGCTGCTCACCAGCATCCAGTCGGTCTGCGCTCCTGCCCAAAGGATGGCCTCGTACGCCATGGCACCGACCGCCGGGGTCCACGTCGCCGTCAACGCCGAACCCTGCTGGAAGGTGGTCCCCGACGTTGGGCTCGTCACTTCGAACAAGGAGGGCACAGTGACTTGGAATCTGAACGGATCGTAGCCGTCGGCCTCAACCAACACGTCATTGACGCCTGCCCGGAGCACCGAAGGGATGGGCTCGTCCAAAGAGTGCCCCACCACATGGGGGTCCCACGGAATCGCGACGCCGTTGACGCTGAGTGTGGTGACGGCCCCCTGCACGCGCACGAGGACGTCGAGGCTGCCGTCCTCATGGAGCGTGATACCCCCTTGCATACTCGGCGTGTCCCAACGGGGAATGCCGCAGGCTTCCTCGACGCCGTCGACGTAGGCCTCTGGGCAGACGATGAGTTGCAAGTGGCGGGCACCGGTGAGCTGAAGCGGGATGGTGGTGTCGAGCGGTAGTAGCTCCAGGGGCTGCGTCAGCGGGTCCTGGAGGCCCCGGAAGTGCGCCAGATTGTAGCCCGGCACTCCACGAAGCCCCGGCGTCGACGGAGACTCGAGCTCCGAGCCAGTGCGGAGCCATCCGACCCAGTACGTGTTCGGGAGGGGATCTACGCTTCCCGCGCCGGCGGTCGAGCCGAGGACGCGATCCGCGGTCGCACCGAGGCTCCCGATGGTGAGCCGCCCATCGTGATCGAGGTCCTCATAGGCGACGAGGTAGCCCATTGCCGTGGCTCCGCTCGGGTCTCCCTCGGGGTGCCGGATGGCAGACTCGGGTGGTGGCTCGTAGAGCCCGAACGTGAACGCCTGGGGGAACTGACCCGAGTAGCTCAGCTCCTGATAGGCGATGTCGCGAGGCAGGCTCGTCCCTCCATCGGCGTCCGGGGGCGGATACCAGACGAGCGCCAGGCGTACGTCCCCGCTCACCGTCAGCCCGTCGGCGAGCGAGAGCTGGCCTCTCAACGTCGCGATCGGCTCTCCGCGATGAAGCCCGGTGGCCGCCGGCCCACACGCGGCGAGCACCAACACCAACACGCTGTGCAGCTTTCGCATCAGAAACGCGCTCCTATCGCGAGTGCACCCTCGACACCGAACGTCACCGGAGACTGCTCGAGACTCGGCAACCACCGCACCAGGCCCGTCACGCGCGCCTGCACCAGGAACCGCTCTCCCAGCGCCAGCTCCACGCCCAACAGGGCGCCAGCGTCGAGACCCAGCGTCGAGAGGGGTTTCAGCGGCGCTGCGCCCACCTGGGCGAGGAGGTCGTCACGCACCAACTGCTGGTGGAGCCACCGCGCGTCGAGCGCGACGCCGAACAGAGGCACGACCGGCCACGACGTGAGCCGGTAGCCGCCGTCGGCCCGCAGGGTCGCGCCATTCTCGATGATGGACAGCGCCTGGCCACGGTACACCCGGTGGGTCCCCGACGCCGATACGCCGAGCCAGAAGGCATCGATGCTGCGGCGGACTCCAACCCCACCCGACCAGTCCAACCCGGTAGCCGCGAGCGACTGGCTGCCCACGACGCCCAGCAGGTACGCCGCCCACGGCCGGATGTCATAGACGCCGCCCTTGAGCGCCACCTCGCCGAAGCCTCGCAGCTCCAGGCTCCGCTCATCCACGACGCCCTGCCCGCCGAAGGGCAACTCCAACGTCGCGAGCCCCACCTGCAGGCCCAGACGCTTCTGCACCAAGTATCTCCCCGGAGGCACGCCCAGCCGCAGCGGCCGGCCCTTCACCTTCACCACCTCGGCCACGACGTCAGGGCGAGGCTGGCTCGAGATGACGAAGGTGCCCTCGGTGTCTGGTGGCAGAACGATGGTGCTCCGGGCGCGCCGCGGCGCCGAGAGCGCCCACTGGCCGCTGCCCGAAAGGTCGAGGTCGAACGTGGGGTGTTGCCCGCCCCGGCCGGCGCCCTCGACGGTGCGCCGAAACGCATAGGCGTAGACCTCGGCGAGCGTCACGGTGCCGTCGGCGTCGGCGTCGGCATCTCCACGCAGTCCGGTGAGGACGTGGTGCGTGAAGAGTCCTCCGTGGAGCGCCGAGAGTTCCTGACTCGACTCGGCGGGCCCGCTGGAGGTGAGGAGCGCGAGCCCACGGACGGCGTCGGAGCTGAGGGAGACGTCGAACTCCTGCCCCGGAGCGCCGCCCTTCTTCCGGGCCAAAATGCCGCTGTCACACGCGTCGACGATGGCGAGCTTGAGCCGCGCGGAGGAGCGCTCGAGGTATTCGCGCAGCGCCGCCAGTGGGAAGTGGGTGCCACCGAGGTGGAGCTCCCCTCCACGTGCGTGACCTGAGTAGTAGACGGTGAGCATCACCTCGTGGCCCTGGGCGTTGAGCTCTTCGATGCGACCACGGACCTCGGAGAGCTTCTCGCGCAGCACGTCGGCCCGCTGCCCCAGCACCACCACCGCGCGCTCGGCGGCCACGTCGCCGAGGTCGACGAAGAGGCTCGCGACGCGCTGCGCGTCCGCCTCGGCCCATGCGAGCGGCGTATCCTGTGGGTCCCCGAGGTCGTTGCCGATGGACACCAGGAGACGCATCGGCTCCGCCGCCAGCCCAGACGCCGCCAGCAGCACGACCAGGAGCGCCGCGCCACCTCTCATGGGCCCCTCTTCGACAGGCGGAGCGTCGACACCACGCAACCCTCGCAGCTCACCTTCACGTCCGGGTGGGTCGCCTGGCCGCGGAGCTGAGCGGCGAGCGCCGCCGTCTTGAAGGGCTTCCTCGACCACACAGCTACCAGCCACTCAGGGCCACCCTGGGCGTCGAGCACCACCGAGCCAGGGAGCAGTCCTTGCGCTCTCTCCACGGGCACTGCCGCCGTCTCGCCATAGGGGAAGAAGACCGTCACCTCTTCGGCGCCGTCGAGGTCGAATACCGCGAGGTAGCCATCCTCCGGCGCGTCGAAGCTGAACCGCAGCGCGTCCCTCGCTTGCACCGGCGCTTCGGAGCCCAGGGCGACCACCTCCGCGTCTCCACGCTTGAGGAAGACCTTGAAGGCGGAGCCCTTGAGCGTCACGCCGTCGTCCACACCAGGCCGTGTGACGACCAGCACTACGGTGGCCGCCAGGGGGACGGCGATGGCGATCCACCTCCACCATGCCGGGGGATTCTTCACCTGGGCCCGGCGCTCGAGTTGCTTGAGGAAGAGCTCGGGAGGTCGCGCGCGGGCGAACGCGTCGGCCTGGGCGCGGAGCTCGGCACAATAGGGGCCGCAGTGGGGGCAGGCGGAGACGTGAGTGGCGAGCTCCGGCGAGGCGCCCGCGGCGAAGGACTCCAGTGCCTCGGTGGGAGGACAGCTCGGGGTGCGGCTCGGTGGCACGGGCCTCATGACGCGACTCCTTTCACCTTCGCAGCGACCTCGCGCACCAGCGCCTCGAAGATGGCCAGCTTCTTGCCGATGGTCTTCCGCGACACGCCCAGCCTCGCCTCGAGCTCCTCTTGCGTGTAGCCGCCGAGGTGGTGCAGCACCCCGAGCTCGGCGAGCTTCTGGTCCATGGAGCGAAGCGCCAACCCAATGGCGGCCCGCGCGTCGGGAGCGCTCGCCTCCGAGCGTGTCTCGAGCGCCGCGAGCTGCGAAGGATCGACGGCCTCCGGCGACTTCTTCTGCCGCAGATCGAAGCACACACGGCTGGCGATCGCGTACAACCAGCCGAGGTCGCTGCCCTTGGCGTCACTGCGTCCATAGCGTTGCACTCGCAAGAAGACCTCCTGGAGCGCATCGTCGGCGTCGGCCGATGAGCCCAACAGCGCCATGCACCGGCGGTGCACGTAGTAGCCATACTGGCGGTACAGCGCTGCGAGCTGCGTCGGGTCCACGAAGAGAGGCGCTCCCGTAGTAGAGACCGAGCGGGGCCGCAACTCTGGGAACCCCCCACTTTCTCGGAATCTGAAACTGGCTTGCTGGGCGCTTTCCAGAACGCGGTCGTCCAGGTCGAAGGGGTCGGCCTGGGCGAGGGGCGAAGCGTGAGCGACAACTTGGTTGTCGCGATCAGACGCCAATTCGCGACAACCTGGTTGTCGCCCGCAGAAGGGTCGCCTCACCCCGCGTCCTCCGACCAAGCAGCCGAGGCGGCCAGGCCCAGCGCCTCGACCCGAGACCGCGGTGAGCACACGAGAGGGCCGCGAGCTTGCCCTGCAGCACTCGACCGACCGGCCGAGGGGCTGCTGGTGCTCGCCCCGAGGCCCCGGCCCCCTGCCTTGCTCCCAACGCTCCAAGCCGCGGTGGAGCCATCATCGAGCCTTCGTTGCACACAGGCCCGTGGGTAACGGACCAGGTCCGCGGCCGGCTCGGGGAGGGCCAGATGGAGAAGCGGCCACGGGCCGCCCCAGCTCCGCGGCGGTGAAGCGGGTGGCCAGCGTGGCCTTCACCGCCTGGCGGGTGAACTTGGCCCCGACCTTCTTCTGCACGCACTCCGCGTCGTGACTCAGCGTGATGTCCACCTGTACGGCGCCCTTGGACTCGCGCGGCAGCCGTCGACGCGCACCACGCGATGAGTACCGCGCTCGACACCTTATCCACGTTGCCGGTGTGCCTGGGTGTGGCAGTGTCGGGAGGGGTGCTGGTCTGCCTGACGCCCAACTCCGCGGAGGCATTTGCCTGACGCGGCGGGCCAATTCAGACGATGAGTTCGCCGGCCTGTACGCGAATGGTTCAAGCTGTACGAGAAGCGACCGCCAAACGTGGCTTGTTTCAGTCCATCCCGGGAGCGCGCGCCACGTACAGTTGCGCTGGCGCAATGCTTGCTGGGCTCGGGCGCGGCTCGAATCGAAATCGAAATCGAAATCGAAATCGAATCGACCGAATCCAACACGAGGGAGGACTCACATGAAGACAGCGATTGAAGCGCACGCTCTTTGTGGTGCTCAGCCTGTTGGCGCCGACGTGTGGCTCGCGGACAACCCATACAGCCAGGGAGCACCTCACATGAAACATACCCACGGTTCCTTCCGCTGGACCACCGCCCCCGCCGTGGCACTGATGGTCCTCACCGTCGGCAACGCCAGTCTCGCACAAGAGAGGCATCGGCCAGACGACTCCTGGTGGGAGGATGACGACGAGTGCACCGCCATTCCGCCAATGCCGACGTACCGAGATTGGCCGCACGTGGACAGCGCGGTGAGAAGAAGCCCTGCACAGGAGGCCTGGATCGCCGAGATCGTGAAGAGCATGACACTCGCGCAGAAGGTGGGGCAGATGACCCAACCCGAGACCCTCGGGCTTTCACCCGCCGAGGCGCGCGACTACTACATCGGCTCGGTCCTGAGCGGCGGCAACGACTGGCCGGCCGGCAAGCTCTCGCCCCCGTCGGGGTGGCTGGAGGTCGCAGACGGCTACTGGGATGCCGCTCTGTCGACCGACATGAAAGTCAAAATCCCCATCTTGTTCGGAGTCGACGGAGTGCACGGCAACCAGAAGCAGTTCGGCGCGACGCTCTTCCCGCACAACATCGGCCTGGGCGCCAGCCACGATGCCTGCCTGGCCCGGCGCATCGGGGCCTTCACGGCACAACAGATGAGGGTGAGCGGCTTCGACTACACCTTTTCTCCGTGCGTGACGGTGCCTCAGGACGATCGCTGGGGGCGGACCTATGAAGGGTTCTCCGAGTACCCAGCCATTACTCGGCAGCTGGGTGGAGCGATGACCCAGGGACTCATGGGGCTCAAACACCCGGGCCACGGATTCTCCGGGGTGGTCACGACGGCCAAGCACTTTATCGGTGACGGCAGCACGACGCGCGGAGTCGATCAAGGCGTCAGTGCGGTGTCTGAGCTCGAGATGATGAACCTCCACGGCCAGGGGTATTTCGCCTCGCTCGCCGCGGGGGCCCAGACGGTCATGGCCTCGTACAACAGCTGGACCAACCCGGCGCTCGGAATCAATGAAGGCAAGGTCCACGGGAGCAGATACCTGCTCACCACGGTGCTCAAGGAGAAGATGGGGTTCGATGGCATCGTCATCTCTGACTACAATGGCATCGGCCAAGTCGCCGGGTGCACCAACACGCGCTGTGCGCAAGCCATCAACGCCGGCATCGATCTCTTCATGGTGCCGTACAACCCCGATTGGAAGAATTTCATCGCGGACACCATCGAGCTCGTCAACAGCGGACAGGTCCCGATGTCGCGCATCGACGACGCGGTGACCCGCATCCTGCGCGTGAAGGTCAGAGCCGGTCTCTTCGAAATGCCCAAGCCATCGCAGCGCCCCGGCGCCGGAATCGAAGCGAACCTGGTTGGCCGCGAGCTGGGGCGCGAGGCGGTGGCGAAGTCACTCGTGCTCCTCAAGAACAATAACCACGTGTTGCCACTCTCGCGCCACGGCAAGATTCTCCTCGTGGGCAAGAGCGGCGACAGCATCCCAAACCAGAATGGTGGGTGGTCGATGGGCTGGCAGGCCATGCCGCCCTTCGACGACAACACGAACGCGACCTTCCCGAACGGCACGAGCGTGCTCGCCGCGCTGAAGGCCGTCGTGGGCGAGGCCAACGTCACCTTCAGCCAGACCGCGGAGGGCGTTGACGTCGGCGCCTATCAGGCCGTGATTGCAGTCATCGGTGAGCGGCCCTACGCCGAGTTCATCGGAGACATCATCTGGAACCCCCTGTACTCTTGGGGTCCCACCCAAGGACTCCCCCCACCCGGCCAGGCCACGAGAGAGACGCTCGAGCACGCCGTTCGGAACCCGGAAGACCTGGCCGTACTCGACAGGGTGAGCGGCCGGGGCGTCCCGGTCGTCACGGTGTTCATCTCCGGGCGGCCGCTCTACGTCAACAAGGAGCTCAACCGCTCCAACGCATTCGTGGCTGCCTGGCTCCCTGGCACCGAGGCCGCCGGCATCACAGACGTCATCTTCCGCGACGCGAACGGAGACATCCACCGCGACTTCCAGGGCAAGCTCTCGTTTTCGTGGCCCCGCTCGGCCTGCCAGACCCCACTCAACGTCGGCCAGCCGAACTACAATCCGCTCTTCCCCTACGGATTCGGTTTGACCTACCGACACCAGCACAACCACTGGCTCCCGGTGCTCGATGAGACCCCAGGGCCGGTGGCGGGCTGTTTGGAATAGCCAGAAGACTCGCGGCTCAGCGGCGCGAGAACGCCTTCTTGAGCCGCCCCCAGAACCCGCCGGCCCGCTTCTCGAGCTCGTCGGCGCGCTCCTGCTGCACCTCGACCCCCTTGGCCTCGGTGATGTGCAGCTTGGCGGCGATCTCCGCGGCGGTGAAGCGGGTGGCCAGCGTGGCCTTCACCGCCTTGCGGGTGCGGAACTCCTTGGCTTCGACCTTCAGCACGCACTCCGCGTCGAGGCTCAGGGTGATGGCCACCTGCACGGCGCCCTTGGGCCCGCGGGGCAGCCCGTCGATGCGCACCACGCCGATGAGCTCGTTGCCGGCGACGTTGGAGTCCTCTCCCTGGAAGACCGTCACCTCGAGCTCCTGCTGATTGTCTTCGTGGGTCGAGATGCCGAAGGACTTCGTCGCCGGGAGGGGGGTGTTGCGTTCGATGAGGCGATGAAAGCCTCCGCCGGCCTTGCCCAGACCGACGGTCATCGGCACCACGTCGATGAGCACCACGCTCGACACCTTGTCCACGTTGCCGGTGTACAGCGCCGCCCCCAGAGCCACCGCCTCGTCGGCGTTCACCGACGCGTGGGCGGGCTTCTTGAACACCTTCTGGAGCCGCTCCCTCACCAGCGGCATGCGGCTCATGCCCCCGACCAAGATGACGTCGTCGACGCTGGCCGGCTTGAGCTTCGCGTCGAGCAACACGTCGTGCACCACCTGAATCGTCCGGTCGACCAGGTCATCGCACGCCGCTTCGAGCTCCTGGCGGGTGACGGTGCACTTGAGGTCCCTCGGCTTGCCTCCTTGGTCGAGCTCGAGCATCGGGAGGTGCACATCGAACCTGGCGCGCTCCGACAGCGCCACCTTGCACTTCTCGGCCATGTCGGCCACGCGTGAGAGGGCCACCCGGTCGCCATCGAAGGGCTGCCCGTGCTGCGTGGCGTAGCGCTCGAGCAGCACGTCGACAACCTGGTTGTCGAAGTCGACGCCTCCCAGAAACACGTCACCTCCCGTGGCCAGCACCTCGAAGACGTTCTTGTCCAACCGGAGCAGCGTGGCGTCGAAGGTGCCGCCTCCGAGGTCGTAGACCAGCACCGTCTTGGTCAGCTCCCGGTTCATCCCGAAGGCGAGCGCCGCGGCCGTCGGCTCGTTGAGAATGCGCTCGACCTTGAGGCCCGCCATGTGCCCGGCCCGACGAACCGCCTCGCGCTGGGGCTCGGAGTAGTAGGCCGGGCAGGTCACCACCGCTCGGGTGACCTCCTGGCCCAGGGCCTGCTGGGCCATTTCCCGGCACTCGCGCAGTACGAGCCCCTGCACCTCTTCGAGCGACAACACGTGGGGCCCCAAGCGCACCGCCGCGCGGCCTTCTTCTCCGGAGCAGATTTCGTAGTGGAAGCGGTCGCGCACCTGTCGCACCGTCGGGCTGTCGAAGCTGCGACCCACCAAGCGCTTGGCCCCGAAGATGGACTGGGTCGGGTTGAGGATCATCTGCGCCTTGGCCCGATGACCGACCAGCAGCTTGCCCTGCGGCGTCAGCGCGACCACCGAGGGAATCGTGTTGTAGCCGTCCTTCGAGCTGAGGATGATGGGCCGCCCCTTCGACACCACGGCACAGGCCGAATTCGTCGTGCCGAGATCGATGCCGATGACGGGCCCCTGCGCCCCCTGCACGTCCACCGGCTTGAGGAAGACGAGTCCGCCCACGGGCGGAGGCACGGGCGAAGGGGGCGGCTCGCTCGACTCTGGGCGCAGCACGGGCACCGGTCGCGCCGGCGAGGCCGAGGGCGTTGCTCGAGTGGGGAGCTCCCGGCCAACTCGTTCTCCGGGTCCCGCCACAGCGGGCGTCACACGCGCAGCCTCCAACAGCGACGCCTCCAACGGCGACACCTCCGACCGCGGCACCTCTGAACGCGGCACCTCCGCATCCCGCCCGTGCGGCGGAGTCACCGACCGACGCACATCTGGTTTCGGGGCCTTGGGCTTGGCGAGAACGATCACCTCATCGCCTCCCGCCTCGGAGGTCTGTGTCTCATGTGGCGGCGCTTCATCTGGCGGCGCTTCATGCGGCGACCGGTGCGGAGCCTCGCGCTTGAGCCCGGGGAATGCCGCCGCGGCCTTCGCGTCGGGAGTGGGGCCCGATGACGGAGCGACTCGCGCGGGTGGCCCTGGCGAAGGCGACGGACCGTGGACCACCACCACCGGGACCAGGTCGATATCGATGTCGAACTCCGCCGCGGCGGACGCCAACTCCACCGGAGGCTCCGGGGTGGTGGCGAGGAGATCGGCCAGATCGAGCTCGATCTCCGCGCTCGGAGCCGCCACTGACGGCTCCTCGCCCTCGGTCCACACGCCAGAGGCCACGACGGTGGTGAACACCTCGACCTCGGGTGGCGGCGGTGGAGGAACCACGCTCGGGACCACGAACGTCGTCGTCTCCAGTTCAGTGCTGGGCTCGACCTCGTCGTCGGTCATCGCCTCGACCGGCAGCTCCGAGGCGCTCGGTGGCTGGGCGAACGGGTCGAACGGCGGCACCAGAGGAGGCACCTTGAGCGGCTCCACCGGCGTCAATGGTGGCAAGTGAGCAGCCTGCGCCGGCCGTGCCCGCAACATTCGATCCACCAGGGCCCGGCTCGCGCTGTCCAAGGAGAGAAATTCGATGCCCATGCCAGGCGAGCCCGCGGCCTCCTCCGCGGCACGAACCCACCGCACCACCCCGGTGCCCTGGAGCACCCGCTGCCCATCGGCGATCTCCACCTTGAAGCGGAGCTCAGTGCCGATGGCCTTCGGCTCGCGGGTGCGAATGAACATTCCACCCGACGACAGGTTCGTCGCGTACTTCTGCACGAACTCGTCCACGCCATGGTGGCCCAGCTTCACCAGGAGCCCCACGGCTCTTCGCGTCGTCGAGCGCTTCTCCGGCATTGCTCAATTATGCTGCCCTCGCGGAATCGCGCCGAGAAACCCACACTTATTGCAATTCGGGAGCCATCGCAGCGTGGCGTCTGCCCGATGTGACGATTAGCCGTTGAGGGGAACCACTGACCCACGAGGTCTCGTGCACGCCCGCATCCTCTACGACGCCTGCCCGCTGTGCGAGCACACCGAAGGAGACTCGGTCGGCACGGCGAGCTGCGCCAAGCACCCGCTCTACCTTCCGTCATTCCCCGACACCATGCGCTGGCTGCGCTGCGGCGCCTGCGGTCACGTCTTCGCCGACGGCTACTTCGGCGAGGCAGCGCTGGCGGAGCTGTTCTCCACCGCCAACCCGAATCAACTGCCCCCGGGCGCCGACGTCGAGCGGCTCCGTCAGCTCTCGTCGCGCATGGTGGAGCGCGTGGTCGCCGCCCGCGCCGGAGCCCTGGGAAAGTGGATTGACGTGGGCTTCGGCAACGGAGCCTTGGTGGCCACCGCGGCGGAGTTCGGTTTCGAGGTGCTCGGGCTCGACACCCGGGCCGAGGCGGTGCAGCGCCTCCTGGAGCTGGGCTACCCCGCGTTGCAGGGCACCCTCGAGGCGCTCGAGAGCCCAACGCCAGTCGACGTGGTGTCCTTCGCCGACGTCCTCGAGCACATGCCCTTCCCCCGAAAGGCCCTGGCCAAGGCTCGGTCGCTCCTCGGCCCTCGAGGCGTGCTCCTCGTGTCCTTACCCAACCTCGACTCGCTCCATTGGCGGGTGATGGACCGGGCCAAGACCAACCCGTACTGGGGCGAACTGGAGCATCTGCACAACTTCAGTCGACAGCGGCTGTACTCGCTCCTCAACGACGAGGGCTTCGAGGCAGTCGGCTACGCGGTCAGTGAGCGGTACCTGGCGGGAATGGAGGTCGTCGCCAGGCGAGCACAGCCTGCCATGACGCAGGACCAGAAGTAGCGCGCTCACGGCGCTCGTCAGAGCCCCTCCGCCTCTGGTAGGCACCGCGCACCGTGGCGTCCCCAGCGAGCGCTCCTTGGGTCTCTTTCCTTCACCCCGCCGTGGCGACGGGCGGGCTGGTGCTGTGCTGGCTCACCCTGCGCCTGGGCCTTCTCATCCGCGACGCTCGCGTCAAGCGCGCCCCCACGCCCGAGGCCGTGCGGGGCCGACACCTTCGCCTGGCGCTCCCAGCGGTGCTCCTGGTGGTCGCGTCCTTTCCCCTCGGGCTCGTCTCGGCGGTCTTCGTTCGAGACCTGAAGCCGCTCCACACCGCCCATGGCTGGCTCGGAGCCGGGGCGACCTTGGGCTTCGTCGGCGCTGCCGTCATCGGCCGGGGCCTGGCGGTGAATCCACGCCGTCGCCGAGGCGCTCATGTGGCGTTGAGCCTGCTCGGTCTCTTCCTCAGCCTCCTCGTGGCGTTCACCGGAATCGAGTTGCTGCCCTGACGTGGTGAAGGCTCGGCCTCAGCGACCGAGCTTCGCCGCCTCGTACGCCCCGAGCAGGGCCTCGCCGACGCCCTGGGCCGAGGGACCCCACGCGATGATGCCATCTTCGTGGCCGGCCATGGCCAGCACGCCTGCCGCGCCCACGCGTTGAACCAGCTCGGCCACCGCTTCGGCCATGGCCACGGTGCCGTACTCGACCCCATCAGGGGTGCTCGGCAGCCCCAGCCGACCCGCGGCGCGCCACAGCTCGGGCGCGTGCACATGGAAGACGAAGCCCGTGGTGGCCATGGCGGCGTACACCGATGCGTGGCTCATCGCCTCCGACGACGGCGCCAGCGGCCCGCGGCTCCGCACCACCCCGTGCTGACTCGAGCCCTCGGAGGCTTCCACCAGAGCGTAATGGCGCTCGTCGGTGTGCTCGAGGCCGCCCGTCTGCGTGCCGGTGATGAGAAACGACTGGCCCTGGACTCTGGCGCTGACGTTGCCCCACCCCACTCCGCCGTAGCGCACGCCGTCGTGACCGATGAGCCGCTCGCGCCACAGCTGCCGCCGCCAGCCGTCGAGCGTCGACACCAGCGCCGCCGCCGAGGCCGGCAAGGGCTCTCTCGCATGCACGAGCTGGAATCGAATGACTCCGTCAGCCGTCACCGCCGCTCCGGGAACAGCGACAACAGCCCTTCGCGGCTCGCCGGGCATCGCCCCCGCTCGGTGATGAGGGCCGTCACCAACCGCCCCGGGGTGACATCGAAGGCCGGGTTGTGCGCCCGGGTGGGAAGCGCCGTCACCCGCACTCGCCGGAGCACGCCGTGCTCGTCTTCGCCCGACAGGTGGGTCACCTCGGTGGCGTCGCGCTCCTCGATGGGCACGTCGCCCCCGTGCTCGATACCCCAGTCGATGGAGGACTCGGGCGCGGCGACGTAGAAGGGCACCCGGTTGTCGACGGCCGCCAGGGCCTTGAGGTACGTGCCCACTTTGTTGCAGACGTCGCCGTTGGTGGCCACCCGGTCGGTGCCCACGATGCAAGCGTCGACCCGGCCCTGACGCATCAACAGCCCTCCAGCGTTGTCGACGATGAGCGTATGGGGCACGCCGTGCTGGCCGAGCTCCCAGGCCGTCAGGCTGGCACCCTGGTTGCGCGGGCGCGTCTCATCGACCCACACGTGAACGGGCATGCCCTCGTCGAAGGCCAGGTAGATGGGAGCCAAGGCCGTGCCGAGGTCGACCGTCGCCAGCCAACCGGCGTTGCAGTGGGTCAGGATGTTGAGCGGCCGACGAAGCCGTTGGTGCAACTCCCGGAGCGCCGCGCAGCCGTGCACGCCGATGCGCCGCGACCGCTCGACCTCGTCGTCACACACTTGCTCAGCCAGTCGACGGGCCAGCGCGACTCGACCCGCGGGCGGGGCTCCCAGCAGGGCCGCCGCGACCTCCTCCACCACTCGCTTGAGGTTGATGGCCGTGGGCCGAGTCGCCCGCAGCCGCGCGGCGGCCTCCTTGATGCCATTGGAGGAGTTGTCGACCCGCGCCGCCAGCGCCAGCCCCCAGGCCGCGGTGGCACCGATGAGCGGCGCCCCACGGACCTGCATCGTCGAGATGGCCTGGGCGGCGTCCTCCAACGTCCGCAGCTCCAGCCGCTCGAAGTGGAAGGGCAACCGGGTCTGATCGACCACCACCACTACACCTTCGGGCGACGCCTCAATGCTCCGGTAGGAGTGTCCCGCCACCTTCATGTGACCCACCCATTGAGAGAATACTCAGTGAATTCGGTCGCTTTCGCTCTCCCTTGACGAATGGCGCCGATGTTGAATCTTCTGGTACGTTGAAAGGCTCTTCGAGAAAACGGCATGGCAATCTACGAGTACGACTGTCCGAAGTGTGGCACTTTCGAGGTGTCGCAGAAGATGTCAGATCCAGCGCTCACGGTACATGAGCCGTGCGGGTCGCCTGTGGCCCGGCGAATCTCATTGTCCTCGTTCTCCTTGAAGGGGGGCGGCTGGCACTCCGATGGCTACGGGTCGAAGGGCTCGTCGTCGGCCTCGTCGCCGTGCGCCAACGGGGCGTGTGGCACCGGCAGCTGCCCAGTGGCTTGAAGCAACTCCCAGGGCAGCACCTGGATCTCGAGGTGCGAGGAGTCTGGTGGTCCGTGCAGCGAGGCGATGGCCTCGTGGTTAGCCTGTGGAAAACCATTGCCTTCGAGCGTGGTGGTCCCCTGCGCTGCACGGAGTGTTCGCACACATGACCAATGTGGAATCGATCGTCGCGGTCGCGAGCCGTATCAACGGACTCCGCCCGGAAGACTGGAAGACGCTGGGCGAGGTCGAGGCGACTCTCAAACCTTGGGGGCCAGCCGTCGCCAAGGCGTTCTACGACGTCCTCTACTCGGACCCCGACGCGGCCCTTGTGCTGGGCGAGGGAAACCGGGGCACCCGCGAGCGAGTGCTCAAGGAGTGGTACGAGGCGCTGGTCTCGGGAAACCCAGGCCCCAAGTTCTGGGAGCACACCTGGATGGTGGGGTGGATCCACATCCTCGCCAACGTGAAGAACGTCTACATGATGTCCATCGGGCTCAGGGTCGAGGAGATATTCCTCGGCGCCTGCCTCAAGAGCTTCGAGCGAGACCAGGCGCTCAAAGTGTACACGTCCTTCCGGCGCGTCTTCGGAACGGTGACGACCGTCATCGCCGAGAGCTACGTCAACGGGCTCGTCTCGGGCATGGAGTTCCTCGGCATCAACCCCAAGCTCGTCGAGCGCATGCGGAAGACCTTCATCTCGAAGGGCATCGACGAGATGCGCCGAAACCTCGCGCGAGGTGAGCCGGGTACGCGGGGGCCGGACTCGAACCGGCCTCCTCCGGGTTAGCAACGGGGCCCGACCCTACCGCAGCTGGTACATCTTCTCGACGACCCACTCCACCACCGCGTCGGGGACGAAGGGTTTGATGACGAGCAGCAGGCGCTGGGCCAGCGTGGCGCTGGGAAACCGGAGCGGGGGCCGAGGGGCATCGAGCGCCCGCAGCACGACCCGCCCCACCGGGCTGAGGTCGGAGTTCGACTGCTCGTCCCTCACCATCACGGCCAGGGCCCGCTCGAGGCTCGCCGCGTACGGGCTCGGCGACCCCGAGGCGAGGGACCGCTGGCGCCCCTGGGTGAAGCCGGTGGCGTAGTCGCCTGGCTCCACCAGACAGACCTGCACGCCGAAGGGCTTCACTTCCATGCGGAGCGCCTCGGCGTAGCCCTCGAGGGCGAACTTGGAGGCACAGTAGAAGGCCTGGAAGGGCATCGACACCAGGCCGGCCATCGAGCCGACGATGATGATGTGGCCGTGGCCCTGGGCGCGGAAGCGTGGCAGCACGGCGCGGCATACGCGGTGGACCCCGAAGAAGTTGGTGTCGAGCTGGGCCTGCGCTTCGGCGACGGTGGTGTCTTCGATGGCTCCGGCCAGCCCCCAGCCGGCGTTGTTCACCACCGCGTCCAACCGGCCAGCCTCCTTCACCACGGCCTCGACAGCGGCCTGTACCGACGCTTCGTCGCGCACGTCGAGGGTGAGTTGGGGAAACGCCGCCGGCGCCGCTGGCCCCCGGGAGGAGCCAAAGACTCGGTCGCCCCGCGCATGGAGGGCGGAGGCGATGGCCCGGCCAAGACCGCTCGAGGTGCCAGTCACCAGGACGACGCGTGGCTGTCGATGCGGGCGGCTCAGAGGACGACAGCGTGCCACGTTCTGAGGCCCGTCAGAAGCCATTGCGAGGTGTCCCAAACTGCGCAGCGTCTCGAACCGGGCCGGAAACAGCCGACCGGACGCTACCAGGCCACCACGGGTCGCTGCTCGTGCACCGCATGCTCCAGGTCTCGCATGAGCGCCTCCGCCCGCTCGGGATCGCGCGCGAGGCCCAGCTCCCCCGACCGGTAGGCCTCGGCCAGCGTCTGAATGGCCTGCGGGTTCTCCTGCTCGGCCGCGACCTCGTAGGAGCGAATCGCACGAGCGAAATCGACCGCGACGCCCTCCCCCTCGCGGTAGGCGTTGCCCAGAAGGAAGTGCGCCGCCGCCACGCCACCGGTCGCCGCCTGCTCGAGCCATGGCAGGGCCGCCTCCCGCGCTCGCCCGCCCTCCGAGCGGAGCGAGAGCGCCAGCGCGTAAGCCGCCCGCGCATCGCCCTGACGCGCCGCCCGCTCGAGCCACTGACGGCCTTCCTCCGGGTGCTCGGGGTTCACTCGGAGCATGGTCTGTCCAATGGCGACCTGAGTAGTCCGGTGTCCTGCGTGCGCAAGCAACGCGACCGCCAGCCGAGGTCCGAGTCGCTCCTCCACGACGGCCGCCTCGACGACGGCGCGCAGCCCCGCTGGATCCGCTCCGACCGTGCGCCCTGCGAGACAGACCGGCGCGCCCACGAGGACCGCTGCTCCCGCGACACCGATGAGCAAGAGGGCCTTCCTTCGCATTGGCGCTACTTCGAGAGGTCGAGGGTGTAGACCGCGAGCCCCTTGCCGGAGCCATCGTCGGTCGTACCACCAGTGACGTTGGAGACACCTCCGACGGCCGCCAGAGCCAGCTTGTTGGTTGCCGACGAAAACACGACTGGCCCGGCGGTGGTCACTTTGGTGAAGCGCCAACTCCGCGCGGAGCCATATGACGCCTTGGTCAGCGTCTGCGCCTTCTTGATGTACGTGATGAGCACGTCACGGTTCGCGTCGGGAGAGCCGAGAATGGTCTTGCTCCCGTCGAGGCCGGGGAAGCCGCCGCCTCCGCTGGCCCGGTAGTTGTTGGTCGCCACGATGAAGCTCGCCGTCGGGTCCAGCGACGCACCCCGGTAGGTCAGGTTCTTGATGCGCGCGCCAACCGGCTGGGTGACGTCGATCTCGTAGCTCAGGTCCTTGTCGGTGAAGACATCGAAGTTGTAGCCGGGGAATGCGCTGACCAGTTGCTGCGGCGTCGTCTTGGCCGGGTCGATGGTGTTGAAGCGGGTGGCCGCCTTCTCTAGCCACGCCTTGATGTCAGCGCCGGTCACCTTCACCGCGTAGAGGGTATTGGCGTAGAGGTAGAGGTCGGCCGCGTTGTTGATGGCGAGGTTCCCGCTGGCGACGTCGGTGAAGTCGGTACCGCCCCCGAAGCCGCTCTTGAACGGGGCCGTGACCGAGAGCACCGGCAGGGTCGCCAGGGCCGGCAGGTTGGCTTTCACGTAGCTCGACACATAGTCGGCCTGTGCCTGGTTGACGACCTGCAGCGCCGTCACGTCGCCCACGTCGGCGAAGTAGGTGTTGAGCTCGAAGTCCGCCGAGCCGATCGGCGTCTTGACGTAGGTGATGGTTGCCTGGTGCTCCGTCGCCACGAGTGGCGCGATGGACGGGTCCGCGTCGACGTACGACTTGTCGGCGTTCTGCGTCGAGCGGAGCTGAACCACCGTCTGGCTGGGGTCCACGTTCCACTTCTTGCCGTCGTAGGTCAGTTTGAGCTCGATGACCCCCAGGGCCTTGCCCCAGAAGTTGGCCATCGTCGCGGGCACCCCGAAGACGGTGCCGTGCACCTTGTCGACGTTGGGCAGATTGAACTGGGCGACTGTGCTGGTCGCCAGAGGGAAGGGCTGGTGCGAGTGGCCGAGGAGCAGCGCATCGATGCCGGGCACCTGCGCCAGGTGGTAGCTCCCGTTCTCCATGCCCGGGTCGTACGCCGCGTCGTCCAGCCCACCGTGAGAGAGCGCGACGATGATGTCTACGCCCTTGCTCTTCAGCTCAGCGATGTACTTCTCAGCCGACTCCTTGAGGCCGGTGGTCGTGACCCTCCCCTCCAGGTTCCCCTTGTCCCACACCAGGATGTATGGCGGCGCGAAAGCCAGCACACCCACCTTCAGCTTCGCGGTGATGTCCTTTCCGCTCGCGTCCTTCGCGGTCACGGCCTTTTCGATGATGGTGTATGGGCTGAACAGGGGGGCCCCGCTCTTCGTGCTGACGACGTTCGAGAGCACCAGCGGGAAGCTCGGCCCCTGGCAGGTCGCGGTCGCCGACGGCCCGGCCAGGCCATCAACCGCGAAGGCGCTGCCGGTCACCTGGTTCAAGTACGAGAGCCCGAAGTTGAACTCGTGGTTGCCGATGCCTCCCACGTCGTACTTCAGGGCGTTCATCACCTTGTAGATGCCGAGGGTTTGGCCGCAGGCGAGCGGTGCCACCGTGGCCTGGTAATCGCCCAGCACGGTGCCCTGAATGGTGTCGCCATTGTCGACCAGCAAGGTGTTGGGAAACTCGGTGCGGGCAGCGCTGATGAGCGTCGCGGCGCGTTCGAGGCCGACGCTCTTGTCCTCGGCGAGCTTGAAGTAGTCATAGCTCAGCACGGTCTGGTGCAGGTCGGTCGTCTCGAGAATCGCCAGCTGGGCCGTGGAGCCCTTCGGAGCCGCTGGAGCCTCGCCGCAGCCAACGGCTGACAGGATCCCGAGGAGTGAGAAGAAGGGGAGCGCCAAACGCATGACAGTGACTCCAGGTCGAAGAGGTGATGGCTGCGCCTCTTACCGACAGGGTCAGGCTCGCGATTGAACATCATTGTTCCGTTCAGGCGACGGGCGAGTCACGCGGCTCGCGAGCCTCCGGGGCTCGACGGCCCGCCATCGGGAACGGAAGCCCTGCCCGTTCGGCTCACTTCGACGGAGGAGGGTTCCCCTGTCTGCAGTAGCCAGTGAGCTCGACGTAGGCGCGCCCGGTGGCACCGCCGCTGACCGTCGCGGCGCCCTCCCAGTAGATGGGGTGACTGGTGAAGAGCTCCTGGTCGTTCATCACCGGGGTGACATCGAGCGTCGTGCCCGCGGCCTCGATGCGCCAGCCCATCGGGTAGCTGCAACCCGTGTGGGGGCTCACCCAGGTACCCAGGGGCGTCACCTTGTACTCGGTGATTTCCTTCGTCTCGCACTCCGGGGTCGACAACGAGCCTCCGACGAGGACGGCGCCCGCGGGGTCGCGGACCACGAAGAGCATGAGGTCTCGACCATCGTCGAGCTGGATCGCATACCAGTCCCAGCCGAGCTTGGCGGTCTTGAAGAGGTCGCCGTACTGGTGGTCGAACCACGCCGTGCCCGAGACCTTGCGCGGTGTGCCGTCGAGCGTCAGCGTGCCCTCGGCCGCCATGCGCTCCCGCGAGTAGTAGTAGGTGTTCCCGCCGAAGGGGTAGTCGGTGTACCCGACGCCATGCTGCAGCACCGGCGCCTTGGTTGCCTTGAGGTCCACGTCCAACTCGTAACCATCGACCGTGCCGTGGAGATGGTCTCTCCCGTTTCCGCCGATGGCTCCGAACTTCCCCAGCGAGAGGTCGAACCCACCGGGTGGAGCGATGACGTCTCCCAGGCCGTTGGCCGAGCCGTGGTGAAACTGGCCCGTTGCCAAGTCGGTGATGGCCATGTGCGACATCTTCGAGCTCAGGCCCTTGAACTTGCCGCGGAAGAAGACCTCCTCGAAGCCGAACCATCGCCCTTCCTCGGTCTTCAGGTGGCCGGTCCAGTACCACCACTCGACGGGCTGCTCGTGCAGGCCGTCATCGGCTGGCAACGAGACCTTGCCCGAGGGCGTGGCGCGACAGGCGCTCGCGGCGGCCGGGGGAAGTGGGAGTGGGTCCAACCGAGTGAGGCCTGAGCTCGTCGCGCAGCCGATGAGGAGGAACCACGGAACGGCCAGCGCGACCCTGCCACGTGACGACCGAGCAATCATGCGAGCACCTCGAGAGGGAACGAGCCCTCGATGCTGCCGCACGTGGTCGCACGCGCCAAGGAGGAACGAGCAGGAGCGGACGACGATGCGGGGACACTCAGTCCGTCGTCGGCCCGAGCCGCAGCCGAGGCAGGAGGAACGGGACCCTCCGGAGGTACGCCTCGTACGATGCGCCATAGCGCGCCCTGAGCTCGACCTCCTCGAAGTACACGAGATTGAACGCGTGCACGGGGATGTACACCAGACATGTCCCCAGCAGCGCGTAGGTCGAACCGGCGACGAGGCTCGCCCCCACGAGAGTCAGGTACCAACCCAGCGACATGGGGTTGCGGACTCGCTCGTAGACGCTGGCGCTGACCACCCGCTGCGTCAGCTTGAACGCGGCGTAGCCCGAGCCCTTCGTCTTGAGCGCGAGGCTCGAGGCGCTCACATATGAGGCCCCCACCAGCAACAGCACCCATCCCACGGCGGCGCGCACGACGTACTCCGGCAGTGGCGTCAGCCCCAACAGCCCGTCGAAGCGGCTCAGGCCAGGCACGAAGAGCCCGACGACCTCGGGGACGACCAAAGCGCCCCAGTAGAACCCATGGCTCACCCGGCTGAGGCGATGCGCCGCGGCCTCCGTCGGCGAGCGCCGAATTCGAGCCCCGATGACCAGGGTCGCCACGAGGAAGCTCAGAACCCCGACCAGCTGGAAGTACACCGTTGTCATGTGCGCTCCTTTCCCCGCGAGTAGCCACTCGGCTACTTCGTAGCCAACTGGCTACACCGATGTCAACCAGGGCCATGGTAAGTGCCACGCATGAGCACCCGAGCCCCACCACTGGACCCGCCAATGGCCGAAGGGAAGCGGCGGCTCATGGAGGCGGCGCTCCGGCAAGCGAGGGAGAAGGGAAGCACCAGGGGGCTCGTCCTTCGGGAGCTGGCCCGCGAGGCTGGCCTGAACCACAACACCTTCTACCGGCACTTCGCCGGCCTGGAGAGCATGTTCCAGGCGATCATCGCCGACTTCAGCCACGAGCTCCGCGACGGGCTCCGAGCGGCGCGCGAGTCGGTGCCACCGGGGCAGACCCCGTCTCGAGTCGTCATGGGGTGGATGCTCGACTTCGCTCACCAGCGGCCCGAGGTCTTCGTGGTCGCGATCCGCGAGCTCTACGGGCCCCCGGGCCCGGTGCGCGAGGCGATACAGGTCGTCTCGGAGCTCATGATGGACGACATGGTGCGCGAGCTGACGCAGCTCGGGCACCTGCCTCCATTGGCTCGGGCGCCCTGGCGGCGGTTGCTGCGGGTGTACGCCACGAGCACGTTCAACCTCTGCCTGGAGTACCTCGAGACTCCGTCGCGGCGGGCCGAGCTCATCGATGAAGCGGAGGAGCTGTTCGAGGTGCTGATGGCGGGGGCCCAAGCTCGGGAGACCCGGCGGAGGGCCGCGCGGCCGCGTCGAACCAAGAGGACGCCGAGCGTCACGCGGTGATTCGCCCGCGGAGCGAGAGCCACCAGCGCATGCAGCCGTGAAACCCGTCGACCGGCTCGCAATACATCATCGGGCAGCCACCGACGATGGCGTGAATGCCGAGGCGTTCGCACTCGCGCACCGCCTCCTGAGACACGCTGCCTTCGCCGAACGAGCGGTGAAACCAGATGCGCTTGATTCCACGCTCACCGCACTGGCGCACCACCTCGGGCGCGACGCTCGGCGGGGCCGCGAACATCACTCCGTCGAGGTCACCGGGCACCGCGCGAAGGTCGGGGTAGCACGTCGCCCCTTCGAGCTCGGTCGCGCTGGGGTGCAGGGGAATCACCTCTCGGCCTGCTGCCTTGAGCCTCCGGAAGATGGCATTGGCGGGCTGGGAGCCTTTGCGCGAAACACCTGCCACGGCGATACGACGGCCGCGAAGAAACTCCGCGATGGCCTCGGGGACCTCTGCCATGAGCACCCTCCTTGGGAACGTCGCGAAACTACCACTGCCGCGGGGAAGTCACGAGCGCCGACGCCGGGCGTTCATCGACCATCGGCGAGGGCTGCATCGAAAAACCCCGCCAGCCGCCGGGGGTATTCGACCGGCGCGACTTCGGCGTAATGGCCGTGGGCAGCCCCCGGCACCAGCCACCACGGCGCCGAGGGGACGGCCGCGTGCACGCGCTCCATGATGGCTGGGGGCGTGTCGTCGTCGACGCTGCCTGAAATCAACATCAGCGGGCGCGGGGGGATCTTCCCGATGACGTCGATGGGGCGAAGCGCCTGCACCCCGACTCCGAAGGCTCCGAAGGCGGCCGTGCCGATCGCCGCCGAGAGCCCAGCGAAGCGCGGCATCTTCCGCTTCAGCTCGTCTTCGAGGGTGGGCCAGATGGGGCCGAGGAGCACGGCGTGGATCCGCTCGTCTTCCACGGCGGCGAGCGCGACAGTCGTCGACCCGACGGAGAACCCGTAGGCCCCGACCCGCGCGGCGTCAACGTCGGCTCGCGCGCCCAGAAAATCGAGGGCCGCCGCGACGTCGAGGCGCTCGCGATCACCCCACGTCGCGGTGTCGCCGTCGCTGTCGCCACTGGCCCGGGAGTCATACAGCAGCACGCCGTGCCCCTTCGCCGAGAGGATCTCGGCTTCCGGCAAGAGCTCGGCGCGATTGTCGGTCAAGCCGTGCACCAGCACCACCGCGTCTCTCCGGCTCCCCGGCACGAACCAGCCGCGCAGCACGAGCCCGTCGCGAGTCGTGAGCACGACGTCCTCGAGGCCTGGCAACTGGCGGCGCGCGAGGCTCCGCTCCTCTTCGGTCAGGCGGCGCCGCGGGGGGTGCACGAACCAGTAGGCCGCGCGAACCGGTGGAACGCCGAGCAGCAGACAGAGGCCCATGGTGGCCGCGAGGGCCCCGCCCGCGAGGCGAGACCAGCGCCGGCGCCCACCTGATTCGACCACGCTCATGGGCCGAAGCGCTCCGTCAGGTGATCGCAGATGAGCCCCGAGAGCCACGCCTGCGCCGCGTGCGGAGAGAAGGTGTGATCGGTTCCACCGACGACCTCGAAACGAAAACGCTTCGACCGCCGAAGCCCGCCACCCAAGGCGCCGAGGTGGCCCTGAATGTAGTCGAGCCCGGCGTCGTTCTCACCGAACACGAACAGCACGTCGGTCTCCCGCTTCAGCTTGCGACGGAGCGCACCCTCGACGTCCAACAGCGCCCCGGGCCTCTGGGGAAGCAGCCGGCGGGCCGGCCTGGTCACCCTCGCGACCACCCGCTTGGCTACCACGCCGGCGATGCCTCGCAGGTCGACCTCGCCGCGCAGCGCTCGCTTCCAGCTGCTCGGGTCGAGGAGCCGTTGCCGATAGGTGCGGTTCGAGCCAAAGCTCTTCTTCACCGTCAGCTCGAGCGAATCGCCCTCGCGCCAGACGAAGGTCTGGGGGTTGATGAGAATCTCCGAGACCACCCGTGGGTCCTCGAGGGCCGCGTGAAAGGCGACGAACGCGGCCGAGCACAGACCAATCAACACGAACTGCTGGGCCGAGCGCTCGGTCGACAACCAGTCGAGCACGTCTCGCACGTCGCCCTGCCGAACAGTGGAATAGGGGTGCGCCACGGCGACCAGCTCGGGGGCTGCTCCATCGCCCACGCCTGAAGGATCGAAGCGCACCGAGGTGAACCCGAGGCCAGCCAGGCGCCGGGCCAACGTCACGTAGAGCCGGTTGGGCCCGATGCGGTGATCCGCGGCGGTGTTCAACCAGACGACGACCGGCTTGGGCTGGCTCGGCCGAGTCACCGGCAGCGTCAAGATTCCAAACGCGCGCTCGTCTCGTGCCAAGAACAGGGCCTCTTCCCGATAGCCAGCAGCCTCGAGCACCGCCGGTTGGGTCGAAACCGGGGGCCGGTCGACGACCGCGAGCTGTGGGTGGGCCTCACCGAGCCAGGCCACCACCTTGTCGAAGACCGCCTCGGGGAGAACGGACTTCCGAGGTTCCTGCATCATCTGCACATACCCGTCGATGACGGCGACCTCGACGCTGGCGCCCTGACCCCGGAGCCTCGTGGCGAGCTTCTCCTCGGGCGACTGAGCGTCACGCGGGAGGATCAAGACCTGGCCACAAGGAGCGGAGGGAGAGCCCAGGAGGTCGAGCTTCGAGAGGTGCTCCACGGTCTCCTGCGTCAGCACGTACCCCGCGGCCTCCTCGTACTCGGTCGGCGTCGCGGCCGCGGAGGGGTTGTTCAGGAGGCGGTAGGCGCGAACCTGACGAACATAGGCTCGTCCCGTGAGGTACGGGGCCCACAGCACCAGGCTCGCGATGGACCCGTCGTGCCGCTCGTTCGCCGCGATCGCCGCGAAGGTGGCCCCGAGCTGCACCCCGACCAGGCTCACCAGGCTGACTCCTGAGCGTCGCTTCAGCTCGTCGATGGCGGCTCCGACGCTGTCGAGCCAGGCGCGAACCCGGCCGGGGTCGAGGTCAGTGCCTGCCGAGTCTCCGGTGCCCGCGTAGTCGAAGCGAAGAACGGGAAACCCCACGGCGGCGAGGCGGTCGGCGAGGATCCGGTAGGCACGCTGCGAGGCGAAGGCCTCCCAACCCCCGGGATTGCAAAGCACGACTCCACAGGTGCGAATCGACTCGCCTTCGCGCGGAGTCGGCGAATGGAAGGCTCCGAAGAGCCTTTCACTGGCTGACCCGAAGGTCACAGGAACCATCGTTTGCGGTGGTGCCATCGGGGCGATTCAGTCTCCACTGGAGGAGTACGAGGGCGCAAGAGGTTCTGTAGGCAGCGCCAATGCCGCAAAAAACCAAAACATGGGGGAGTTCTTCGATTATAGGTCAGACCGCGCGGCGAACCGCTCTTTTCCGGTCTCCGGGGCTGGAGTAGCGTCTCGCGCTCACGTGAGGCGGCCTTTGGCGGCAGTCTCGAGCGAACACATCGACTGATGCACCACACACCCCCAGCACCTCGAGGTTGAGCGGGAATGATCTCACTCGTCCAGCAGTACTTCGCTGAGTCCGCGGCGCGGTTTCCGACCAAACCTGGAATCTGCTGCGATGGTGACTCGCTGACCTTCCAGGAGGCCGAGTCCTTCAGCAACGCGTTCTCCCGGGCCCTCCGCGAGGCGGGGGTTCGCCGAGGGCAGTTCGTGCCGTTCTTCATGAACAAGAGCGTGCGCTCGATCCTCTCCATCTTGAGCGTGCTGAAGGCCGACTGCGCCTACGTACCGATCGACGCCAAGTCGCCCGCGCAGCGACTCCAGAGCATCCTCAAGGCCACCGCCGCGACCGTGGTCATCGTCGATGACGAGAGCCTGCCGGTGCTCGAGACGCTGCTCCCAGCCGAGGGCCGGCCGCGCCTGGTGAACATCAGCCAGTTCAAGCCGGTCGACGTGGCGCCGGTCGTCTGTCACAACCTGTCCATCGACGTCGCCTATGTGCTGTTCACGTCTGGGTCCACCGGCGTGCCCAAGGGCGTGATGATTCCTCACAAGGCAATCATCGACTACATCGACTGGTGCGTGGAGACGTACCAGTTGACCCACGACGACGTCATCTCGAACCACGCCCCGCTCTACTTCGACAACTCCACCTTCGACTTGTATTGCGCATTCAAGACGGGCGCGACGTTGCACCTCGTACATGACGAGCTGAACGCCGTCATCCCCAGCATGGTGCGGTGGTTGTCCGAGCGGCAGATCACCACGTTCTTCTGCGTGCCGTCGGTGCTGAGCATGCTGCTCCGCTCCCGGCGTCTCAAGCCCGCGAGCTTCCCCAAGCTCCGCCACGTCATCGCCGCCGGAGAGGTGCTGCCGCGCGACGTCTTGGCCGAGTGGATGGAGCTCTACCCACACATTCAGTTCACCAACATGTACGGGCCCACGGAGATCACCGTCGATTGCAGCTTTCACGTGCAGCGCACCAAGCCCAGTAAAGACGTGCTCTCGATTCCCATCGGCAAGGCACGCACCAACATGGAGCTCTTCGTGCGCCTCGAGAGCGGCGAGCTGAGCCAGGCAGTGGGCGCTCAGGGCGAGCTGTTGGTGCGAGGGACGTCAGTGGCCTACGGCTACCTGGGAGACCCGGAGCGGACCCAGAAGGCCTTCATTCAGAACCCCCAGCACCAGTTCTTCCACGACCCGCTGTACCGCACCGGCGATCTGGTTCGCATCGACGAGCACGGCGACTATCTGTTCCTCGGCCGGGCCGATGACCAGGTCAAGTTCCTCGGGTACCGCATCGAGCTGGGCGAGATCGAGGCCTCGCTGGTCGCCGTCGAGGGCGTCCAGGAGGGCGTGGTCGTCTTCAACAACAGCCCCAACGAGGCCGACCGGGAGCTGGGCGCCTTGGTGAGCCTCAAAGACGGCTTTCCCATCGAGGGCGTGCGCGAGGCGTTGAAGAAGCGCCTGCCGGGCTACATGGTGCCCTCCCGCATGGTCGTCACCCGCGACGAGTTTCCCCGCACCTCGAACGGAAAGTACGACCGCAAACGGGCGCTCCAGGTAGTTTTTGCGTCATGATCCGGATCCAGCGATCAGTGGGCACTTCTCTGGGCGAAAAGGTTGCCTTCGCGAGTTCTCGCGATGGTGCCTTGAACGGCCACACTTCCTCGGGCATGATTTTGTGATGTGCTTGTGGTCGGGTGGAGCGGAGTCTGGTGGTGCGGAGCCGACACTCGTCACGGGCATCGACTTGGTAGACGTGCGAGAAGTGAGCGCCTCCGTCGAGCACTTCGGCGAGCGCTACCTTCGACGGGTCTACACCGATCAAGAGGTCAACAGTTGTGGGCGTGGTGCCCCGCGCTTCACCACTCGACTGGCGGCGCGGTTCGCAGCCAAGGAGGCAGTCCTCAAAGTACTGCGGGCGCCAGAACATGGCATCGATTGGCGCTCGATCGAGGTCGTCCGGTGCGATGACGGGGCGCCGGAGCTGAGGCTCGAAGGCAGAGCAGCTGAAGTGGCAGCTCAGAAGGGGTTCTTTTCCTTCTCCGTGAGCCTGACACACGAGACAGATTACGCTGGTGCCGTCGTCATCGGCCAGCGACACAAAACAACCAAAACTCGAAGCTTCTTTCGATGGAGATGAGCATGGCGATTACTGACGATATCCGGTTGATCCTGAAGGAACATGGCCGACTCTCGACCGACGTGGCCACCATTCCCGAGGAAGGCGATCTGTACCAGGCGGGGTTGACCTCGCACGCGAGCGTCAACGTCATGCTGGCGCTCGAGGGGAAATTCGATGTGGAGTTCCCCGACCGCATGCTGCGTCGCGGTGTCTTTTCCCGCATCTCGACGATTCGTGAAGCGGTTGAAGAGCTCACCGCTGGTCGGTGAACCCGGCAGAGTCATTTTCCAAGGGAATCACTCGAGAAAGAAGGTGTGTTTTGTACATTGACACGTCGAAGTCGCCCTGGGTCGAAGCTGTCCGGGGAATCGCTCGCGAAGTCGTCGCCGTGCACGCCGATGACGTTGATAAGGCGGCTCGGTTTCCCACGGAGGCCTTCGCGGCCCTGAAGAAGGCGAAGCTGCTGAGCGCCTATGTGCCGAAGGAATTGGGTGGTGCGGGGTGCACCATCACCGAGATCGCGGCCATGTGCGAGGAGCTCGGTCGATACTGTGTGTCGACCGCGATGATCTTCGGCATGCACCAGATTCAGGTGGCCACCTTCGTGCACCACGCGATGAGCTCCCCGTACTTCCGCAAGTACATGCAGGAGATCGTCGAGAAGCAGCTCCTCATCGCGTCGGTCACCTCGGAGGTCGGCACCAGCGGCCACATGCGCCGCAGCATCTGCGCCGTCGTCCAGACCGGTGACTCGTTCAAGCTCGAGAAGTCCGGCACGATGGTCTCGTATGGAGAGGCCGCCGACGACCTGCTGATCAGCGCGCGCCGAAACCCCACCGCCGCCAACAACGATCAGGTGTTGGTGCTGGTGCGCAAGGGCGAGGTCGTGCTGTCCAAGAAGGGCCCCTGGGACACCCTGGGTGGCCGCGGCACCTGCAGCCCCTCCTTCCTCTGCACCACGACCGGCAAGGCGGAGCAGATCATGGAGGTGCCCTTCGACGACAGCTCAGCCATCACGGTGGTGCCGGTGTCGCACCTCCTGTGGTGCTCGGCGTGGCTGGGCGCGGGCTCCGCGTCGCTCGGCAAAGCCCACACGTTCGTTCGGAAGCAGGCGCGCGCCAACCCAGACGTGGTGCCTCCCCAGGCCACCCCGCTGGCGAACACCGCGACCAAGCTTCAGGCCATGCGCGGCTACATTCGCAGCTGCATCGCCGAGTACGAGCGCTTCCGCGCCATGCCAGACTCGGGCAACGCCGAGCTGACCACGGTCCCCTACGCGGCCAAGGTCAACAACCTCAAGGTCTGGACCTCGCGGACGCTGGTCGAGATCGTCCAGGAGGCCATGGTGATCTGCGGCGTCTCCTCGTACGTGAACGGTTCGCCCTACTCGCTCACCCGGCAGATCCGAGACGCGCTGTCGGCGCCGCTGCAGATCGGCAACGACCGTATTCTCTCGACCAACGCCTCGCTCTTGCTCATCACCAAAGAGATTTGACCGACGTCCCCCGACCTCGGCCAGGCACTCCCTGGTCGAGGCTCACCCCCGCCCCCGTGACTTCAGTGACTGTCTTCGCCTTCGCCCCGATCGACCCGGCCACGTACTCTGCGCACGAGCTCCATCGTGCCCAGCGCGCCTGGAACGAGTCCAACTGTTACATCGACGTCTGGGTCGAGGTCCTGCACGCGCAAGGGCTCGACCCCCTCGCCTGCTTGCCTTTCGTCCTCGGCATCGACTTCGAGGGAGACCAGTGGACCTTCTTCAAGCCACCGCTCGAGGACCTCAGCGAGATGTACGGGCTCGAGGTGCAGGAGCTCAACGTCTGGCGCCCGCTCATTCACCACGTGGTGGAGCAGCTCAAGGGCGGGAAGATCGTCCTCACCGAATCAGACTCGTTCTACTTGCCCGACACCCAGGGCACTGACTATCGCCAGAACCACGTCAAGACGACCATCGGCATCCAGGAGATCGACGTCGACGGGCGCCGGCTGCGCTACTTTCACAACCGCGGCTATCACGAGCTCTCGGGCGACGACTTCGCCCACACGTTCCGCCTCGACCGCCCGGCGGATCCGACCGTGTTGCCGCTGTTCGCCGAGTTCGTACGCCTCTCCCGCGTGGAGCGGCACGGCCCCGACGAGCTCACCCGGCTCTCCCTCGGGCTCCTCGCCAAGCACCTCCGCCGCCGGCCGTCGACCAACCCGGTCACCGGCTTCAAGCCGCGCTTCATCGCCGACGTCGAGTGGATCAAGACCGAGGGGTTGGGCACGTTCCACGGCTACGCCTTCGCGACGATGCGGCAGCTCGGAGCGGCGTTCGAGTTCGCCACCGAGTACCTCCGCTGGCTGGGGGCACACGGGCAGACCGGCCTCGAGCCCATCGCCGCCCACTTCGACGCCATCTCGGAGGACACCAAGGCGCTGGTGCTGAAGACGGCCCGGGCCGTCAACACCAAGCGCGCGGTGGATTTCGCTCCGCTCCTCGACGGCATCGGGGCGAGCTGGCAGAGCGGCATGGACGCCTTGGCAGCGCGCTTCGGGTGACCCCATGGCACGTCTCCGGCACACGAGCCACGGGGAGCGGCAGGTGCTCGACGGCTGGGCGCTGGCCTTCGACGACGCGGGCGGTGCCGACGGGCCTCAAGGCCTCGAGGCTCGAAGACTGGGGTGGCTGAGCGCTCCCGTTCCGGGTACGGCGGCGGCCGCGCTCCGAGCCCAGGGGAAGTGGACGCTCGACGAGCGGTTCCCCTTCGACGCGAAAGACTGGTGGTATCGCGCCTCGTTTCGAGCCGCTCCGGCGCCGGGCGCCCGGCGCATCCTCCGCCTGGGAGGCCTCGCGGGCCCTTGCGACGCCTGGCTCAACGACCAGCACGTGCTCCGCTCCGACAACATGTTCCATGGCCACGAGCTCGACGTCACCGAGCTGGTGCGCGAAGACAATACGCTGACGCTGCGCTTCGGGTCGCTCGACGCGGCGCTGAAGGCACGGCGGCCCCGGCCGCGCTGGCGCACCCGCCTCGTCGCCCAACAGCAGCTGCGTTGGCACCGCACGACGCTCCTGGGGAGAATCCCTGGGTGGACGCCTCCGGCTCCGCCCATCGGGCCCTGGCGTGGCATCGAGCTCGAGACCCAGCGCTTCGTCGCCATCGACGACGCGAGCGTGCGCTCCTCGCTGGTGGGGACGACCGGGCGAGTGGTGGTGACGCTGCGGCTCCGGCCCATCGGCCCGCGGGTGGTGCCCTCGGTCGAGCTGGCGGTGGGTGACACCCGGGCCGCCCTCTCGGTGTCCGAGGAGCCCGACGGCGGCTTCCTGGCCCGGGGAGAGGTCCTCATCGAGCAGGCGCCGCTGTGGTGGCCACACACCCACGGGGCTCAGCCGCTGCTCGTTGTGCGCGCGGTGGTGCGCGGTGGAGGCGAGGAGGCGACCTTCGAGCTGGGGCGCACTGGGTTTCGCACGCTCGAGCGGCTGGACCACGGAGGCGACTTCGGCCTTCGAGTCAACGGCGTCGACATCTTCTGCCGTGGGGCTTCGTGGACGCCGCTCGACGTGGTGTCGCTGTCGGCGACGAAAGAGGCCATCGAGGGCGCGCTCAAGGCCGTGCGCCACGCGGGCATGAACATGGTGCGCCTGAGCGGCACCATGGTCTACGAAGACGAGCCCTTCTACGACGCCTGCGACGCGCTGGGCATTCTCGTCTGGCAAGACTTCATGTTGGCGAACATGGACTACCCGGTCGCCGACGCCACCTTCGCGGCGAGCGTGCGGCGAGAAGCCTCCGAGCTGTTGGGCCGCCTCGACGCGTCTCCGGCCCTCGCCGTGGTGTGCGGTGGCAGCGAGGTCGAGCAGCAGGCAGCGATGATGGGCCTGCCTCGAGAGCAGTGGACGAGCCCGCTCTTCGCCGAGCTGTTGCCTCAGGTGGTGACGGCCCGACGGCCTGACGTGGCCTACGTCGCGTCCACGCCGACCGGGGGCGCCTTGCCGTTCCACGTGGACTCGGGCGTGGCGCACTACTTCGGCGTGGGGGCGTACCTGCGGCCCCTCGACGATGCGCGGAGGGCCGGGGTGCGCTTCGCGGCCGAGTGCCTGGCCTTCGCCAACGTGCCGTGCGACGAGACGCTCGATGAGCTGCTGAGCGATGGGCAGGTGCCGCCGCAGCACCCCCGGTGGAAGGAGCGCGTCCCGAGGGACTCCGGCCCCGGCTGGGACTTCGACGACGTGCGCGACCACTACCTGCGCCTGCTGTTCGACGTCGACCCCGAGCGGCTCCGCTACTCAGACGTCACCCAGTACCTCGAGCTGGGGCGGGTGGCGACCGGAGAGGTCATGGCGCGCACCTTCGCCGAGTGGCGGCGGCACGGCTCCAGGTGTCACGGGGCTCTGATGTGGCTGTTGCGCGACCTCTGGCCTGGCGCGGGCTGGGGCCTCATCGACGCGCGAGGGCGGCCCAAGGCGGCGTACTGGATGGTTCGACGCGCGCTCAGCCCCGTGGCGCTGCTGACGACCGACGAAGGGCTCAACGGCGTCGAGCTCCACGCGGTCAACGAGAGCGCTGACACGGTCGACGCGACGGTGCGGCTCGAGCTGGTTCGACACGGAGACGTCATCGTGGCAACGGGCGAGGCGCCGCTGCTGCTCGCCCCCCGTACGTCGGCGGCCCTGCGCGGCGATGCGCTCCTGTCGTCGTTCTACGACACGGCCTTCGCCTACCGCTTCGGGCCGCTGGGGTTCGAGGTGGCCATCGCGACCATGGTGGATCGAGTGAGCGGTGCGCGGCTGGGAGAGAGCTTTCACTTCCCCGGGCCGATACGAGTCGAGCCGAGGTCGGCGGAGCTCGGCCTCGAGGCGACCGCGGTGGCCCTCGACGACGGCGGCTATGCGCTCACGGTGCGCACCCGGAAGCTGGCTCTCGCGGTGGCCCTCGACGTGAGGGGCTTCGAGCCGGAGGACAGCCACTTCCACCTCCGCCCTGGTGGCGAGGTGACGGTGCGGCTGCGAAGGCTGGGCCCCGGGCCACTGTCGGGCACAGTGCAGGCCCTCAACGGAGAGGGGCCGGTTCGGATCTCCGTGCCAGCCCGCGCAGCAGGGTCCTGAGCTCGCGCCAGGCGACCAGGGGAATCTCGTGGCCCCCGTCGAAGGGTACCCACTTCACCTCGCACCCGGCGGCGCGGAGGTCGTCTCTGAACGACTCGGAGGCGGCGAAGGAGAGATCGTAGTCCTCCTTCCCGTGGGACATGATGATGGGCGTGCCGCGGCGACTGGCCAGGAGCGGCGCCCATTCTGCGCCGGCGATGCGGGCCCCAGAGAAGAGGACCAGGCCCGCGAGCTCGCGTCGAGAGTGGAGGGCGGCGTCGCAGGCGAGCATGGCGCCTTGAGAGAAGCCTCCCAGCACCAGGGGAGCCGGACCAAGTCGTGCGGTCAGCTCATCGAGGAGCGCTTCGAGCTGGGCGCGCACGACGGGCAGCTCGGGGGGCAGCCATGAGAAGAGATCGCGTGGCTTCTTCGTCGCGATGGCCTCGTCACGGGCGGCGACGTTCATGGGCCACCACGCCCGCCCGGCGAGACCGAGGGTCGAGAGGTCGAGCGGCCCGTCGGGGAAGACGAATCGCGCCGGGGCCGAGAGCGACTTGGCGAAGGGCTCGAGCTCCTCCCCGCTGCCGTAGAAGCCGTGGAGGATGACAACGATGGGAGAGGCGGGACCGTGCTCCTCGCCGATGATTCGGTAGCTCACGAGGCCGGCGAGCCTACCACGGCCCCATTCAGGAGCGGCCAGGCGGCTCGGGTGGGTCGGCGTTTCCCTGCGAGGCGAGGCGCTCCCTTCGAGTGGCGACGCGCCATGGGGGCCTCATACAGTGACCACATGATTTCCTACCGCACCGGCAACGACCTCGAGCTCGACGCCGTCATCGAGCTCTACCGCGCCTCGACCCTCGGCGAGCGTCGCCCCGTCGATGACCGGAAGCGAATGGAGACGATGCTGTCGAAGGCCAACCTGGTCATCTCGGCGTGGGACGGAGGGGCCCTCGTCGGCATCGCCCGCAGTCTCTCGGACTTCGCCTTCTGCACCTACCTCTCGGACCTCGCCGTGCGGCTGTCACATCAGCGCCAGGGCATCGGCAAGGAGCTGATGCGGCGAACCCAAGCGGCCGGGGGCGAGGCGACGCTCTTCCTCTTCGCCGCGCCCAAGGCCGTCGAGTACTACCCTCACGTCGGCTTCGCGGCCGGGAGCGGATGGATGCTGAAGCCGACCTCGCCCATCTCCTGAGCCCTCCGAGCCCAGGAAGAACGCCTTCGCCGTCGTCGCCGTTGACGAAAGCGACGGTGGTGAGCTCACTCAACGAACTCCGAGTGGTTCGATGGAGTGGGGTTGACCCTTCAGCGCGAGCCGATGAGCGCGGTGAGCGCCCGCAGCTCGACGCGGAGGATCCTCCCGGGCGCGCCGAGGATGCGTTGGACCTCGACACCACGCGACTCGGACCACCCGTCAGTCCAGCGATTCAGCGCAGTACGAAAGGCCTCCGTCGCGGCCCGCGCGGCCGGCACGTCGCCCGCGGTCAGCGCCATCCACGCACTCCTGGCGGGCTCGTCGCGATCCAACTCGCCCGCTTCAAGGAGGAGCTCGATGTCATCTTCGGTCCACGAGACGCGAGGTCGCACCCCTCCTCCCGCGAGCCCGAGGCCAATTTGGCCCCGCGCGACGAGCTGCCACTCGTAGGCCAGCGGCGCGGGCTCCCAGACGCCGTCGAGGCACTCCAGCCAGTCGAGATCCCCCAGGGCGATCGCCAGAAGATGGCAGTCTGCTATGCATCGCCCCCTCTCTACGGCGTGCTCGGTGGGCCACGCTTGGTGGTCCCAGGCGCGACCGGGCGCGGTGAACTCCTTGAGCTGCGCGAGCGGTGGGTCGATTGGTCGTCCGGCTACGACCGACTCCGCCCCAGCCCCCGACCAGAGCCGCTCCAGCGTCGGCGTGCCAACGGGGGCTGTGTCGAGGAACCGACGCGCCGTCTCGAAGACAGTGTCGCGCTCACTCCAATCCGACGCCATGTGTCCTCCCGCGCGGTCGAGGAGGCAGTGATAAGCAGCGTGCCGGTCGAGCTGCGCCTCCTCACTGGCATCGGGCCTCCCCAGAAGTGTCGCTACGCGCGACCATAGATGTCGTGAGCGAGGCGCGCAGCATCAGCGGCAACAATGGGCGCGGTGCATCAAGTCTTTCAGGCGCGACAAATCGGGCGTAGGGTGCCTTCGTTCAGGAGGGTGCCGTCGCCAACAACACGATCAAAGAGCTGCTGACGAAAGCGCGCAAGGCGGGCTTCGATCGAGCATTTCTCGGCGCAGCAGTGCTGCCCGATTGGTGGGAGCCAGACTGCGAGAAGGACGGCTCACTTCTCCCTGATTTGGAGATCCGCCTTGCCAGGTTCCTTCAGGTGCCCCTCGCTGACATACAGGGCCACAAAGCGAAGCTGGTAGCGCCCGCGTATCCGAACGCTCGGCTCCGGAGAGTAGCCAAGCTCGAAGACGACCAACTCGGCCCCTCTATACACGCGGGGTTGAGTATCGCGGCGGCGACCCTTCGAAGCCTGCGCGCGCCGCTGCCCGCCGTTGCGACGCCTCCAACCGACGCGAGCATCTGGCACCAAGAACTCAGCAGCACCAATCGCCCGCTGCTCGAAGCTGGGACTGCTGACCTCTGGCGCAGAGGCATACCCGTCATCCACGTCGAGCTCATGCCTAGCCCTCGGTTCCAGGGACTTGCGTGCATCGTTCAGGGAAGACCGGTGGTGCTGATCGGGCACGACGTCGACGTGCCTGCCCGGCTCTTCTCTCATCTTGCGCACGAGGTCGGTCACATCGTCGCGGGCGACTGCGCAGAAGACGCACCTGTCGTCGACGAGAGCGATGAAGCCACGGACAGAAGCACGATGGAACGTTTGGCCGATAAGTACGCGATCGCCAGCGCGTTGGGCGAATCGCCTCCTGACTTGGTGAGCGGTGCCATTCGCACTGATTTCAAGCGCCTCGCCCAGCATGCCGCAGGAGTGGGGCGTGAACGTGGTCTCGACGTCGGAAGCCTCATCTGGTCTTGGACCACCAAGACAAAAGAGTTCGCAGTAGGAGTTCAAGCCCTCAAGGCCGCCTATAGGCACCTGGGGGGGGCTCGAACGATCAGGGCGCAGTTAGACGAATTCGTCGACACTTCATCGGCCAGCGAGAGCGACCGTGCCCTGCTCAGGTGTGTGAAGGGGGACCCAGATCGCCATGCGGCTCCTGGCTGACACCGACATCCTCTGCAAGCTCGCCGCGACTGGCCTCTTGGCCGGAGCCGCTTCGCTGTTGGGGGGCCAAGCACACGCGGTCGAGCGTCTGCCGGCGCTCCCGCGAATGCTGCGCAGGGGTTCCCTGCGAAAGATGTTGGGGGAAGAACTCGCGGACAAGTTGATCCCGCTGGCCGAATCAATGCCGATGGTCCCAGTTGCCCCAGCGGGAGTCGCAGAACTGATCACGAACAAACACAACATTGATGTCGGCGAGGTCCAACTATTCGCCGCAGCGGCGAATGACACGGTCCTTCTGATGTCGGGAGACAAGCGAGCACTCAACGCGATCGCGAGCGAAAAGACTGTCGTTCCGCTGCTCAACGGGAAGATCGTCTGCTTGGAGGCGATGATGCTCGCCCTCTGCCACAAGCAAGGCACTGAATCGATCCGGGCCGCCGTGGCACAACACGCTCGCCTCGACAAGGTCTTTTCCATCTGCTTCTCGCCCGGAAATCAGGCACCAGATGATTGCCTTAGCAGCTACCTGGCAGACCTCCAAGCTGCAGTGAAGCCTCTCGTCCTCTGGATGCCATAAGGCGGTGCGGCAATGAACTGGGTGCGGATCGTTCAGCGAGACGGGTTGGCGGCGTGAGACCGGCCGCTTGAGCGCACGCCAGGCGGTCGAGGAGGGCGGTGATGTGGCACCTTTGGCCTGGGCCGGACCAAAGGTCCGGGGAATGGCACAGATGAGTGCGGCGATGGCGTGGCACCAGGGTGCGGCTGATGGGTTCGAGATGGCCGCAGCGAGCTTCGCGACGCTGGTGGGGCGACTGAAAGGCGAGGAAACTGGGGACATGTCCCTGGGTGACCTGGAGAGCTTCCTCGACAAGGAAGGGCGCGAAGTGCTGCGCCAGTTGCTGCAGGCGCACCTTGAACGTCGCGCCGAGGCGAAGGCGACGACGGTGGTGGGTGCGGATGGCTTAGAGCGGACCCACCATCGTGAAGGAGTGCGAAAGCTGGAGACGCTGCTGGGCACGGTGGAAGTCGAGCGCGAGGGGCACGGCGCACGTGGGCGGGAGACGCTGTTCCCCTTGGACTCGGCGTTGAACCTGCCAGCTGAGAAGTTCTCTTTCGGGATTCGGCGACGTGCCGCAGAGGAAGCGGCGAAGGGCTCGTACGACGAAGTAGTGTCCGTCCTGGAGAAGCACACGGGCGCAGCGGTGGCGAAGCAACAGGTGGAAGAGATTGTGATGCGGGCGGCGCAAGACTTCGACAGCTTCTATTTTGCGAGGCGGCTGGAGTGGCAGAAGGGGGCGGCGGCGCGCCGAAACCGGAAGTTGGAGAAGCGCGTGTCGAAGGGCGAGAAGCGCAACACGAAGCGAATGTCGCAGGTGGCGGCGGTCTACACAGTCGCCCGCTTCGTTCGTGACGCAGGGCACATCGTCGACGACCTCTGGCCCGTAGATGCGCCACGGCCGAAGCGCCCTGCGCCCGAGGGGAAGCGCGTCTGGGCGAGCCTCGAGAATGACCCCGAAGAGGTCATCGAAGCGGCTTTCCTGGACGCCAGCTCGCGAGACCCCAAAGGCGCGAAGAAGTGGGTGGTGTTGGTGGACGGCAACGCCGACCAACTCGCGCTGGTGAAGGCCGCCGCGAATGAACACAAGCGAAAGGTCACCATCGTACTCGACGTCATCCACGTTCTGGAATACCTGCGGAAGGCCGCCTACCTCTTCCACGCCGAAGGAACACCTGAGGCTGAAAAGTGGGTGACTGAGCGACTGGTGTGGCTGCTCTGCGGAGAAGCCGGCCAGGTGGTTGCCTCAATTCGCCGAAGCGCGACCAAGCGCGGATTGACGGAGAAGGAGCGTGAGCCCGCCGACATCTGCGCGGACCACATCGAGAAACACAGGGCGTTCCTCGCCTACGACGTCTGCTTGGCAGCGGGATTCCCCATCGCCACCGGTGTAATCGAGGGGGCCTGCCGCCATCTGGTGTGTGACCGCATGGACATCACCGGCGCCCGCTGGAGCTTGCAAGGCGCCGAAGCGATTCTTCGACTGCGCTCGTTGAAGGCGAGTCACGACCTCGACGCATACTGGCTCCACCACGAGAAGCTCGAACACGCACGCACCCACCAGGCTCGCTGCGCTAATGGGGAACCGCCGACCCTCACGCGACCATCAGCCCGTCACCCAAGTCTCCGAATCGTCGAGTGACGACCCATCAAGGGCGTCTACCCAAAGGAGCCGCACCCCAATGAACTTCGGCCCCGATCACTACGTGCCCGCGCTCAAGCTCAAGATGGGCGAGAAGGATGCGCTCGCCACGCTCAAAGCATCTGTCAAGTCCCGAACGACGCCCCTGCTTCAAATCGTCGAGATGAATGGAGAGAAGACCCTCGACGAGCACCTCTCGACCTCGTTCAAGAAGTTTCAGCCGGCCGTTTCAGGCCTGTCTCGGTACTTTGTGGATTCAGTCGAGATCGATGACGCGGGCGCGCTCGGGGCAGGCAAGGTCTTCGGAATGTGCGCGGGCCAAGGCGTTCCATTCACCCCAGTCATTGGACTCTCCAGGGCGGCAGCAATCACGACTGCGGGCCTCAATGCGAAGGGGCGCGCCGGCGTGGCACTTCGGATTTCCCGCCAGGACTTTGAAGACGGGGTGGTCGCAACACAGTTGCCATCCTTCCTGCGGCGCAACACCATCGAACCCGGCAACACCGACCTGATTATCGATCTCGGCGAGGTCGCCGACATGATTGAGGACGGAATTGCAGCGATGGCCGAAGCATTCATCGCGGCGGTCCCTCAACCTCTCTCTTGGCGAACTCTGGCGCTTCTCGGCTCGGCATTCCCGATTTCTATGCAGCACGTTGGAAAAGACTCCCACGCGACGGCTGAACGCACTGAGTGGGTGGCGTGGCGTGACCGACTCTATCGAGACCGTCTACGCTTGCCTCGACTCCCCGCGTTTGGGGACTGGGGAATTCAGCACCCCAAAGGTGTTGAGGGGTTTGACCCGGTCACGATGCAGGGATCGGCAGCGATCCGCTACGCGCTCGACTCCGAGTGGCTGCTCATCAAGGGGCGTGGGACCAAAAAGTCACCCCCGAGTTTGCAGATGCCAACACTGGCTCGGGCCTTGGTGAACGGAATTCACAAGCGGTCATTTGCGGGGGCAAGCCACTGCTCCGGCTGCGACCTCATCGACAGAGCCACGCGGAGCGCAGTGGGACTCGGTTCGCTAACAAAATGGCGGCAGATCGGCACCGCGCATCACATCACCGCAACGGTCGAAGCAATCCAGCGACTGCCCTGGCCTTGAGGCGTGTTCGCACACAAGCCGCAATTTCGTCGAGTGAATAGACTTCGCAGACTCGATCCCAGACAGCGGCTCGTGGCTTGTTGCTAAATCCCCTTAGCGCATCTCGGTCCAATAGGAGTTGTCGAGCTTCTCCCAACCACAACAGCTCGGCGAGAGCCCTCGCCCTTCGCGCCGGATTTCCTCGACCTACACGAACGGTGGTGAGGAACGCCTCGGCATTTCGCTTGCGCACGGCCATGAGACCCCACCAACTTGGGATCAACTTGCGAGCCGCCGCGAGGTGCTGTTGTCCAACGACGAGAGTAACGCGGTCCAGAATCTCTCCGTAAACTTCGGCTTGCCTCCCGAGCCGACGAAGCGTGTCTGCGTCGGACTTGATCTCGAATCCGTTCAGCGAGCCATTTACGACTGCCACATCCACGATGGCATCACTGCGACGGAGCCCTAGTTCCTGAACAGCGACCGTCGTGCCTCGAAGAACCCTACGCCGACGAAGTTCCTTCAGCAGCGCAGTACGAATCTCAGGGTCGCGAAGCACCCCCTGAACTGGCGCAGCTAGATCTCCTGCAATTCGAGCCTTCATGCCGCCCGCCCGAATCGCTCGTAGACATGTTGGAAAACCACCCCTGCCTTCGCCTTGAACACCTCAGGCGTGTACACACGCGGAAGTCCATCATCGAGCGCCTCCTCGATCGCGACGAGATCCACCCGCGTCTCGTTTGCAGTGATGAGCTTGTCGAGCTGCGCGCGGATGGCCGCCTTGAGGCGCTCCAGGTCGAGGTTCTTCGCTTCTGACTCTTGGAAGCGCGAAGCGAGCGCCTTGAAGTCGATGAGGGAGAGGTCGATGGGCGGCGGGCCATCGGCCACTCCCCTCGTGCCTTCGATCGAGCGGTCCAGCACGTCCCCGATGCGTTGCAGCACATCGGCAAGGTCAGCCTTCTCGGGAGCCGTCTCTTCCTGAATCTTTTCCGCCAGGGCGATGATGGTGAACATGCGCGCGGCGAACTCCACGGCCGCCTTGTGCGGCTTGATGGCGGCGTAGAGCTTCTGGGCAAGCCGGGCCTGCGCGAGGAAGCCCTTCCGGCGTTCGTCGGTCGAAATCAGTTCGTTTACAGCGTGCCCCACGAGCGTCAAACGCTGCAAAGCCGTGGGTGCCGTCTCAAGCGCCTTCACGCTGACGCCGACGCCCAAGCAGAACGACTCCAGGTTCGTGAGCGTCGTGCGCAGCTCACCGACCAGCGCCTCCTTGTCGCGCACGGGCGTCTGGCCGCCTTGCCCCGCTCCGTAGAGTGCCAGAGCGCGTTCCAGTGAGGCGAAGACGTTGGCGTAGTCCACGATGACCCCTCGTCACTTCCCCGATGGCTTCTGAGCCTTCTTCGCCCGACCTGCCAGCACGGCGCGCACGTCGTCCAGCCCCATGCCCGAGGCTCTCAGCGCAACCAACACGTGGTACACGACGTCGGCGGCCTCCTCGGCGGCCCGCTCCGAGTCACCGTCGGCCAGGGCCATCACCAGCTCGGTCGCCTCCTCGCCCAGCTTCTTGAGCCGCAGGTTCCGGTTGGAGAGCAGCTTCTGGGTGTACGAGCCCGTCGAGGCGGGCGCGGCGGCCCGCTCGGCGATGGTGCGGTCGAGCTCGGCCAGCGGCTCGGGCGGAGGCGCGTCGTGGAAGCAGGTTCGATCATTGGTGTGACAGGCTGGCCCAGCGGGCACGACGCGCGCCAAGATGGCGTCGGAGTCACAGTCGAGGTGCAGCGACTCGACCTTCTGCGTATTGCCGCTGGTGCCTCCCTTGTGCCACAGGCCCCGAGTGCGGCTCCGGTAGTGCATCTCGCCCGTCTCGAGGGTCTTCTGAATCGCCTCGGCATCGGCGTGGGCCACCATCAGCACCTCGCCATTGCGAGCGTCTTGGGCCACCACGGTGACCATCGGCGTCCGCAGCTCTCCCGGGCTGGTCAACGTCACCGTCTCGCGTGACGACAGGAGCCGCCGCACCTCGCCACCGAGGACCGCGTTGGTCGCCACCGCGCTCCCGCCGAAGGCCGTGCGAATGCCCGCCGTGTCTGTGAAGACGCCACCCGCCTCCTCGATGATGGGCTTGAGCGCCGCGCTGTCCCACGGGTTCAAGACGGGGTCGATCATCACCTCGGCGCGCCCGGTAGCCACCAGCGCGTGGCCGTAGCAGTCGCCCCAGGTGCGGCTCACCGCGGCCCGGCTCAACACCCGCCCCACCGACGTCGGCACCACCCTGACCTCCGTCGTCAGCGCCGTCGCCTGGTCGAGGCGGGAGACGTTCGACACCCTCGCCCGCTGCCCGTTCCAGAAGCAGCCCTTGCCGACCTCGGCCACCACCAGCTCGTCGACCATCGGGTAATACACGCAGCCGGCGAGCACCTCGTCGCCCTCGGCCACCGCCACCATCGTCCCCCACAGCGGCACGCCGCGTACGAAGGCCTTCGTGCCGTCGATGGGGTCGAGGAACCAGCGCCGCTTGGCGTCGGGCCGGAGGGTCCCCAGCTCTTCACCGACGATGCCGTCGAGCGGGTAGCGCTCCGATATCCACTCGCGGGCCACTCGCTCGGCCTCCCGGTCGGCCTCGGTCACCGGGCTCCCATCGCCCTTGGTGTCCACCGTGAGCGAGGTGCGAAACCGCCGCTTCGCCTCGGCCCCGGCCAGCCGCGCCACTGCCTCGACCGCCTCGAGGAGCCCGCTCACCGTGCACCTCCCCGCACTTCGAGACCCGCGCTCCGGAGGCCCTGCTTGAGCGAGCCCACCGTCGTCACGCCGTCGTGGAGGATGCCCGCCACCAGCGCCGCCTCGGCACCACCCTTCACGAAGGCATCGACCAGGTGCGAGGCCTGCCCCGCCCCTCCCGAGGCGATGACGGGCACGTCGACGACATCGGCCACCGCGCGAGTCAACGCCAAGTCATACCCGGTGCGAGCGCCGTCGCGATCGATGGAGGTGAGCAGAATCTCCCCGGCCCCGCGCTTGACGCACTCCTTCGCCCACGCCACCGCCTCCAGCGAGGTCGGCCGCTTGCCGCCGTGGGTGTAGACCCGCCAGCCGAAGTCGCCGTCGCGCTTGGCGTCGATGCTGGCCACGATGCACTGGGCGCCCACCGCCGCGGCGCCCTCGGTCATCAGCTCGGGCCGAGCCACGATGGCCGAGTTGAGGCTCACCTTGTCGGCGCCGGCGCGCAGGGCCCGGGTGATGTCGGCCACCGAGCCGATGCCGCCCCCGATGGTGAGGGGAATGAAGAGGCGCTCGGCGGTACGGCGGGCCACGTCGAGCAACGGCGCCCGCTCCTCCGACGAGGCAGACACGTCGAGGAAGACGACCTCGTCGGCCCCTTCGGCCTCGGCGCGCTGGGCCAGCTCGACGGGGTCTCCCACGTCACGGAGCCCTTCGAATTGCACCCCCTTCACCACTCGCCCACCCTTCATGTCGAGACACACGATGACTCGCCTCGTCGTCATTCAGGACTCCTTCCAGCTGACGGTACCCTTGGTGCTGAACACCACGCCGTCGTCTCGCAGCGCCTGGCGCAGGGCGAGCCCCACAGCCTTGAACGCCGCCTCGGTGATGTGATGTCTGTCTTCGCCTCGCAGCACTCGCACATGCAGAGTGCACTCGGCGGTGGTGGCGAAGCTTCGAAAGAAGTGCGTGTACAGCCGGCTGGGAAGCTTGCCTTTGAAGTAGGCCCGCCCGCCGACGTCGACCACGGCCGCTACCAAGGCGTCGTCCATCGGCACCGTACGCTCGCCATAGCGCGCCGCGGTGGCCGGAGTCAGCCGGCGGACGAAGGCTCCCACTGTCAGGGCGACGTCCTCCATGAGGTGGTGCTTCAAGTCACCCGTGGCCTTCACCACCAGGTTGAGGCCCGAGTACGACGAGAAGGCCGTCAGCATATGGTCAAAGAAGGGCAGCCCGGTGTCGATGCGCGGGGCGTCACCGAGCGACACCTGCACCGTGGTCTCCTTCGTCTCGCGGGTGAGTGTCTTCATTGGCCGAACTCCGCCGCCAGGGCCTTGGGGTCGAGGCGCCCGGTGTACAAGGCCATGCCGATGACCGCCGCGGCAGCCCCAGCGTGGCCCAGGGCGCGCAGGTCCTCCATCGTCGTCACGCCACCGGAGGCGATGAGCGGCCAGTGGGTGACGGCCACGGCGCGCTTCATCAGCTCGAGGTCGACGCCCTGGAGCTGCCCTTCGACGTGCACCGCCGTCACCAGGACCCCGGCCAGGGGAATGCCCTCGAGGCCGGAGAGGAAGGTGTCGAGCTTGAGCGCGGTGGCCTCGGTCCACCCACGGGTCACCACCGTGTCGCCCCGCACGTCGGCGGCCACCACCAGCCGGCCGGGGAAACGCATGGCCGTATGCTCCAACCACTTCGCGTCCTCCACCGCCCGGGTGCCGACGACGACTCGAGCCACGCCCAGGTCGATGAGCGCCGCCACCGACGCGTCGTCGCGCACACCACCGCCCACCTGCAGCGTGACGTCCTTCTCCTTGGCGAGCTGCTCGATGACCTTGCGGTTGTTGCCCCGCCCGGTGGCCGCGTCGAGGTCGACGATGTGTTGGAACCCCAGGCCGGCGTCGCGCCACTTGCGGCACACGCTGCTCACGTCGTCGATGCGCACGCGCTCGGCGGCGTATTCACCGCCCACCAACTGCACACAGGCGCCCTCGCGGAGATCGATGGCTGGAATGGCCCTCATGTCGTCACCTCGTGAATGAGACGCTGCAGCAAGGCGAGCCCCGCCTTCGAGCTCTTCTCGGGGTGGAACTGCGTGCCGGCCAGGTTCTTCGACCGGATGATGCCGGCAATTTTGTCTCCATCGTGCATCGCCCAGGCCGACACCACACTCGGGTCGCTCGGCCGGCAGGCGAAGCTGTGGGCGAAGTACATCTCGTCGAGGCCGTCGACCTTGGTCCACCCGATGTGCGGGCAGCGGCGCGAGGTGAGACGGGTGACGGAGCCAGCCAGCACACCCAGGCCCTCACCGGCGCTCTCCTCGCTCGATCCGAAGAAGAGCTGCATGCCCAAGCAGATGCCGAGGCACGGGCGGCCGTCGAGGAGCTGCTGCTTCAAGGCCTCCCGCCCCGGAGCAATCCGCTGAGCCGCGAGCCCGAAGGCCCCCACGCCGGGGAGCACCAGCAACTCACCCGAGCGCGCGCAGGCCACCGGGTCGGCCTCGACGGTAGGCGTAACGCCCACGGCCTCGAGCGCCCGAGTCAGCGAGTGGAGATTGCCAGCGCCATAGTCGAACACGAGGGCCTTCACGTGGTGGCCTCCTTCAAGGCGACGAGACATGCTTCGAGCTGGGGCCAGGGGCCGATGGTGACGCGCACCGCCTCACCCAAGCCTGGCAGCTTGGAGAAGGCCCGCACCGAGACGCCGTGGGTGCGCATTTGGTCGGCCACCTCGTCGGCCCCACGAGCCACCGGGACCAAGACGAAGTTGGCTTCGCTCTCGAGCGGCTTGAAGCCCTGGGCCTCGAGGGCTCCGACGAAGCGGGCCCTCAATTCGAGGGTCTGCTTCACGCACCCGCGGACCCACTCGCGGTCTTCGGTCAGCGCCGTCACGGCGGCCCGCTCGGCCACGTTGCCGACCTTGTAGGGCCCCCGCGTCTTCTCGACCTCGGTGATGACGGCCGGCGATGACACGGCCCAGCCGACCCGGAGCCCGGCCAACCCGAAGGCCTTCGACATCGTCCGGAGCACCAGCAGGCGTGAGGAGGTCGACGCCTCCTTGAGGCGGCTGGGCACCTTCATGAAGTCGGCGTACGCCTCGTCGAGCAGCACCAGCGCGGTGGTGCGTGACAGCACTGCCTCGAGGAGCCCGTTGGGCAGCACGGCGCCCGTCGGGTTGTTCGGGGTGCAGAGGTAGATGATCCGCGCCCCGCTCCGGGCCAGCGCGTCGGCGTCGAGGGCCACCGCCTTGGCCACCAGCCCGTTGGCCTTGGCGAAGGTGGGCACGATGCTGAACGTCGGAGGGCAATAGGCCAGCACATCTCCGGGCTCAGCGAACGCCCGGAGCGTCGCGTCGATGAGGTCGTCCGAGCCGCAGCCGGTGACGACGCAGTCCGGGGTCACTCCCGCTTCCTTGGCCAGGGCGCCGCGCAGCGACTCCACGTAGGGCGACGGGTAGCGCGTCACCGCCGACGAGGGCAGCTCGGTCAGCACCCGCTTCACTCCCGGTGCGACGCCGAAGAGGTTGGTGTTATCGGTGAGATCGATTTCGCACGGCGGCCGGGTGGGCACGTAGCGGGCGATGGTGGTGAGCGTGGGCCTGGTGCGCAGGGCGGCCAGGGGGCTCGAGCTCGCGGTGGCTCCTGCCCAGCCAGCGGCGGCTGCGGCGTGCGCCGGGAGTCCTTCAGAAGTGGCGAGGGGCACCACGTCTTCGGCGAAGGACGCCGCGGCTTGGGGCGACACCCGCTGCCAGGTGGTCCATCGCACGAAGTCGAGCACCGACAGGCCGCTGAAGCGTCGGCCGGCGCCCGCGGTGGGGAGCACGTGGTTGGCGCCGGTGACGTAGTCTCCGAAGGCCACCGACGAGGAGTCGCCCACGAAGATGGTGCCGGCGTTGCGGAGCCGGGGCAGCACCGGGCCCGGGTCCTTCACGGCCAAGAGGAGGTGCTCGGCCGCGAAAGCGTTGGCGAAGGTGATGGCCTCGTCGAGCGAGCTCACCGTCAACACCGCCCCACGAGACGAGAGGGCCGCCTCGACGAAGCCGCGCCTGGGCTGGGAGGCGAGCCCAGCCTCGAGGACCTCGAGCACCTTGCGGGCCAGGGCGTCGGTGGGCACAAGCGCCACCACGCAGGCGTCGACGTCGTGCTCGGCCTGGGCGAACAGCTCCCGGGCGATGACGCCGGGGTCGGTGGTGGCCTCGGCGATGACGAGGATTTCCGAGGGACCGGCCGGCGAGTCGATGCCCACGTCGGAGGAGACCTGGCGCTTGGCCTCGGCCACCCAGGCGTTGCCCGGGCCCACGATGCGGTCGACTCGGGGCACCGAGGCAGTGCCGTAGGCCATCGCGCCGATGGCTCCTGCTCCACCGACGGCGAAGACGCGATCAGCCCCCGACAGCGCGGCCGCGGCCAGCACGACATCGGACGGCAGACCCGAGGGCCCAGGCGGAGAGCACACCACCACCTGCGCGACCCCCGCGGCCTTCGCCGGCACGACGCCCATCAGCACACTCGAGGGGTAGGCGGCCTTGCCACCCGGGGCGTAGACGCCGACGCACTCCAGCGCATCGGCTCGTCGGCCCACCAAGACGCCCGGCTCGACCTCGACCTCGCTGGGAGGAGGCAGCGTGGCCTTGGCGACTCGCTCGAGGTTCCTCGCCGCCCGCTCGAGGCCGCGGCGCACCACCGGGTCGAGGGTGGCCAGCGCCTGACGGCAGACCTCGCGGGGCACCTCGAGGGTCGTGAGCTCGACCTTGTCGAAGGCCTTTGCGAAGCGCTTCAGGGCCACGTCGCCCTCGGCGCGTACCTCGGCGAGGAGCGTCGTGACCCTCGGCCCCACCGACGCGTCGGAGGAGAAGCTGCGGTCGAGGAGCAGTCGCCGGTCCTCCTGCGGGAGGGCGGCGAGGGCCCCGGTGAAGCGGACGATGCTCATGGCATCAACCTCTCGATGCGGGTGACGAGGATACCCTCGCAGCCCAGCGCCTTGAGCCGGGCGACGATGCGGAACACCGCGTTCTGCGGCACCACCGCGTGCATGGCCACGAAGCGCCCCGAGTCGAGCACCTCGGACAAGGTCGGGCCGTTGAGGCCGGGGAGGCACTCACGCACCGCGGGGAGCCGCTCCTTGGGGACGTTGGCCATGAGGTAGCGCTGGCCGCGGGCCCGCAGCACCGACGAGAGGGCCATGGTGAGATCCTGCACCTCGGGGCGAACGGCGACCTCGGCGCGGGCCCAGAGGCGGGCGGTCGACTCGAGCACGGTCTCGACTTCGCGCAGGCCGTTGACCTTCAGGGTCGAGCCGGTGCTGACGAGGTCGACGATGATGTCGGCGATGCCGAGGTGAGGGGCGATCTCCGCCGCGCCCGACACGGGCACGAGCTGCACCGGAATGCCGCGCTCCTTGAAGAAGCGGGTGGTGAGCCGGGGGAACACCGTCGCGACCCGAGAGCCCGGCTTGAGCTGCGAGGCCTGGGTGAGCCCTGAGTCCTCGGTGGCTGCCATCACCAGCCGGCACCGGCCGAACTCGAGGTCGAGGAGCTCGACCAGGTCTCGCTCCGACTCCTGCACCAGGTCGACGCCGGTGACCCCCACATCGGCCGCTCCGTCAGCGACGAACTCGGGGATGTCTTGAGCTCGCACGAAGATGGCGGCGAACTCTCCACCCAGCGACGCCGTGAGCGACCGCTCCGACCGCCCGCGAATCGGCAGGCCGGCGTCGTCCAGCAACGCCTTCAGCTCGTCGGTTAGGCGGCCCTTGTTTGGTAGCGCTACACGAATCATCGGTTCTGCTCCTCTTTGAGTTGGGGGTAGCGGAGCAGGCGATTCGTCGGAAACGAAAAGCCCGTCCGCGGTGGGACGGGCTGGCTTGCTTCACAGCGTCGGGTGAGCGCTTCTCACACGCACGCGCAGGCCAGCCCGTTGGGGCGATGGTGCGCATGATGGTGATGGAGCGTCGTGGACACGGGGACACTTCGTACTCGGTCCAACCGAGCCCGTCAAATGCCATGCGATGAGCCGAGCTGCTCGACCGCGTTACCGCCCCGCGGCGCTCATTTCTTCTCGCAGGCCTTGAGGTTCGCGCGGGTGGCCTTGGCGACCTTTCGGTACAGGTCCTCGAAGGCGGGCTCGGCGCCGCCCAGCTCGTCGTCTGGGGTACGGGCGAGCTGGGTCATGGGCTCGAGCACCGAGCGGCACCCGGCGTCGTCACCCAGGTGGTGGAGGGTGATGGCGAGATCGTTGCGGATCCACCAGAGGTCGAAGCGGCTCAGCACTGGCTCGCAGCGCTCGAGCAGCGGGGTCAGGTCAGCCTTGGCCTCGGCGAAAGCGTGGGCGGCGGAGTGGCGCTTGAACGCTCCCCGCGACGCCTTCACCTGGGCCGCGGCGCAGGAGGGCGTCGGCATCAGGTACCGCCCACCAAACCAGGCGCGGGCACCACACCACGACCTGCACGCCTCGGCGTCCTTCGCCGCGACCTCGACCGCGTCGCCCTTCACCTTGAGCTGCACGGCGCAGGCGTCGGAGTGCACCTGCCCCAAATCGCCGGTGACAGTGCCCTCGAGCTCGCAGACGTGAGCGTTGGCGCCGATGACCTCGAGCTTGAACGACAGCGCCTTGGCCACCCGGGTGATGGTCAACGTGCCGTTGCCACCCTCGAGGACGTACTCCCCTGGCGCGGGCGAGCTCGGTGGGGCTGTCCACAACGCGGCGGCGACGAGGAGCGGGAGGAGCATGTCGAGAACTTGACCTTCGCGCGGCGCCGATGGCCACCCCGGCAGCTGGCCTCACGCACCCGGTCGCGGCGGAGCGGCCGGCGGAGGCTCGGTGGCGAGCTTGGCCAGCGCGCGTTGCACGTACGCCCGCACGTACCGGGTGTGAGCGTTCACCTCGCTCTCGAGTCGATCCTGGGCGCCGTCTCTCAGCTTGGGCGCGCCATCTTCGGCTGAGCCGAACAGCCCGGGGAGGTGCCGCTTCAGCGCCTCGCTCTCGTCGAGCAAAGCCGCCACCCGCTCGGCGGGAGGCTTCGACCTCAAGGCCGCGTAGCGCTCGGCCCC